>JAKOTQ010000074.1 GCA_029776205.1 Bacillota bacterium | reverse complement strand
TGGATTATAAGTAGGCTGTTTTTTATAAAATACCAATATATTTTCGTGTTTTTTTGCTGGTTGTTTTTTTACTAACATAAAGTTAGTGGCAAGTGTTTTTTGCCATATCCATTCATATTTAAACAATTTAAGATTACTCATAACTAATGCACTTGTAAAAGGTTGACTACCAAATAGCACAATTGCACCATTGTCTTTAATAATTCTTTCATATTGTTCCCAAAGCGGTTCAAATGGTATCACTATATCCCATTTACATTGAGTAGTTCCATACGGCAAATCACAGAGAATCATATCGATGCTTTTGTCCGGTATCCGTTTCATTCCTTCCATACAATCTATGTTGTAGATTTTGTTTAGTTCAAGCATCTCCGACAAACTCCCCCTTCCCTCCCGCCACATGCGGGGCATTTATAACGGTTCATGGTGTAGCCTCCTTTTATTTCACATTTAGCGTGTTTCAATCTCCGCAATAGCTTTCAATATCGGATATACTTGCTGCGGCACGACTGCATTACCTAAACATTTAAGTCTGTCCACCCTATTTTTAACGCCCGTTGCTACTCGTGGAATATCCGGTTCTACTCTCCAATATCCGTCCAACCAATAGGCAGGCCCATCAACCATTCCACCCAATCGGGGTTCAACTGCCCGCCATTCCCTGCCGACATACTCCTGCGTTCCTCCTCTGTTATTTGCCCCTGTTCCTTTAAGACTTGTAGTTTGTTGAAATCCCTCGTTCCCCCGTTCAGTTTCCCGCTCGCTACAGGGGATGGCCACATCACCACTTGCCGTCTTATTTTCACCGCATCGGCAAGCCCTAATGAGTGGCTGTTCTTCCCGTCCTTTGTTTTTCTCCTGCCCGTTTCCGTCAATTCTGCTTGCGGGTGTTCTATTTCCTGTGTGGTTGGTGTCGGCCACATTAGCTTTGGATGGGCATCTGGAGTGCGCCACAAAGAACACTCGTTCTCGTCTGTGTAGCGCTCCGACAGCCGCAGCTTCAAAATTAAATACGGTGACAGCGTATCC
>JAKOTQ010000071.1 GCA_029776205.1 Bacillota bacterium | reverse complement strand
ACTGTTACCGTAGGCGTAGAACTTGATCAAGCTAAAATTGTTCAAAACGTAAAAGCTTTTGTTGATGCCTATAATGCGGTGATGGATTTTATTAATCAGCATAAGACATTTAGTTATAATAAAGCATCCCAAACCGGAACCAAAGGAGAATTGTTCGGCGATTCGGCTTTAATGAATATTGAGTCCCAGTTGAAAGGGTTTCTTTTCCAAACGGTTGAAGGAGTCGACCAAAGTGTCGCTTTATTGAGCCTGATCGGGATTAAAGGTGCTTCCGGCGTCGAGGGTGCAAAGTCAGGCCGTTTGGAATTCGATCAAGAGTTATTCAAAACGAAGCTGGAGTCAAATTTTAATGATATCGCGAAACTTTTTGGCGCTGCTTCCGCTGAAACGAAAGGGATCTTTACGCAGATGCACGAGGCCCTTTTTGACTGGACCGGCGCCAGCGGGATTCTGAAAACGAAAACTGATACGCTCCAAAAACAGATGAGTGACCTTGATGATCAGGTAGCTGCGATGGAAGATCGGCTGGCAAAACGGGAGGAGTATTATTATGCCAGGTTTGCGGCGATGGAGAAGGCATTGGCGACGATCCAATCCCAATCGACCTGGTTGAGCGCCCAACTGGCAGCTTTATCCAAAAAGTAGGATTGTCACGGCGTAACTTCCTGAAGCTCTTTTGGGAGGCGGCTGCTCGCACTTGTCAGGTTGTGTTTTCACATTGCGCGGCGGCCTAGCCTAATAGTTCTGGCGGAGATCATAAGGATTAGGTTACGAGAAGGGGGAAGTTTAGTGTTTAAAGAGAACAATCCGTACATGCGTTACCGGCAGACTCAGATCGGGACGGCGAGTCCGCTTGAGCTGATCATTATGATGTATGACGGCGCGATCCGTTTTTGCCATCAGGCGGAAAATGCAATTGAAGAACAGAATTATAACCAGGCGAACCAGATGTTCCAACGGGCCCAGGATATTATCGATGAACTGAATTTTAGTTTGAATATGGACGCGGGCGAGATTGCCGTGAATCTGCGTAATTTATACGAGTTTATTAATAATAAACTGGTCGAAGCCAACATCAAGAAAGACCGTACTCTTCTCCGGCAAATGGTTGAGTTGCTGGCGGAACTTCGCAGTTCGTGGGTTGAGTTACAATCCGCGCAAAGACAAGTGGTATCGGTAGGCAAGTAAGATGGAGTGGGACGGGATTAACTTACAGGAAGGGTTTTCTTTATTGGAGCAGTGTTATAACCGGTTGAAAGACGCGATCGCGGATGAGCAGGCCGATCCGCAGGAGATCGCGTTTTTAGTCGATGATGCCGAACGGATTGTGCAGTTGCTTTCCAAACTCTGGCAATCTTCACCGCACAGAACGGAAGATGAACTTGGGCTGATGGAGAAGGCGAAAGTGAAAGCGGAGGAGATTGTTCGGCTTTTACAGCAGGAGATGGAGCGGATAACCGAAAGTTTCAAGAGTTTAAGTTCTGGGCGTCAGGCGCTTAATGCTTATAACAGTCCACGGGTTGGGATGGGGTACACGGAAGGAAAATTTGTGGATCGTAAGAAATAATCCTAAATTATTCTAGCGTTTTTTCTTGATCTGCTTGCATAATTTAATTTTTAAGGTATAATGGTCATTAAGGTGTCTTGGTTTGGCGTTCACAGGAGGGATACCCAGGTATCAGAACGATTTTAACCCGGACAAAATTATCCTTAGGAAGGAAGTCGAGTTTTTAATGTATCAAGACAAAACATTGGTATGTAAAGAATGCGGTCAAGAGTTTGTTTTTACCGCAGGCGAACAGGAATTCTATGCTGAGAAGGGGTTCACAAACGAACCGGCGCGTTGCCGGGAATGCCGTCAGGCCCGGAAACAAAGAGGCCGGACAATGACTGAGGTCGTTTGTGCCAACTGTGGGGTAACCACCCAGGTGCCTTTCACGCCTTCCCAGGACAGACCTGTCTATTGCAAAGAATGTTATGATGCAATGAAAGCAGGCGCTTAATCAATTATTAAGCAGATAAGCGGTACTAAATCCGCTAAGATAGAACTGACAATTGATTGTTGGTAAATTGTTTGACTTCTAGAATACGAAAACCCCTTCTGCCCTCCAGAGGGGTTTTTTTATTGAACGGGATCGCCGCAATGCGACCGGTGGAGAAAAATGACAACAATAAAGTTTAATAAGGCGGTTAGTTAAAGATGGGAACTAAGGAGGGAAGAAGAGTTAGTGTATAATTAAGTTCGCAATTTCATAAAAGGAAAAAGCCATCGGGACTCCGAAATGGTAAGTTGCTCAAAACAAACCCAAAAAGGAGTGTTGTCCGATGGCTTACCATAAGGATACCGCGAATTTAGAAAAAATGCTACTGAAATTTTTAAGTGAACCGGATCCCATGCTTTCCATGCTTCAATGGCTATGCCATAAAATGATGGAAGTAGAAGTTGAAAATAAGCTTGGAGCCGGCAAAGGTGAACACTCCCCAAATAGAACCGGTTATCGCTCCGGAACCCGGGTGAGGCGCTTTGATACTCGAATGGGAACGATGTATTTGTTAGTCCCGAAAGTTCGTAAAGGGGGGTACATACCGTTCTTTGTGACTGAAAGAAAACGTTCCGAGCAAGCATTAATCCAGGTAGTACAAGAAGCCTTTGTCAATGGTGTTTCCACCCGTAAAATAGAACGACTAGCCCAGAGTCTTGGCATAGAATCAATTTCAGCCAGTCAGGTTTCCCAGATCAATAAAGAACTAAATGAGCAGGTTGAAGAGTTTAGAAACCGGCCACTTGAAAATACCTATCCGGT
>JAKOTQ010000060.1 GCA_029776205.1 Bacillota bacterium | reverse complement strand
CAAAAAGCCCAAGAAGAATATTTTAATAAAAACGACTGGATGGAAATAGACCGATAAAAAGCTTGCGGAAATGCCTGAAAAAAGTAACCAAATCCCCAAAAGCAACTGTATTAAATTAATTTTCCCTATAATACTTTGCCCTAGGATGCCCCAGGTTCAATTTGAAATTGCAAGACGACCAATCATACCAGAAGCTATTTTGGATTTTATTCTGGGGCATCCTGAAGCGTTTTCATACTTTAAAAGACGTTTAAAAGTACGGCAGGGACTGACTTTTTAGCACTTTCACGTTGAATCGCATAAACCCGCATGGTTATGGGGTTCTTCAGAAACTATAAAAGACGGGGTATACCGTTTTCCGTGAAAATGACAACCTGGTATTGCTTGACGGCTATTTCTTTATGTGGTACTTTTAGTTAAAAAAGGGGGGGAAAGAAAATGGTCAGTTACCAAGAATTAGATGTAAATCGTCTATTGCCATTCGATATTCGAAATATTAGGTCGCAAGTTCTTGAGAAGTTAAAAGAAAGGATAGAAAAGGGCTATAATCCCGCAAAGCCATTGACGGTGGTAAAGACGGAAAATGGCTTTGTAGTCGCCGATGGGAACCATCGACTAACCGTTTTGAAGGAATTGGGTATTCGGTCAGTTCCGTGCGTTATTTATGATGGCTATGACCCGTACAAACTGGCGATAGCTGGAAACTTAGATGAAGACACCTATGCGCCGATGGATTTGTTCGATTGGCTAGATATTATTAAAAAATTGCGGGAAGAAGGGCTGACGCAGACACAAATTGGAGACCGGATCGGATGGAGTAGGGAACAGGTCAGAAATTACATTTTTGTCCTGGACAAAATTGGCACAGAAGTTTTAGATTTAGCAAGAAAGTACCAAAATGGTCGTGTGCCAAGTGACGGCACAATTGTGCCATTTATCGGCATTAAAAAGCACATCAGGAAAGGGCTGACGCCCTGTATAATGGGTCTTTTATGTCGGCGGGACGGTCGGGTTCTTGGCTTATGTCGCCAGCCCCCGACCGTATGGCAGGAACGACATCGAATTATCCCAAATTAATGGCGAAGCCATTCGACGAACCGTGAAGCCAGAAGAAGACGAAAATGGGGACCGAAACGAACGGCAAAGATGGGATGCGACGGCGGGCCATTCTTGGGAAGGGGGGTTCCAAGGGGGCGCAGCCCACTTGGCTTACTTGGCTTTGCGAAGCAAAGACATAGTAAGTTATCACGTATATATA
>JAKOTQ010000058.1 GCA_029776205.1 Bacillota bacterium | reverse complement strand
AAGAGGAAATCAAAATGACCCAGAAACGTATTAAATTGCCCCTTTCCGAAGAAGATATTTTGGAGCTGAGAGCTGGGGAAGCAGTACTTCTCAGCGGAGAGTTGTTAAGCGGCCGGGATGCAGCTCATAAACGGCTGATAACGGCATTAAATGCAGGAGAGCCGCTTCCAGTGAATTTGGCCGGTGAAACCATATATTATGTAGGACCTTGTCCGACCCCTCCTGGAAAAGTCATCGGTTCTGCCGGGCCGACAACCAGCGGGCGGATGGATCATTATACGCCGAAACTATTGGAGATTGGTTTGCGGGGAATGATCGGCAAGGGACAACGGTCACCGGAAGTGATTGAAGCCATGATCAAATACCGGGCTGTTTATTTTGCCGCCTTGGGAGGAGCCGGAGCGTTGATCGCCCGCTCAATTAAAAAAGCGGAAGTCATCGCTTATCCTGATTTGGGCCCGGAAGCGATTCATCGGTTGACGGTGGAAGATTTTCCGGTGATTGTGGCGATTGATGCTTATGGAAATGATCTTTATCAACGGGGACGGGCGGAATATGCTCAACCGTGACAAAATGAAATTTTGACGTGGAGGATACATAGATGGAACGAATTGACGGCCGAAAGGCCGATGAATTGCGTCCGGTGAAAGTCCACCGGGATTATATTATGCACGCGGAAGGCTCGGTGCTGATTGAGGTTGGGAATACGAAGGTTATTTGTACAGCGACGATTGAAGATAAAGTACCAGCTTGGTTACGCGGCCAGGGAACGGGCTGGATCAGCGCTGAATATGCCATGTTACCGCGTTCAACGCCACAACGGAATGTTCGTGAGTCTTCCCGGGGGAAGGTGGGTGGACGGACCCAGGAGATTCAAAGATTGGTCGGCCGGGCGTTACGGGCTGTCGTGGATCTGACAGCTTTGGGAGAAAAGACGATTTGGATCGATTGTGATGTGATTCAGGCGGACGGTGGAACCCGTACGGCCGCGATTACCGGAAGTTTCATTGCTTTAGCTTGTGCTTTAGATAAAGTCCTTCCTGAAGGCCCATTGCCTTTATATGATTTTCTGGCAGCGACCAGCGTCGGGATTAAAGATGATGAGATTTTATTGGATTTGTGTTATGCCGAAGATTCTACAGTTTCGGTGGACATGAATCTGGTGATGACCGGTTCCGGAAAGATCGTTGAAGTGCAGGGTACGGCCGAAGGTGAACCCTTTACTTGGCAGCAGATGCAGGAATTGATGACGACTGCCAGTAAGGGGATTACTGAGTTAATCGAGATGCAACGGGACATTTTGGGCCCGATTTCCGAACGTATTGGGGGTATCCAACATGCGAAAACTCGTCCTGGCGTCACGGAACAAGGGTAAAATCGAAGAAATCCGGGAGATGTTGGCAGATTTACCTGTTGAAGTGGTCGGGGTGGATGCTTATCCGGAGGTACCGGAAATCGAAGAAACCGGCGAGAGCTTTGTAGAAAATGCGGTTTTAAAAGCGAAAGCGGTTGCAGAGGCTACCGGAGAGATGGTATTGGCGGACGATTCCGGGTTGGTTGTAGATGTATTAGGCGGGGAACCGGGGATTTATTCGGCCCGGTATGGAAAGCCGGGTTGGACGGATCGGGACCGGTACGAATATCTCTTGTCCAAAGTCAGCCATTATCCTTTTTCGGAACGAACGGCCCGGTTTATTTCAGTGATCGCTGTGGTAGATCCGGCCTGTAACCGGATTGAAACAGCGGAAGGAAGGATTGCGGGTATTATTGCCGATAAACCGGCAGGGACGAATGGTTTCGGTTATGATCCCATCTTTTTTCTGCCGGAGTATGGCAAGACTATGGCGGAACTTCCGGAGGCAGAGAAAAATCGGATCAGTCACCGGGCCAATGCCATCCAGGCGATCAAACCGGTGTTAAAGGCGATGTTGGAATAATGTTGCGTATCGGTGTGGTTGGAGATATTCATGGCAATTACCCGGGCTTAAAAAAGGCTTTGGCGCAGATGGGAACCGTTGATCATTTGCTCTTTACCGGTGACGGGATCCGGGAGATAAAGCAGTTGCAGGAAGAGACCGGTGTTTTTGTCCGGGGCGTACGGGGAAACTGCGATTTTTTAGCTGATTTTCCGGATGAAGACTTGTTTACACTGGAAGGGAACCGGATTTTGCTTACTCATGGGCATCATTATAATGTGAAGAACGGTTTGACCCGGATCGGGCTGGCTGCCCAAGAGAAAGAAGTGCGTATGGTTATTTTCGGCCATACCCATCTTCCGGTCATCACCGAATGGCAAGGGATTCTCTTGTTGAACCCGGGAACATTATGCCGGGAACGGTGTTATAACGGGATCGGATATGGAATGATCGAAGTCAGCGAAAATGGGTTGCGCCCGGCTTTATATCGTTTATAACAGTTTTTTAGAGATATAGGAAGATTTCTCTGCTTGACTCCGGCCCTTTTTTAGCGTATACTATTTATTGCACGTTTGTCGGGGCGTAGCGCAGCTTGGTAGCGCACCTGCCTTGGGAGCAGGGGGTCGCATGTTCGAATCATGTCGCCCCGACCATTATAAAGCATAGAAATGACACCTTCGGGTGTCATTTTTTGTTTGTTTTTTTAATATTTGGAAGGGACTAATATCGGAAATAAAGAATCATGAATCCAGTATCTAACCGTTTGAAACGGGAGGTGATCACTACTGAAATTCGGTTAGGGGGATATGCTTATGGTACATTTAGTGTATTGTGATGATAAGGAAAAGGTCCTGGAAAAAATCTTAGATGGTACGAAGACAATGATGGTCAGAGGTGCTGCAGGACGAAAAATTCCACATAGCCGGGTTTTTGAAGGTGAATTACTGTATTTTATGAAGAAAGGCACTAAAAAAATATCTGCCATGGCTACGGTTGTCAGTGTCCAAAACTATGTAAAATTGACTGAGGAGGAGAGCCGGAAAGTTCTGGCTGATAATCAAAGTAAACTCAATTTGTCGGAGAAACAAATTGAGCGCTGGAGAAAGCGGTGTTTATGTCTGGTGGAATTTAAAGATGTAACACCAATTGAGCCATTGCAATTTGACCACCAAAGCAATATGGATGATTGGTTGATCCTTGAGAAAATTGAAGATGTAGTTGTTGGTACCAGTATTCCTTATATGAGAAGTCTAAGTTTTAAAAGGAAAATCGAAATTAAGGGGATTCGATTCTGGAAAAGCCTATCCACAGGGTTTTGTGGGATGAAAACCTGGAGTTGCCGGAATGGAGTGAGTTTTTTAATAACTTCGAATGGAATACAGGTTTATACCAAATTTACTTATGTATCGAAAAGGAGATATAAAAATGTCAACTGAACGGCTCCGGAAGCAACTGAACTTCATCATGGAAATCGATAAACTTAAAACCATTACACGCAGGAGTTATCTGGCCGATGGTTCGCGGAAGGAAAACGATGCGGAACACAGTTGGCACTTGGCGGTTATGGTCTTATTACTGTCGGAACTGGATAACATCGATGTTTTAAAAACGTTGAAAATGGTATTAATCCATGATCTGGTGGAGATTGATGCTGGTGATACCTATTGTTATGATGAAACCGGCAATGCCGGTAAGTTTGAACGGGAATGCTTGGCAGCGAAGCGCCTTTTTTCGCTGCTTCCGGAGGAACAGGGGAGAGAATTTTTTGAACTCTGGCGGGAATTCGAAGAACGAAAGACCCGGGAAGCCTGTTTTGCCGCAGTGCTGGATCGGATGCAACCGCTCTTGTTGAACTATTGGGCAAAGGGGAAATCATGGCAGGAAAATGATATTTCCGCTGCGTCGGTGATCTCGAAAAACGCCCTCTTTGACAACGGGCCGGAAGAAATCAGGAAATATGTGGCAGAGATGATCGATTCAGCGATAGAAAAAGGGTATTTGAAAAAATAGGAATGATGATTGTTTTAAGTGAGGTGGCATTGTGACTGAATATAAGGATTCAAAGTGGGCTTCAGAAATCATTCAATTGCAAAAGGATGATGGATCATGGGGCTACTTTCATTCCCTTAGCAATCGGTCAAAAAGCAATCCAATCACTACGGAACAAGCCTTAAGAAGGCTAGAAATATTAGGATACACCATACATGATAAGCCCATCTTGAAGGCCGTCTCTTATATGCATGATTGTCTGGTGGGGAAAAAAGCAATACCTGACCGAAGAGAAGTAGTTCATAATTGGGATATTTTCACTGCACTCATGTTATCAACGTGGATACGTCGATTTACGAAGGATGACGATAAAGCAAATGATGTTGGAAAGATGTGGGCCGAGATTATCAGTCAGTCGTTTAAAGATGGTGTATACGATCACCACCTATATGTTGATGCATACAAAAAAGTTCATCGTTTAGGACCCAAAGGGGGACGTTTAATAGATATAGCTAATTTTTATCATATTTCCTTAGTTTCAGATCTTTTAGATGATAAGATAACATTAGCCTTAATGGATTATATTCTACAGAGTCAATCAGGTGTATATTACATATATAGCAATCAACTATCTAAATTGCCTCAAACATTTAAATCTATCGAAGCAAGCAGATACATTGCAGCCATCGAATTACTGGCGGAGTATAGAAACCCAGGGTGTAAAGACAAGCTTATGTTTGTGGTTGAATGGGTAAACATTCATAAAGAACCTGAGGGCTTCTGGGATATGGGACCAAAGGTGAAAGATGGAATAAGGTTTCCGTTGTCCGATTCATGGCGAAAGAAAGAATTCCGGATAAAAGATTGTACCTACAGGATAACCAGACTTATAAATAATATTTGCAATTAACGGATAGGGCTTTGGCGTGAGAGGTATTACTCGGACATTGCTGTTTTGGACCGAGGGAAGTCAAATCATGATCTTGGATAAGTAGCATAATCATGAAATGACTGAAGAATATTTTGTTAAAAAATTTAGTTGTGTTCAAACTGTGTCTGACGTGGTATAATAAGCGTGCAAAAACTTGCGCGCCGATAGCTCAGCTGGATAGAGTGGCAGACTTCGAATCTGTAGGTCGGGGGTTCGAGTCCCTCTCGGCGCGCCAGATAACAATACGAAATTACAATAATAGGACTTCCAAAAGGGAGTCTCAGGATTAAGATAAAACGCTTCCAAGTCTTTGGAAGCGTTTTTTTATAGAAAACTGATATCAAAGCTAAAATAGCTGCTATTACCGGTTGTAGGCAGCGTTTGGATGTATCCATAGACACCAAACAGGGTACAGTCATTCTTTTAAAAACTTATTAATGTTATCATCGATCTCTGTTTCAGAAAAAGCTATAAAAGTTTTGGTGTAGGCGTATGGTAATATTTCGTTAATAAAATCCTCAATGTCACTCAAAGTTTTAACAGATAGCTTAATCAAAAAACAACCATCCCCTGTTATACGGTATCCCCATTCACTATGTTTATAATTTTTGATAAAAGTTCTAAACTTTTCGTACTTGTATGGCGAAAGGGAAACCTTCTGAAAATCTCCTTGACTCAAAGGTCAGATGTGCCGTTCAAGCTGCAAATGCTCTTTCTAAGGGGAAAGCTACGGATGATGAGATTTTTGCCAGTTTAAAAAATGAGTTTGATGATAGGGAGATCTCCGAACTTATCGCTTATATATACTTTATTTCAGCTTCACAAAAATTTGGAGCTTTTTTGGAAATAGAACCCATATGCCTATTAAATGAAGAAAAGGGATGTACTTAACAAAAATTTAATCGATTCAATTGACAAAGCCTCCCCTACCCGCTAGAATGATATCAATTAAAGCAGGGTAAATTGATGAAGCGTGATTGAACAATATATATCTTATAAAACATCAGGGAGGGTTATTGATGAGAATTGCTGTTTTAGGCGCAGGTGCCATGGGTTCGTTGTTTGGCGGGTATCTTTCGCAGGAAAATGAAGTGTGGCTGATTGACGTGGATCCTCAAAAAATGGACAAGTTGAATCGTGAGGGGATTACCATTTTGGAATCTGACGGCAGCAGCCGGCATTTTCATCCCCGGGCTGTAATGGATACGGCCGGTTTGGGTGTTATGGACTTGATCATTATTTTTGTTAAAGCTATGCACACCCGGGATGCTTTAGCTGCCCAACGGCATTTGATTGGGGAAAAGACCTGGGTGATGACGTTGCAAAACGGCGCCGGCCACGAAGATACATTGATGGAGTTTGTGCCCAGAGAGCAGATTATTATCGGAACAACTCAGCATAACAGCTCCATTGTTGAACCTGGCAAAATTCGTCACGGGGGCGGCGGTAAAACCAGTTTTGGCCTTTTGGATGGAAACGTTGAAAAAATTCAGTATATCGCGGATACCTTTATTAAGTGCGGTTTTGAGACGATCGTATCCGACAACATCAAGAAGCAAATTTGGACAAAGCTGTTTTTGAATGCCTCATCCAGCGTGATGACTGGTATTTTACAGGTGAAACATGGATACCTATTGGATAATGAACATGCCTGGTCGCTGGTAGAACGATTGGCGCGGGAGGCTGTCGCTGTCGCCAATGCGGACGGCCTGGATTTCGATGCGGAAGAAGTTTTGACAATGATTAAAACGGTGGTTGGTAACTCCCGGGAAGGATATACCTCGATTTATGCGGATCTGCGCGACGGGCGAAAGACCGAAGTGGATACCATCAGCGGTTCGGTGGTTAAAGCAGCGAAGCGGTTGGGTGTTCCGGTTCCCAGTCATGAATTTGCAGTTCAGCTGGTACACGCCATGGAAGGGAAGAAAAATTAATTTTATGAATTATATGATTACAGTTTCGTAACCGTTCGCAAGAACGGTTCTTTGTTTTAAGTCAGAAATAGCAATCTGCAACCGAAAGGGAAAATATGGATTTTGACGAATTTAGGTATATTGATCGTTGAGGGAGGTTCGATAAACCATGTCCCGGAAAAAATTTTTAGCGATATGGAGTATACCCATTGAATGGATGCTGTCTTCCCGGAGACAATATTTAGTTGGAAAAACGGGGTATAAACCATGATGACCGATGAAAAAACCACGATTTTTCTTGCCCGTCATGGCCAAACCGAGTGGAATGTTGCCCGAAGGATGCAGGGGCATCAGGACTCACCGCTGACTCCATTAGGCATTAAGCAGGCGGAATGGCTGGGAGAAGCTCTCGCTGGAGAGTCGATCGACGTGATTTACTGTAGTTCCAGCCCCCGTGCCCGGCATACAGCGGATATTATTCGCGGTTCACGAGAAATTCCCATTATAGAGCATGAGGCATTTAAGGAGATGAATTTGGGAGTTTGGGAAGGAAAGTCCAAGGATGAAGTGGAAAAGACGTACCCGGAACAGTTCTTCAATTTCTGGAATGATCCGGAGCATTTTGCGATTGCAGGCGGCGAAACTTTCGGCGAAGCATCGGCCAGGGCGGTTGGAGCAATGGAAACGGTCATCCGTGAGAATCGGGGACGGAAAATTTTGATCGTGACCCATTCGGTGATCATCAAGTTGTTAATGGCCTGGTTTGAAAAACGGCCGCTGGATCGGCTTTGGGATCTGCCATATATTCATCCGGCTTGCTTGTGCAAAATTATGATGACGGATGCTGGCCCGGAAATTTTGCTTCACGGGGATATCAGCCATTATCGGGAAAAACTATAAAGCTGATTTGCTTATCGAACCTCAATTGTTTATGGTGAGATGCAGGTAGTCGAAAAACGCGATATATAGCTTATGGGATTTTTAAAACGCCGGAGTAATCCGGCGTATTTTAATGAGGTTTTTTCACTGAAAGTCACTTATGTTTAGAAGCCGCCACAGCAGAAGCAAAGGATGGCGAGTAATAAAATCAGGCACAAACAATTTTGATCAAACAAACCGTCAAATCCTCTTCCCATAAAAGTTACCTCCTTTGGAGTTCGATTGGTACATCTTATGTTGTCTTAAATCCATTTGGACTGGGTCTTTGGTACAAATATTCAGGACGAAAGCCTATAGTTGATCAATAAAAAAAGCGGGATATCCCGCTTTTTATAGATCAAGTTCATTCATTTTCCAAGGGAGGATATGCAGTGTTTGTCTGAAGTTAAACCGGTTTAACACATTGTTTTATGCTATTAGCGTGTTAGCGGCCACAGCAGTTGCATAAGAAAAGGAGGATTAAAATCAGGCATAAACAACTGTTCTCGCCAAAGAAATCAAAACCTCTACCCATAAATGATAACCTCCTTAGGATTTGGTTTTGGGTTATTACCCTGATATAAAGTATGAATAGGCTACGCTGTATGTACTAGGGCTTTTGGTATATTTCGTGCAAGGATTGGACGGAAAGCGGGCAATCTAATTCTAGAAAGAAAGGAGAATAACTATGGCAGAAATTAAGTTTTCCATCGTTCAACATTTCGGGGTGTTAGGGGAAGACTATCGGGGTTGGACCAAAGAAGTGAATTTGGTCAGTTGGAACAGTCGCAAACCGAAAATTGATATCCGGGACTGGGACCCGGAGCACGAAAAAATGGGTAAAGGCGTAACGTTGAGTAAGGAAGAATTCATTAAACTTAAAGAATTGATGGAAACCATCGATTTGGACAGTTTGGAGTAATTTTAGGGACATCATAGAAGACGCAGGAAAGAACATCTTAATTTATGGTAAAAAAGCCACTGCCATCTTGCGTTTCGCTTTCGGAAAGGTTAGACTCATGAAAGTAAATAGGATTGAAACAAGTGGCGGTGATTGAACATGCGAGAGGTTCAAAATATAGTTTTGATTGGAATGCCTGGAGCAGGAAAAAGTACAGTCGGTGTGTTGTTGGCCAAAAGCCTGGGGATGGCTTTTGACGATACGGACCTGTTGATTCAACAACAGGATGGCCGGCTATTGCAGGCGATCATTAATGAAGAAGGCGTTCAGCGGTTTTTGGAAATTGAAGCGGATGTGGTTAGCTCTCTTCAACGGAAAGATACGGTCATTGCCACGGGTGGTAGTGTGGTTTATAGTGACCGGGCGATGCATCATCTGAAAGAAAACGGTCTGGTGATTTACCTTCGCATCGGCTTTGAAGAGCTTGAGAAACGTCTCACTAATATGGCTACCCGGGGGATCGCCATTGGCAGCCATCAAAGTCTGTACTCGCTTTACTGCGAACGCATTCCGCTTTATGAAAAGTATGCCGATATAATCATTGATTCTTCAAGTCAATCGGTTGAAGAAACGTTGAAACGGATCCTTGAGGCGCTTGATAAAAGGGGTTAGTTTATTTGGAAGCGATACTCAATTCGGAGATATTTACCTGGGTCATTTTGCCGGCCTTAATTTTTATGGCCCGGATCTGCGATGTGACCATTGGGACGATCCGGATTATTTTCGTGTCGCGGGGGAATAAAACGGCAGCTTCCTTTCTTGGTTTTTTTGAAGTGTTGATTTGGCTGATAGCCATTGGCCAGATTATGAAAAATCTGAATAACGTTTTCTGCTATTTTGCTTATGCGGGCGGGTTTGCCATGGGCAATTTTATCGGGATTACGCTTGAAGAAAAGCTGGCTATGGGTGTTCTGGTGGTGCGGATCATTACGCGGAAGGATGCCACGCAGCTTTTCGAAGAGCTAAAGGAGGAAGGTTTCGGAATTACGATGTTGGATGCCCGGGGAGCCACCGGTCCTGTCCATATTATTTATACAGTCATTAAACGAAGTGCCCTTCCCAGAGTGGTGGAGATGATCAAAACTTTCAACCCCAAAGCCTTTTATTCTATTGAAGATGTTAAAACCGTCAATTCGGGGGTGTTCCCCAACAGTGTAATGCATGGGGTTCATTTGGGGTATTTCCGAAGATATCGGAAACGAAAATAACGGGAGGGAGGTGGTTGTTTGAGTTTTTTCGAAGCTTTGATGCTCATTTGTTTCGGGGCGGCTTGGCCCTTTTCAATTTATAAGTCTTACCGTTCCCGGCAAAATTCCGGAAAAAGTGTTTTCTTTTTAGGAATTGTTTTGGTTGGTTATATATCTGGAATCATTCATAAGATGGTTTACAGTTTTGATCTTGTGATTTATCTCTATTGCTTAAATGCTATGATGGTCTCGACGGATATGGTATTATATTTCCGGAATCGGCGCTATGAAAAGTTAAACAGTACCAATTCAATTATGTTTTCGTAAAATTTCGGGTAAAGGAGGTTGTCGTTGATGGCGGTTAATCATGTTGAGTTGCGGGTTGAGGGAATGTCCTGCCAACATTGTGTTGACAGTATCGTTAAAGGATTGGGAAATTTGAACGGAGTAATCGGGGTGACGGTGGATTTGGAAGGTAAACAGGTCACCGTCGATTTTAATGAAGGAATGATTACTCTACAGGCGATTAAAGATGAAATCGAAGAGTTGGGTTATGAGGTGGTATAAAGCACAGTGTGCGGTGTTATGAGTAGTTCGCAGTTGACAGTTAACAGTTGACAGTTCATTGTCAAGGAGCAAAGTACACACCACATTGTCCAAATCAATGAATTATCCAATTATAAAATTTTTGATTAATTAGGCATTCCCCAAGACTGATCACCTAATAACTGTCAACTGTACACTGTACGCTGGCAAATAATTTGCTAATCTTCTTTTAATAGGTCCCGGATAACTTCACCCGCCATCATCATTCCGGCGATGGGGGGCAAATACGAAGTGCTGCCGGGAATTTGCTTTTTCTTGGTGCAGTTATATTGGCTGCCTTGATTGGGGCAGATGCATCCCGTATGGCAGGTGACTGTATCGGCCTGAAGTTTGGCCGGGGGTTCGGTGGAATAAATCACTTTCACACCGGAAGTAATATTTTTCTCCCGCAGCAATTTCCGGACGGCCTTGGCCAGAGGACAGGTGTGGGTTTTGCTGATATCATCGATCCGTAATGCCGAAGGGTCGAATTTATTGCCGGTTCCCATGGACGAGATGATTGGTATTTCATGTTGGATGCAATATTCGATCAAGGCCACTTTGGATGAAACCGTGTCGATGGCATCGATAACATAGGAAATCCGGCCGTGAAGAATGGTGTCCAGATTTGCCGGGGTGACGAATTCCTTCCAACCGACAACGGCGATGTCCGGGTTAATGGCTTTCACTCGTTCAGTCATAGCATCCACTTTGGGACGGCCGTAATTGCCATGGATCGCGTGGATCTGTCGATTGGTGTTAGTGAGGCAGATTTCATCATAGTCCACTAAAATAAGCCAGCCGATTCCGGCTCTGGCTAAAGCTTCAACAGCGAACGAACCGACGCCGCCCAAGCCGATCACAGCTACTTTTTCAGTCTGCAGTTTTCGAAGTTTGGCATCGCCGATCAATAATTCAAAACGGCTGAAACGATGTTGTTTGTTACTCACGGAAATCCTCCGGTTGATTAGAGTCTGATCTGCATTGATTCATAGTGCATAGTACACAGTTCACGGTGCACAGTGATATGATGTGCCGTGAACTTTTTAATAATGTAGTGTTATCTCGGTTCATGGTAGCATAAACCGCCCCATGTTTTCAAGGGGCGGCGATGGATTTCTTATTAATCCCATGGAATTTCTATTTTACCGTTGCTTAGAGCATTGACAGGATGCGCTCTGCGACAGCTTCCGGGGTGAATCCAAATTCCTCTTCCAAAGCTTCATAGGGTCCGCTTAATCCAAATCGATCCATCCCGATGACTAACCCTAAGGGCCCGACTAACTGATACCATCCGCTGCTGACTCCGGCTTCGATAGCCACCCGTAGACTGCCTTCACCTAAGACTTCGGAGAGATAAGTGGGATCCTGCTGGAGGAAAAGTTCCCGGCAGGGGACGGAGAGAACCCGGACTTTTTTTCCTTTGTTTTCAAGGAGTTCAGCAGCAGCCAAGGCCAGGGACACTTCGCTTCCCGAGGCCATGATGATAATCTCCGGTGCGGCTGAAGCTTCCTTAATGATATAGCCGCCTCGCCGGAAAGAGTCGTAGGATGTTCCTTTTAATACCGGTATTTTATGGCGGGTTAGGATGAGCGCTGTGGGACCGTCGGTTCGTTTTAGGGCTTCCAGCCATGCCCAGGCTGTCTCGTTAGCGTCTGACGGCCGTATGGTGCGCATTCCCGGAATAATTCGGAGAGACTCAATCTGTTCCACCGGTTCATGGGTCGGACCATCTTCACCGACATAGAAGGAGTCGTGGGTGAATACATAAACTACCGGTTGATTCATCAAGGAGGCCAAGCGCATGGTCGGACGCATATAGTCCGCAAACACCAGGAAGGTGGAGCCGAATACCCGGAATCCGCCATGGAGGGACAGGCCGTTGAGGATGGCACCCATGGCATGTTCGCGGACGCCGAAATGAAGGTTGCGGCCGGTAAAGTCCTGATGGCTTACATCACCTAAATCCTTCATATAAGTTTTGGTTGATGGAGCCAGGTCTGCCGCACCTCCGATCAGTTCTGGAACTTTGGCGGCGAGAGCGTTCAGCACTTTTCCGCCGGCATCCCGGGTTGCCACGCTTGAGCCCGCATCAAAATGGGGTAATATGGCTTCCAGATCAGCAGGGAGTTGCCGGGCGTGGATGCGATCCCATTCCTGGCGGAGTTCGGGATACTCTTTTGACCAGGCTTCAAAGAGTCTTTCCCATTTCTGGAAAGACTGTTGCCATAGTTGGTTTTTCTCTTTGAAATGGGCGTAAACTTCGGAGGGAATATGAAAATCTTCGGGACTTAACCCTAAATTCTCTTTGAGGATCTTAATATTTTCTTTTCCTAATGGAGCACCATGGCTTTCGGCATTACCTTCCAGGGGGCTTCCTTTACCGATGGCGGTTTTGGCTACGATCAATGTCGGCCTGGACGGATCGTTTTTACCAGCTTCAATAGCTGAGATGATCTCCTCAGGATCATGACCGTTGATCTTAATCACCTGCCAGCCGTAAGCCTCATAGCGCTTGGCGACATCTTCCCGAAAGGCCAGATCCGTTGAACCTTCGATGCTGATCTCGTTATCGTCATAAATGACGATGAGTTTCCCTAAGCCAAGATCACCAGCAAGGGAGGATGCTTCGGAAGTGATACCTTCCATCATGCACCCGTCGCCGGCGATGACGTATGTATAATGATTAACGATTTCAAAACCGGGCTTGTTAAAGCGCGTTGCGAGCATCTTTTCGGCCAGTGCCATGCCAACACCGTTGGACAGTCCTTGACCCAACGGGCCGGTGGTGGTCTCTACGCCGGGAATACCCACTTCCGGATGGCCCGGAGTTTTGGAATGAAGTTGGCGGAATCGTTTCAGTTCTTCAAGGGGCATGGGGTAACCGGTGAGATGTAACATGGTATAGAGCAGAGCGGAGCCATGGCCGGCGGAAAGGATAAAACGGTCCCGGTCTGGCCAATCCGGTTTTTGGGGGTTGTGTTTCAAGACTTCGGAATATAGTACAGTTGCAACCTCTGCCATGCCTAAGGGCATTCCCGGATGTCCGGATTTGGCTTTTTCGACGATGTCTGCGACGACACCACGGATGGTATTGGCGATTTTTTGGATCATTGGAAACCTCCTTTTTCGGATTATTTATTTCTATTGTACTATATTTGGAGGATACATAATCAGATAAATTTGTAATCTAATGGAAAATTTCGATAAATGAATAAAGCAGAGAAGGCCAGCTTCTCTGCTTTTTAAGTAAATGAAACCTAACTATCCATTAGAACTTGAACTGATTGTTCTGATTTTGAAACTGATTGTTCTGATTCGTTATTTGAGGTTGGCTCTGCAGGCCTGCCTGGAAACCGGCTTTAACGTCAGCGATGGTTTGTTCAGCTAAAGTCCGTTCTGCAGCTTCGATCATCCGGCGAACCATATTTCCTCCGATAGCACCGGTGTCGCGAGTGGCCATGTAACCCCAATAACCGCCTTGAACTTTGGAGAGATCGATATTTAACTCATTGGCGATCTCATATTTAAATTTGTCCAAAGCCGGGCCTGCCGCTTTAACGAGGTAGCTGTTGCTTTTTTGTCCAGTACCCATTTGAATATCACCTCCTTACATCCATATCATTACCGATAAAGGACCTGCTATGACTCAATTTTTTTGGAATTTTCGGAAAAAACCGTTTATCCTATTTCCTTGACTCGAAAGCTGCTTTTTCGAATATTTGCTGTTGTTTGTGAAGGCATTGCTGAGAGATGTATTGTTGGGCTGCAGAAAGCATCACCTGGGTTAATTCACCGCCAAAACGGGCAATGACGTAAGGCGGAAGGTCCCAGACGGATTCCGGAAACAGGTCAATAGGGCGCCCTGTTGGATTAAACAATTTGGATTTAAAATAATGACGTCTCAATGTTCTCACCTCTATTCATCGTGCAATTGGCGTCAACGTATAGCTTCTATTAATAATAAAAATTGCCGAATTCGGTTAATTTAACTCAGGTAAAGATTGACTTTTTCAAAATTAACTTATATAATTATCGAAGGTGATTTTTGGTGAAAGTTAATATTGGTTCCATACGCGAGTTACGGGGCAGCAGTGTTCGTTTTCAAGGCGAACAAGCCATTGAGTCCCTGAATGAAGTGGAAGAACTTGGTTTAAAACTCAATGGCCCGGCAAGGATAGAAGGAAAGGTAACCAATACAGGTGAAGGATTTTTGGTCGAAGCCAATCTTTCCTTTACGTATGAGGCCAACTGCAGCCGTTGTTTGGAACCGTTCCAAACAACCCAAAATCTCCAGATTAAAGAAGAGTTTGTTCCCAATTATAATCAGGTCGAAGATGACTCGGTATTTACCTTTCAAGGAGACATCATCGATCTCGAAGATTGTATTAATGAACAGGTAATTTTGGCTTTGCCGATGAAATTTTTGTGCGATGCCGATTGCCGGGGCATTTGTCCCATGTGCGGCATAAATCTCAATCAACGGCAATGCGAATGTACAGTTCAAGACATTGATCCAAGATTAGAGAAGTTAAGAAGCCTGTTACCAACAGAAGGAGGTGGATCTAATGGCAAACCCAACAAATAGAGCCTCCCGAACACGGAAAAGAATGCGTCGTGCCAATTGGAAAGCTACAGCGCCGCAGACCGGTACTTGCCCGCAATGTCACGAACCGAAACTGCCTCATACCGTTTGCGGTAATTGCGGTCATTATAAAGGTCGGGAAGTTATCGCCAAGGTTGATTGACCTTTAATGGTCCTCAACCTTTTTTTTGCCAACTTTCTTGGATTGACCATATATTTCCTTGACATTTATTTGATTTTCGCTATACTAAAGGATAGTTTTGCTGGAGGTGTTTGGTTTGAAAATTGCCGTCGATGCCATGGGTGGAGATTTTGCTCCACGGGAGATTGTCCTGGGCGCGATTGCCGCTTGCAGGGAATTCGACGCTGAGGTCATTCTGGTTGGTATCGAGTCGGACATTCGTCAGATATTAGCCGAGCAGGATATTACCGGCTTAAAATTGGAAGTGCATCATGCTTCCGAAGTGATTGCTATGGATGAACATCCAGCCAATGCCGTTAAACGCAAAAAGGACTCATCGTTGGTTGTTGCTAACCAATTGGTAAAGCGGAACGAAGCGGCTGCAGTCATTTCCGCCGGAAGTACCGGTGCGGCCATGACTGCTTCCTTACTTCATATCGGGCGGATTCCGGGGATTAAACGTCCGGCTATCGCTTCGCCGATGCCTACCCGAAAAGGGGTCAGCGTTTTGCTGGATGCCGGAGCTAATGCTGATTGTGATCCGGAGAACTTGGTACAGTTTGCGATGATGGGTTCGGTTTATGCAGAAAAGGTACTGGGATTATCGCAACCGACGGTTGGTTTGCTAAGCATCGGTGAAGAGGAGACGAAAGGGAATAAATTAACTGTCGAGACCCATCAGTTGCTTAAACAGGCCCCGGTGAAGTTCATCGGGAATATTGAAGGCCGTGATGTGCACCGGGGAAGCTGTGATGTCATCGTTTGCGACGGTTTTGTCGGAAATATAGTTCTTAAAATGTCAGAGGGATTGGCCTCTACAATGTTTGGGCAGATTAAAGATGCCATCCGTACGAATCCTTTGGCTACCCTTGGCGGTTTATTGATGAAACCGGCTTTTGCCGGCCTTAAAGCCAGAATGGATTATACGGAATATGGCGGGGCACCCCTTTTAGGACTTAACGGAATCAGTATTATCAGTCATGGCAGTTCCAATGCCAAAGCCATTAAAAATGCAATTAAAGCTGCTATAAAGGCAGTTAATGAAGATATCGTCGGTAAAATAAAGTCCGAAATTCAGACTTTGTCGGACAAGAAAGATGAAGGGGAGAATAATGGGTAAAGTCGCATTTATTTTTCCCGGACAGGGATCCCAGTACGTGGGGATGGGTAAAGAAGTTGCTGAAAATTATCCGGTAGCTGCTGAAACTTTTGCAGAAGCCAACGACGTACTCGCATATGATCTGATGGAGCTTTGCTTTAATGGCCCTGAGGACCAACTTAAAGATACGCGGAATGCCCAACCCGGAATTATGACCACGAGTGTGGCTTTATTGAGAGTGCTGGAATCAGAAGGTTGCCAACCTGATTTTGTGGCTGGACACAGTCTAGGAGAATATAGTGCGTTGGTTGCCTCTAAAACCCTTTCCTTTAGGGATGGGTTGAAGCTGGTGCAACGCCGTTCCAGACTGATGGCAGAGGCTGATCCGGACGGAAATGGTGCCATGGCTGCCGTACTTGGTTTGGATCGGGCGACGGTCATCGAATGTCTCGATATTGCTGATGGACAGGTTGAAGCGGCTAATTTTAACTGTCCCGGGCAGATCGTCGTGTCGGGGACGAAGACCGGGTTGGCGAAGGTTCAGGATGAGGTGTTGGGACGCGGAGGGAAGTTTATTCCGTTAGCAGTGACCGGGGCCTTTCATTCCAGTTTTATGAAACCGGCTGCTGACCAAATCTATGAACAGTTAAAGCAGACCGAATGGAATGAACCGGTTGTACCGCTGATTTCCAATGTGGATGCTGCGCCAGCTACGAAAGATACCTTGGCTGAAAAACTTTACCGTCAGATCTTTTCGTCGGTATTGTGGGAAGATACTTTACACTATCTTGCAGATCATGGAGTGGATACCTTTGTGGAAATCGGGCCGGGAAAAGTTTTGTCCGGCTTGGTTAAAAAGACACTCAAAGGGGTTAATATACTCCAATGTGAGGATCTGACCTCGCTTAAAAAAGCTCTTGCAATTTTAAAGGAGGTCTAGTAATATGAGATTAGCGCAAGAGGTGGCAATTGTTACCGGTGCTTCCAGAGGTATCGGTAAAGCGATTGCCAAGGCTTTGAGTGCTGAAGGGGCAGCTGTTGTTCTCTCTGGTCGGAACGAAGAGGTGAACAAAACAGCGGCTGAGATTTGCGATGCCGGTGGCAAAGCAATCGCGTTTATCGGCGATGTAACAAAGACGGCGGATTGCGAGGCCATAGTAGAAAAAGCTGTTAAAACTTTTGGAAAACTTGACATACTTGTAAATAATGCGGGTATTACTAAAGATAATCTATTGCTCCGGATGTCGGAAGAAGACTGGGATGCCGTAATTAATACAAACCTCAAAGGAACCTTTCTTTGTACGAAAGCTGCGATTAAGCCCATGATGAAGCAACGTTCCGGTAAGATTATCAATATTACTTCGGTTATCGGCCTGATGGGGAATGCAGGACAAGCAAATTATGCAGCATCTAAGGGCGGCATCATCGCATTCACCAAAACTATGGCGAAAGAATTAGGTTCTCGGAATATCCGGGTTAATGCAATAGCTCCTGGATTTATCGAAACAAAAATGACCGATGTCCTTTCCGAAGAAGCCAAAACCAACCTGTTGCGGCAAATTCCTCTGGGATGCTTTGGTAAACCTGAATATGTTGCCGATGCAGTAGTATTTTTGGCCTCTCCAGCTGCCTCCTACATCACCGGCCAGGTGTTGAATGTTGACGGTGGAATGGTGATGTAAACTTAGATTGAGTTTGTTTTGTCAATACTTAAATCTACCAACCTCGGTGTTTGGAAGGAGGTGAAGTGGTTGGATATCTTAAGCAAAGTTAAAGAGATTGTTGTCGAACAATTAGGTGTTGATGAAGAAGAGGTTACTGAACAAGCTTCATTCGTGGATGATTTGGGAGCTGACTCTCTGGATATCGTTGAATTAGTTATGGCGCTCGAAGAGGAATTCGATCTGGAAATTCCCGACGAGGATGCTGAAAAGATTGTGACGGTGGCTGACGCCGTAAATTACATTAAAGAGAATGCCCAATGATTTTTTAGAGAGTCCCGTGTATTGACGGGGCTTTCTTTTACCTCGAAATTTCCAAAAAGTTCATATAAAAACAATTTGAGGTGGATGATGAAGCATCGTGTTGCCATTACCGGTTTGGGATGTATCACGGCTGTAGGTATTGGAAAAGAAGAATTTTGGAAGTCGCTTATTAGCGGCGTTTCGGGCGTTGATTATATTCGTTCCTTTGATACCACGGGTTTTGAGGTGAAGATAGCAGCGGAGGTTACGAAGTTTGATCCTACACAATTTCTTGATAAAAAAGAAGTGCGGCGGACGGATCGTTTCGTTCAATTTGCTGTTGCTGCGGCCCGGATGGCATTGGAGGATGCCAAATTAGAAATTAATGAAGGAAATGCCGGTGACATCGGGGTGTCCATCGGTTCCGGAATCGGGGGCATTAAAACTTTGGAGGAGCAAGCCCGGGTGTTATTTGAAAAAGGGCCCAACCGGGTTAGCCCTTTATTGATTCCGATGATGATTCCGGATATGGCGTCCGGATTTGTTTCCATTGTTGTCGGAGCGCGGGGGCCCAATCATGCCTTAGTAACGGCCTGTGCTTCGGCAGCTCACTCTATCGGTCATTCGATGCATTTAATTCAAAACGGACATGCCAAAGTGATGATCACCGGAGGAGCGGAAGCGGCCATTTCTCCGTTACCGGTAGCCGGGTTTACGTCTTCCGGTGCGCTCTCAACTCGAAATGATGACCCCAAATCCGCCAGCCGTCCATTTGACTTGAATCGGGATGGTTTTGTGATGGGTGAAGGAGCTGGGATTATCATCCTTGAAGAGTTGGAACATGCGCTGAAACGGGGGGCGACCATCTACGCCGAATTGGTCGGTTTTGGCGAGACCGGTGATGCATATCATATTACCGCGCCGCATCCGGAAGGTTTCGGTGCAGCCGAAGCCATGCGATTAGCCATTGCCGATGCCGGAATTCAGCCGGAGCAGATTGGTTATATTAATGCTCATGGAACCTCGACACCGGCTAATGATAAACTTGAAACCATGGCGATTAAGGCCGTATTTGGCGAGGCGGCCCGAAAGGTAGCCGTGAGTTCCACCAAGTCCATGACTGGACATTTACTGGGTGCTGCCGGTGGCGTCGAAGCGATTGCTTCAGTGTTGGCTTTGAAAGAAGGAATTATTCCGCCGACGATAAATTATCAGACTCCGGATCCGGAATGTGATTTGGATTATGTGCCGAATGAAGCCCGTAAAGCCTCTTTTGAATATTGTTTGTCCAATTCATTAGGATTTGGAGGCCACAATGCTTGTTTGGCCTTTAAGAAATATAACGGGTAATATAAGATGAAACGGAAATCAGATGTTGGTATCATCGAACCGCCATTGGAACAACTGGCGGTTCAACTCAATTTTACCCTGGAAAAACCCGATCTGTTTGTGGAGGCATTCACCCACTCTTCATATGCCCATGAACATTCTGTTCCGAGTAATGAAAGGTTGGAGTTTTTAGGCGACAGTGTATTAGGGGTTATTGTGTGCCGCTATTTGTTTGAGCATTATCCTCGGTATAGTGAAGGGGAATTGGCAAAACTAAAGTCGACCATCGTCAGTGCACCGATGCTGGCCCATTTTTCAGAGCGGTTGCATTTGGTGGATTATATCCGTTTGGGAGCCGGGGAACAAAAGAGCCGCGGCAGTTTGAAAGTCAATATTATTGCCGATTTATTTGAGGCGTTTATCGGCGCATATTATTTAAGTTTTGGTTTGGAAAAAACTACTGAGCTGGTACTGCCGTTGATTGAAGCGGAATTGCCTAGAATTATGGAGAAATTTGAGGAATTGAATGCCAAAACCCATCTGCAGGAATGGACGCAAGCGAAAGGTTGGAAGCCGGTGTACCGTACCGTCAGTGAAACGGGGCCGCCCCATAACCGTCACTTTACAGTGGAAGTTACGGTGAATGATCGGGTTTACGGGAAAGGTACCGGCCGATCCATTAAAGAAGCTCAGAATTGTGCGGCGCGGATGGCATTAAAGGAACTTCAACACAAGTAGGGGGATTTTTTGTAAAAAAGGTTTTTTTTTAAGCCCGGATGAATATGATATGAAAGAAACAAGTTAAGTATCATTTTGTAGGGGGCTTTTCAGAATGGACGTATTGAAAGTTTCTGCAAATTCAGTTCCAAAATCCGTGGCTGGAGCTTTAGCGGCCGTTCTCCGTGAAAAAGGCATTGCCGAAGTGCAAGCGGTTGGAGCGGGTGCCGTCAATCAGGCGGTAAAATCGATCGCAATTACCCGAGGGTATGTAGCCCCTAATGGCATCAATTTAGTCTGTACGCCGGGCTTTGCTGAGATTAATATTGACGGACAGGTGCGCACAGCGATCAAGTTTATCGTTGAACCGCGATAAAGAGAATAATCAAAGAACTCATGAAAAATTATCCGGATTTATGTTTCTAGTCGTGGAAGACCGCTTTTGGGCGGTTTATTTTTTTACCATGTCATACCGGGGACAACCTTTAACATATATTTTTAATGGAAGAGGTTTTGAGGAGGTATCCGGTATGTGTCAACAAACCGACCTGGAACTCATCCAGAAAATTCGCTCTGGGTCCGAGCCTGCCGCGAAGGAAACGTTGGTGGAAAAATATCTGCCGATGGTCCGCCATATTGTGCGAAACCAAAATACGCCTTCAGCAGATTTTGAGGATTTTCTTCAGGAAGGTGCCGTGGGGCTTTTAAAAGCCATTGACCAGTACGATTATTTGCGTTATCGGATCAAGTTCAGTACTTTCGCTTATATTTGCATTTTACGTCGTATTTATAATAAAATTAAGCAAAATTACACCAAAAAAGCATTATTTGAAGCCAACTCCCTTTCCCTTAACTATTCGGTTGATGCAGCTTCCCGGCAGCTCATTCAATCTGTAGCCGATCTTGGGGAAGAGCCCTTTGTTTATGTGGAACGGGACTGGATGGCTAACCAACTCAAAGCCGTATTAAAAGCCTATTTATCTCCGTTGGAATATGATGTGGTGCTTCGGATTATCTGGGGATATTCCCTTGGAGAGATACAGGAGGATCTTAAATTACCGGCTAAAGTCATTGATAATGCCCGAACCCGCTCCCGCTTAAAGCTCAAAAAGGTGATTATGGAATACGGTTCTTTGTTAAGTCCCAAGATCCCGTTGAAGACCCGCAAACGTCATGATTTGACGCTGGCTTTGCGAAAGGAAGCATGACAAAACAGTTGGTCTACAGTGCCTGTCACCTGTCAACTGTAAACTGTCAACTTTAAACTGGCTGTGTACTGTGTACTGTGAACCGTGAACATGGAACTTCGAACATAATAATAAAGAAAAAACAACTGTTTTCTCTTTTCATCTCCCGTTTAACGGGAGTTTTTTTTTGGCCCATATTGTGGTAAAATGGTGAGAATGAAGGGGGATTAGCTTGTATTTAAAACGATTGGAATTATTGGGATTTAAATCATTTGCGGATAAAATTAAATTGGAATTTATGCCGGGTGTGACTGCGGTTGTCGGTCCTAACGGAAGCGGTAAAAGCAATATTTCCGATGCTTTGCGCTGGGTGTTGGGGGAACAGAGCATAAAAAATTTGCGGGGTTCCAAGATGGATGATGTGATCTTTGCCGGAACTGAATCCCGTAAACAACTGGGTCTGGCAGAAGTCACCATGGTTCTCGATAATTCAGATCGGTCGATTCCCTTAGATTTTACGGAGGTTTCCGTTACCCGGAGATTATTCCGTTCCGGTGAGAGCGAATACTTGATCAATAAATCTCAGGTTCGGTTGAAAGATATTCATGAGCTTTTTTATGATACCGGCCTTGGAAAAGACGCGTATTCGGTGATCAGTCAGGGTAAGATTGATGCCATTTTATCAGTAAAGGCCGAAGAGCGACGGAGCATTTTTGAGGAAGCTGCCGGTATTATCAAATATAAAAGCCGAAAGCAAGTCGCCGAACGGAAATTGGAAGATACGGATCGGAACTTAACCCGGGTGCAGGATATTATCAACGAACTTCAGCTTCAATTAGGGCCTTTGGAAACTCAGTCCCGTCAGGCAGAACGGTTTTTAGCCTTAAGGGAGCGTCTTTCCGGATTGGAAATCAATTACTACGGGAAGATTATTAAGAAGTTACTGGACGAGCTGAACCAGTTGCAACAGCAAAAGCAGGAGACGGAGGCCCGATTCCACGATTTCGAAAGCGAAGAAAATATCCTTGATTCCGAATTAGAAACCATACGTTTGGAAGTTCTCAATTTGGACCACCGGATTGCCGCATTGAATGAGGAGTATTTTCGCATTCAAAATCAGGTCAACCGGTATCAGGAGCAATCCCGATTTTTACATACGAAGCTTAGTGATTTGGATCGTCAAGAACAAGATTATCTGCGGGGGAGTGAAACGAACTCGAAACGCAGGGAAAGCCTGCTTCAGGAACGGTCTCTTCTAGAAGCGGAGATTGCAGCCATCAACCAACGGTTGGCAGGAGATCAAGCGCTGTTAGAAGCGGAAGAGCAGAAACTGAACCAGGCCGGTGACAGTCTAAGAGCACTGGAACAACAAGAAGAGCAACTGAAAAACGAAGTATTTGAAATTTTAAACCGGATTTCAGGATTACGTAATAAGCAAAGTAATGCCCTGCTTCAAAGGGAGTTTCTCGCCAAACAGATGGAGGATTGCCGCAAGAAGCAGGAATATTTACGGCAACAGCTGCAAGAGTTAAATGACGAACGTCAGGAAAAAAACAATCAGTTAGAGCAGGTTTTATCAAAATTGGCAGATATCCAAACTTCCCGGAAAGAACGTTTGGAAGAAGGTAGCCGTTATCAGCGGGAAATAGCAGCTCTTGAAGATAAGATACAGGAATACCGTCAGCGGATCCGGACATTGGAAGGCAAAATCAGCTTACTGGAAGACATGGAAAAGAGCTATCAAGGCTATTTTCAAGGAGTAAAAGCGTTGCTTTCCGATGCTTCCGGAGAGCGATTCCATGGAAAAATCCGCGGTATCGTGGCGGATTTGATTAAAGTTCGCCCTGGAATGGAGTTGGCTTTGGAAACTGCTCTGGGTTCCAGCCTGCAACATGTGGTCATTGATGATGATCAGGCGGCTCAAGATGCCATTGCCTATCTAAAACGTAAATCCAAAGGAAGAGCCACCTTTTTACCCCTCAATCGGGTGCGGGCTTATGAAGGCCGGCAAGTGTCAGCGGATTTATTGAAGCAATATGATTGTCATCCGGCTATTGCTTTATTGGATTATCAGCCAGAATATCATCAGGTCGTTCAATATTTGCTCAATCAAGTGATCGTGGCTCCCAATTTGCGGACAGCCATCGAAATCAGTACCAAACTGGATCGAGGATTCCGGATTGTCACGCCTGAAGGCGATCTGGTCAATCCGGGCGGATCGATCACCGGCGGTAGCAACGACCGTCAGCGGGTGGGTTTATTAAGCCGCAGAGGGGAGATCGATTCTTTAAAAAATGAAAAAGCTGAATATGAGCATGCGTTGTCCGATGGAATGAAGCAGCTTCAAGTGCTGAAACAAAGTCTGGAAGAGAATCAGTCATTGATCGAACAATTGAAAACAACAGAAGTTGCTGTTCAATCGGAGCAGATTCGGATTGAACGGGATCTTCACATGACCGGCCAAAACTATCAGCGGATTAGCGATGAAATCCGTTTGTTAGAGGAACAGCTGCAAGAGTTGGAGGAAGCCGGAGATGAGTTTAATTCCGGCCATGAGAATCTGGATCACGCGTTGGAATTGGAAGAACAACGCTTAAAAGAGGCAGAGACGGTGATTCAACAATTAAGCGCGTCCATTCAATCAGCCAATCAGCAAAAGGAAGCACAATTTCAAAGATTATCGGAGGTTAAGTCTCGACTCAGTGCTGGTTTACAGGAACTGAACGGGAAAGAAATCCTTAAGGCCAATCTTGACCGTCAACTACAGGAGATTGAACATTCCAACGCAGAAATGGAATTAAAACAGGCAGAACTTGTTGCTGAACGGGAAAGAATCGGCCGAGAGTTGGTGGAATTGGAACAACAACAGATGGCCGGGGAGATGCATCTGGCAGAGCAGCAGGATCTGATCAATGCCGAAAAAACCAATAAAGAAAACCTTCACGCCAAAATCCGGGAATTAGAAGGGAAGCAGCGGAGTTTCCGGCGGAAAAATAATGAGTTCCAAAATCAACTTCGCCAATTGGAAATTCAGATCACCCAAAAAACCAACAGTATCGAGAATTATCAACAGAGTCTTATCGAGGATTACGGATTGGACTGGGAGTCACAGGTAGATGAAAACTGGGAAAGCCCGGCCAATGTTGTTGGCGTGATTGAAGACTTGAAGAACGAAATTCGGGAATTGGGCCCGGTGAACCTGGCTGCGATCGAGGATTACCGGCAAGTGAAGCAGCGGTGTGAGTTTTTAAGCACTCAGGCGGAAGATTTGCGGCATGCCAAAAGCTCCTTGCTCAAAGTTATTCACGAGATCGAGCGGACCATCGAGAAACGTTTTATAGAAACTTTCGAACAGATTCGGATCGAATTTCGCAAGATCTTTTCCGAATTGTTCGAAGGTGGAAATGCCGATCTATTCCTGGTCGATTCGGAGAATGTGTTGGAGTCCGGTATCGAAATTATTGCCCAGCCCCCGGGGAAAAAGTTGCAGAGTTTATCGTTGCTGTCCGGCGGCGAACGGGCGATGACTGCGATCGCGCTGTTATTTTCGATTCTTTCGATTAAACCGGCGCCATTCTGTATCTTGGATGAGATAGATGCCACCTTGGACGAAGCCAATGTGCAACGTTTCGCCAAGTTGTTGGAGATTTTCAGCAAAAGATTGCAATTTATCGTAGTGACCCACCGCCGCGGTACCATGGAAGTGGCCAACACGATTTACGGGGTTACCATGGAAGAGAAGGGTATTTCTAAATTGATATCCCTTAGTTTAGAGGAAGTATCGATGCAAACGGCATAAAAGGCATGATGCATGAGGTGTAAGATGCGAGTATAGTTGTGAAGGGAACGCACATGTGCGTTCCGTACAATATTGAGTCAGGGTTCCTGGTTCCAAGTGTAAGTTCACAGTTGTCAGTATATTAGTTCATCCATAATTCTGAGATGATGTACTATCTATTTTGACCTCATCCCGACCCTCTCCTTAAGGAGAGGGATGCCCGAGTCCGAAACTATAATCTATTGGGTTTGATATCCTGTGAACTGTGCACTCCTTTTGCTGCCGCTAATGGGATTGAAACCTCATGCCTTAGGCCGCGCGCTTCATGCCTATATTAAAAACAACGGAGGATTTCATGGGAGAAAGCTTTTTTTCACGTTTGAAACAAGGGTTGGCGAAGACGAAGGCCAATTTGATCAGTAATTTGGAAGACATTTTCTCTTCCAATAAGATTGATGAGGAATTTTATACTGAGTTGGAAGATGCCCTTATTATGGCGGATGTAGGCGCACAGACGACGACCTACCTTTTGGACCGGTTAAGAAAGGTTGTTAAAGAACAAAATATCAATGAACCTAATCAATTGAGAGAGATATTGATTCAGGAAATTGCCTCCATTTTTAATGCTGTCGGTAAATATACGGTGGACTTTAATGCCCGGAATGTGGTTTACTTGATCGTGGGCGTGAACGGTGTCGGGAAGACGACCACCATTGCCAAAATGGCGGCCCGCTTTAAAGAACATGGGCGGCAGGTTTTGTTAGTGGCCGGGGATACATTCCGGGCTGCAGCGACCGAGCAATTGGTGATCTGGGGCGAACGATTAGGTATTCAAGTGATTCATCATCAGGAAGGAGCCGATCCCGCAGCGGTGGTTTTTGACGGCATGGCTGCCGGAAAGGCGAGAAAGGCGGATGTGATCTTGATCGATACCGCCGGCCGTCTGCATACCAAGGTTAATCTGATGGAAGAGTTGAAAAAGGTCAAACGGATCGTGGAGAACAACCTGGATGGACGGGAACTGCGGATTATCATGGTGTTGGATGCGACCACCGGACAGAATGCGGTCAGCCAAGCGAAAGTTTTCCATGAAGCCCTCGGTGTCCAGGGCCTGGTGGTAACCAAATTGGACGGTACGGCCAAGGGTGGAGTCTTAATTGCCATCGCCAATCAATTACAAATCCCCATCGGCCTGATCGGCGTCGGCGAAAAGGCTGGAGACCTGCAAAATTTCGATGCGGAAATGTTTACGAAAGCGCTATTCGAGTGAAAGTAAAATGGGTGCACAGTCCACAGAAATAAAGTTGGAACAGAATTCAGAAGGCTAAAGCTTTATATAGTTGACAGTTGACAGTTTATAAGGATAAAGGGCAAAGGGAAGAGTGAAAAGGGTAAAATTTCAAGACAAAGTTATAGAAGAGGGAAGAAAACTTAAACTCTACTCATATCTCATTCCTGACATGCACTGTTTACTGTGGAACTATGCGTTGTGTACCAGAAAGAAAGAACTGTGAACTGTGTACCGTGTACTGTGAACCTGTGCAATAGCGTTCATCGATAAAAATTTCAGATAGAGGAGTTAATCGTGTCAACGTATTTTATAACCACTTTCGGATGCCAAATGAATGTTCACGATTCGGAGATTATTGCCGGAATGTTGGAAGCTATGGGCTACCAGAAGGCAGAATCTCAGGAATGTGCCGATCTGGTGATTTTAAATACCTGTTGTGTCCGGGAGAATGCGGAAAACCGGACGCTGGGCCATATCGGCAATTTGAAAAGTCTGAAGGAACAAAACCCCAACATGCTGATTGCCCTGTGCGGATGTATGGCGCAGGAAGAGGGTATCGTTGAGAAGATAAGGGAAAATTACCCTCATGTGGATTTGGTCTTTGGAACCCATAACCTGCATCAACTGCCGGAACTGATTCGGAAAGTGACCACGACCGGGTCGCGGGTCTTAGAAGTCTGGGACAGCGAAGGCGAGATCTATGAAGGCCTTCCGGTAAAGCGGGATGAAACCTACCGGGCTTGGGTCACGATTATGTATGGGTGCAACAATTTTTGTACCTATTGTATTGTCCCGTATGTCCGGGGCCGGGAGCGGAGTCGCCGCCCGGAGGTTATCCTGGATGAGATTCGGGGGTTAATCGAAAGCGGCGTTAAAGAAATCACCCTGTTAGGGCAAAACGTTAATTCCTATGGCAAAGATCTGGGGAATGAGTGGAATTTTGCCCGGTTGCTCCGGGAAGTGGCGGAAACCGGGATTTACCGGATTCGTTTCCAAACGTCCCATCCCAAGGATTTGTCGGATGAGCTGATTGAGGTTATTGCATCCCATCCGAATGTCAGCCGCCATTTGCATCTGCCTTTCCAGGCCGGCAGCAGCCGGATACTGCAGCGGATGAACCGGCGATATACGAAGGAAGCCTATATTGATTTGGCGATGAAAATCAAGTCCAAAGTTCCGGATATCGCATTAACCACCGATATTATCGTCGGTTTTCCGGGCGAGACGGAGGAAGATTTCCTGGATACCATGGATCTGGTGGAAAAAGTCAGGTTCGACGGGGCGTTCACCTTCATTTATTCGCCACGGGTCGGCACACCTGCCGCCAAGATGGAGGATCAAGTTCCGGAAGAGGTTAAAAAAGAGCGGTTAATGCGGTTGATTGATCTTCAAAACCGGATCAGTCTGGAAAGGAATCAGGCCCTTATTGGAACCATTCAGGAAATATTGGTGGAAGGTGCCAGTGAGAAAAATGAATCCCGCTGGTCAGGCCGGACTTCCCATAATAAATTGGTCCATTTCGAACCTACGGTCAAAGTGGAACCGGGAGATGTGGCCCAGGTCCGGATCTGCGGGGCGAAGACCTTTACGTTGGATGGGGAGTTGTTGGGGTAGAGGGATAATTTTTTTTCGATATAACGGTCAATATTTTAATTTGTAGAAAATCAGTGTCCAAAAGGATGCTGATTTTGTTTTATTTCATTGTAATATATATCTCCTGCCGGTTTGTTAATAAACAGCCGGAACGCTTAAACCCACCAGGGAAGATGGGTTGCTCGCTTTGATTCCGGATGAATCACAGCCGTCGGCAGGTGTTCTGAATCTATTCTTGCCTGTTGTTAAGTTCGATAGTAAAGAGAAATTATTAAATAGGAAAAAAGCAGAACCTTCCGCCTTTGAATATGATGAAACAAAAACGGAAGGTGCTTATATATGAATGGATTTGATTTGCCGATCAAAGTGAAAAGCAAACATATGGTTTGGCCCAGGTTGGATATATACTATCCGATGGTTCGGCGCTTGAACAATGCCGATGCTGAGGAAGCCATCAACCGACAGATTTTAGAGACTGTGCATCAGATGGTGAAAGACTTGGGTTACTTTGAAAACCCGATGACCACCATCACTGGATATTACGAGATCAAAACCAACGAACGGAATGTTTTAAGCTTGGTTTTGAATATCTTTGGATATTCTGGCGGAGCCCATGGCATAACGCTTCTCCGGGGACTTACATTTAATGTGGAAACGGGAAAATCGTATAGTCTGGCCGAACTTTTCAAGCCGGGAAGCGATTACGTCAGACGGCTTTCAGCCATTGTAGATGCTCAGATCCGGATGCGGGACGTGACGCTGTTAGATGAGTTCACCGGAATTCGGCCGGATCAGGATTACTATGTAGCTGATAAAGCGTTGGTCATCTTCTTCCAACTGTATGAGCTTACGCCCTATGCCTACGGATTTCCTATGTTCCCGATCTCAGTCTATGATTTGTCCGATATCATCGATGAAAACGGGCCGTTATGGCCGATGCTTGAGAATGTGTAGTAATTGCCGGTGACTACTTATAAAATAATCCCTTGGATGCCAGGTTGCAGCAAATTCACAAAACTCCTGGCATCTTCCAAAGAACCGACCACTTCACCATAATGAATTGGCACAGCTACCTTTGGTTTGATGACGGAAACAGCTTCGGCTGCTTCTTTTGCATCCATGGTATAGGTACCGCCTACGGGGAGAAACGCAACATCGGTTTGGATCCGGTTCATTTCGGGGATGGCATCGGTATCTCCGGCGATATAATAGCGGACGCCGCTGGCGGTGATGATATAGCCAACCAAAGCTTGGTCTTTCGGGTGGAAACGTTTGTTAATATTGTAAGCAGGGACGGTTTGGAAAGAAATATCCTGAACCACATAGTCACGTCCGGGCTCAACCTTAATAATCTCGGCAATTCCCAGGTTGGTGAGGTGGCCGGTAATGCTGGCCGGAGCGATCAACACCGTATCTTCTTTGGCGATGGCAGCGATATCATCCGGAGATAAGTGATCATGATGATGGTGGGTGACAAAGATGATATCCGCATCATGGTTTGGAGAAGGTAAATGAAAGGGGTCGATGTAAATTGATTTTTGGGCGGTACAAATTTTGACTGCTGCGTGATTCAAGTGGAATACGCCTTGCAGTAATGAGTTTGTCATCGAGTTCACTCCTTTACGGATTTTCTAACATATTGAACAGGCGCTGCCAATCATCGGGCAAAGGCGCTGTCAATTCCGGTATGTTAAAAATTGCAGGGTCAAAGATGAGTTTTCCGGCATGCAACGCCGGATGATTCAGGTAAGGTGAGGGTTTTCCATAAGTTTTGTCTCCGATGAGCGGATGGCCGATATGGCTGAGATGGATTCGGATCTGATGCGTGCGTCCAGTTTCTAATGCCAGTTCTAACAGAGTTGCTTCATGATAACGCTGCATTACACGAAAGTGGGTGACTGCCGGTTGGCCTTTGGGGTCCACCCGGCGGTTTCCGGGATGTTGCAGAATGGGAAGATCAATAATTCCATCATCTTGAGTGAAGACTCCCTGGACTAACCCATAATAAATCCGCTGTATCCGGTGATTTTGAATGGCTTGGCTCAACTTTTCCTGGCTGGCGGCTGTTTTGGCAAAGATGATTAATCCGGAGGTCCCGTGATCCAGACGGTTTACCGGGCGGACTTTGAAAGGAAGATGCTTCGTTTGATAATGATAAGCGACCCGGTTGGCCAGGGTTCCGCGGGTAATGGTCCCCGACGGATGGACAGGCAGCATGGCTGGTTTGTTGAGGACGAGCATCTGATCGTCTTCATAGACGATGGTGATCGGCAAAGCTTCCGGTGTTAATGGGGAGGCGGATTCTTTCAATTGAAATACCCGGATACGGTCTCCGGTTTTCAGTTTAGCTGCTGAATGAGCCTTTCTGTGGTTTACTTCGATTAATCCTTTGAAGAAATATTGACGCAAACTCCGTCCCGAAATTTGGGCCTTATGGCGCAGATACTCTTGGAGTGCCATCGGCTCAGTTTCAGAATAAACCGCTTCATAGATCACTGGGCCATTCTTCTTCATCATATCACCGTTTAAAATTTCTAGGAGTCAGGAATTAGAAGTTTCAACATAGTTGACAATGGACAGTTTACAGTTAAGTTGTGGAGGCAAAATGTTAGGCTCGACATTTATATGAACTGTGAACTGATCCCAAATCAAAACCAAGCACCTAATCGTTTAATTGTCAACTGTAAACTGTAAAAACTATACGCATGCCTCTTGCCTCATAAATATAGTGTGAACTGTGCACTCTGCACTAATATAGAAACGCGTGGTTGAATTGTCCACGATCCAGAACCCTGCATCCTGCTTGTTTATTGTAACCATTTTCACCCTGAAAGTCAAAATGGAGGAACTGGTGATACCCAAAATTAACCGGTTCTTTATTTACATTTGACCAAAATTATTGCTATAATATGGGCAATCGTTGCAGGTAGTATGGTAGGATCTCGTATAAAAACCTAAGCAACGGAAAATTGTAGGATGGTAGGAGGAATATGCAATGATTGTCGTGATGAACATTGGGGCCACGGGGTCCCAGATTGATCGGGTGAAGGAAAAGCTCACTCAGATGGGATTCGGAATTCACCATTCCGAAGGAGTTGAGCGCACGATCCTTGGGGTAATTGGGCCAAAACAACCCGGAGTGATGGAGTCCATCGAGTCCATGGAAGGGGTTGAAAAGGTTGTCCCCATTCTGCAGCCGTTTAAATTGGCTAGTTTGGAATTTAAAAAGGAAGCGACCCGAGTTCGGGTCGGGGATGCGGAATTTGGCGGGGACCAATTGGTGGTCATTGCCGGCCCTTGCGCTGTTGAAAGTGAAGAACAGATGATGGCAACGGCCAAGGCGGTTAAACAAGCCGGCGCTTCGATGCTGCGTGGCGGCGCATTTAAGCCCCGGACTTCTCCGTATGCCTTCCAAGGCTTGGAAGAGGAAGGCTTGAAAATCTTGAAAAATGTCAGTGAGACGGTTGGTATTCCTTTTGTGACTGAAGTGGTAAATCCCAACGATGTGGAATTAGTTAGCCAGTATGCGGATATGCTCCAAATCGGGGCCCGCAATATGCAAAATTTTATCCTCCTTAAAGAAGTAGGTAAATCCAATAAACCAGTGATGCTGAAGCGGGGCCTGTCAGCGACCATCGAAGAATGGCTGATGGCTGCCGAATATATATTGAGTGAGGGCAATTTTCAGGTTGTCCTTTGTGAACGGGGTATCCGTACCTATGAACCTTCGACCCGGAATACCCTGGATCTGAGTGCGGTACCGATTGTCCGGCGATTGAGTCATCTTCCGGTGATCGTGGACCCCAGCCATGCCAGTGGAAAACGCCACTTGGTGGCGCCGCTGAGCCGGGCTGCAGTTGCGGTAGGCGCCGACGGACTTGTAGTGGAGGTTCATCCCAGTCCCGAGAATGCCCTGTCGGATGGCCCCCAATCCTTAAACTTTGCCGGTTTTGAAGAATTGATTCAGACGATACGGCCGATTGTCGAAGCGATGGGACGGACATTATGATGGATAATTGGACTCGAAAAATAACCATCCTTGGGTTAGGTTTGATGGGTGGATCCCTTGGGTCCGCGTTGGTCCGCAAAGGCTATCAGGTATCCGGATGGGACCAGGAACCGGAAACAGTTGCTGAAGCCTTTCGGATCGGAGCTATCAATCAGTTGCCTAATGACTTTAAAAGCGCCATGAAAGATGCCGGAGTAGTATTTGTTGCTACTCCGGTTACTTCCATTGCCAAGGTAATTGAGGAATGCCGTTCGGTAGCAGCACCGGGAACGATCTTTACAGATTTGGGAAGCATTAAAGAGCAGGTTATCCGGGAAGTGCAGCAGGTTCTTCCCGCTGGATGTTATTTTGTTCCCGGTCATCCGATGACCGGTTCGGAAAAGCACGGGATTGCCGGAGCCGATCCTTTTTTATTTGAGAATGCTGCGTATATCCTCATTGAGGATCCGTCCAATCCTGCTGAGGTCTTCGAAACGGTTAAGATTTTAGCGAAAGCAACCGGTGCTCATGTGATAACACTGACTGCCGGTGAACACGACCGGATTGTGGCGATGGTTTCTCATTTGCCTCATTTGGTAGCTGCTATCTTGTCTAAGACAGCCGGAATGGCGGAAGAGGCCAATCCGGGGACATTAGCCTTAGCTGCCGGAGGATTTCGGGATACTACCCGGGTTGCCATGGGTTCTCCCCAACTTTGGGAAGATATTATTCGCGGCAATCGGGATAAAATATTGGAAGCCCTTGCTCTTTTCCAGAACGAATTGGAGACGATGCAAGAGATTTTGAAGGCGGATGATGCCAACAGATTGCGCACTTTCTTAACGCAGGCCCGGGAAACTCGGCTGCAGATCCCGGCAAAAAATAAAGGGTTTTTAACGCTCCTTCATGAAATGGTCGTGACCATTGAAGACCGGCCCGGTACCATCGAGGAAGTCCTTCGGTTTTTATCTCGGGAATCCATCAATATTAAAGATATCGAGATCCTTCGGGTGCGTGAAGGAGAAGGCGGAACCCTTAGGTTGGCGTTGGAAGACAGCCAGGCGGTTGATCAAGCGGTGAGAGTCTTAGCGGCTCACGGGTTTAAAGCCTGGCGCCGCTGATGGCGGAAAGGATAATCGAATGGCGGGATATGATCTACATATACATTCGAGTTATTCGGACGGCACGTTGACTCCGGCGGAATTGGTGGAGCATGCTGTGGAAATTGGGTTGGACGGGATTGCTTTGACCGATCATGACAGCGTGGACGGCATTCCCGAAGCGATTCGTGCGGCCCGGAAAAAAAACTTACAGTTGATCCCGGGCGTTGAAATTACCACAGATTACGGTAATCAGGAAGCCCACATCTTAGGGTATGGCATTGACTATCGCCATCCGGAGTTGACGGCCAAATTTGAGACGATCATGGCAGCCCGGATCGACCGGGCCAGACAGATGGTGGAGAAACTAAAGCGGCACGGTATCCCTATTACCTGGGAGATGGTTGAAAAGCAATCCAACGGCCGGTTTATCGGTCGTCCGCATATTTTCAAAGCCTTGATCGCTATGGATCTGGTTCATCCGGCCTACCGCAGACAATCTTTTGAACATTATTTGGGACAGAACGGCCTAGCCTATGTTCCCCATCAGGAAATTGAAACTGGGGAAGCTATTCAATTGATTCTTAAGGCTGGGGGAATTCCGGTGCTAGCCCATCCGGGGCGGCAGGGAAACCAGCTTTTCATCGAAAAATTAATCGATTATGGTTTAAAAGGGTTGGAAGTATATTATCCGGCCCACGATTCGGGTATGGTCAAGCAATTGCTGGACATTGCTGAGCGTTATCATTTATATGTGACGGGTGGATCGGATTTTCATGGAGATTTGGGACACGGGCAGATGGGTGAAGCTGTTGTAACCGAGATCGGCTGGGACAAAGGATGACCTTTTGGGCTTAATTAAATTGTCAGATGGAAACATTATAAAAGGACATAGCTGTCCTTTTTTTATTTATAAAACTAATTTTTCGTGAGTAATCACAATTAACATTGGAAAAACAATATGGTAAAATAAGAAACGGATTGACCAATCGATTATTCAATAATAGGTAAAGGAAGATTATCATCGAAATTAAAAAACGACTCAAATTGTTCTTGCGAAAACCATATCTTGAAAAGATCAAGATCAATATCGCCTATTTTCTGGTGGCTTTATTAGGCCATAGTCTGCGTTTTCGGGTCGTTGGCCAGGAACAGTTGGAACGGTTTCTCGGGAAAGAAGGCTTTATCATCAATTGCTGGCATGGACAGCAATTGATGGGGTTTTATTTCTTCCGGAAACGTGGATATTATATTTTGGTGAGCCGCAGCCGGGATGGAGATCTAGCCAGCGGCATCATGGAAAGATTTGGATGGAAAACGATCCGGGGTTCATCCTCTAAGGGTGCTGTTCGGGGATTGATCGAGCTGTTGAGGGCACTGCGCCAGGGGGCCGGAGTGGCGCTGACGCCGGATGGGCCGCGGGGCCCGATTTATCACGTTGAGCCGGGCGGGCTGTATCTTGCCGAGAAAACCGGTGCGCCCTTGATTCCGATGGCTTTTGTCTTTGACCGGAAGTGGATTTCGAAGGAGAGTTGGGATTTGTTTGTAATTCCCAAACCGTTTTCGCGATGTGTGGTTTATTTTGGAGAACCCATCTTTATTAAGGATGAGCTTACGGAGGACCGGTTGGAACTTGAGAAGGAACGGTTGCAAAAAGCCATCCATGAAGCCAATCGCCGCGGGGAAGAGGTTTTAAAGGAATGGCTAAGTTAAAACCGGGTTATTTTCTATATAATTGTCTGATTATCCTCATTTCGGTGATCGGTATCATTTTCGTGTTAATCCGCAATTTGCTGCAACACCGGCCGATTGCACCTTATTTTCGGCCGCCCGGACCTGAAGAACTGCCCCAACTCAAAGGCAAACCGGTTATCTGGATTCAAGCTGTTTCGGTAGGGGAAACTGTCGTTGCAAAAATATTAATCGATGAATTGCGGAAGCTTTTGCCCGATTATGGCTTTTTGCTAACGACAACAACGCCGACCGGACAGGCCATGGCTAAAAAAATTCTGGATGAGAGTATCGCTATTACTTATTTCCCCTTTGATCTGCCTTGGCTCATCAAAGGTTTTTTTCAAAGGATCTGTCCGGCTGTTTTTATCTTGGTTGAAACGGAGATCTGGCCCAATGCGATTCGTCAGGCCAAATTATCCGGGAGTAAAATGGCCATGGTTAACGGGATGATCAGCGATCATTCCTTCAAGGGATATTCGCGGATTCGTTCGTTTCTAAAGGATGTTTTCAGTCATTTTGATCTATTTGCGATGCAGTCGGCGGAAAGCGCCAACCGGATCGGGCATTTAGGTGCGCCCTTGGATCGGATCGTCGTGACTGGAAATATCAAATTCGATCAGGATTATCCACAATTTACCCGGGAACAGCTCGATGCTTTCCTGGTGCAATATGGTTGGTCCAAAGAGATCCCCATTTTTACGGCGGCCAGTACGCATCGGGGCGAAGAGGAAATCATTCTCGAGGCCTATCTTCGCTTAACTGAGAGGGAGCCGTATTACCTAATTTTGGCCCCGCGCCACCCGGAGCGGGTGGAGGAAATTATAGCTTTGTTGGAGGCCAAGCAATTGCCCTATGTCCGCCGCTCCCAGACAGCTAGTGGGGTTAAGGACGGAGTTAAAATTTTGCTGTTGGATACGTTTGGCGAATTAGGTCTGGCCTATGCCGTGGCTGATGTGGTTTTTGTCGGCGGAAGTTTGGTGAATATCGGCGGCCATAATGTGCTGGAAGCGGCATTTCAAGCTAAGCCGGTCATGTTTGGGCCTTATATGCATAAGTCCCGGCCCAGCAAGGAATTGTTAGAAGAAGCGGATGCCGGGTTTACCGTGCAGGATGCTGATGATCTGGTCCGGACGATTCGGGAATTGACTCAGGATCGAAATTTGTACCGGAAACGGGCAAACAATGCCCGTGCTGCTGTTCTTTCCAATAAAGGGGCTGCAGCCAGGACGGCAACATTAATCGCTGATTTGGTGAAAAAATCATGAAACAGGCTGGGTTAAAGGAGTATTTGTATGAGGTCGTGACCGGCAAGCGGCAGGGATGGACTGTTGTTCCGGTCTTGTTTTTCTTGTACATTCTCACCTTTGTATATCGGGCTCTATCCGGTTTACATCGTTTACTGGCGAAGAAAAGCCATCTGCCGGTACCGGTGATCAGCATTGGAAATATTGTCGCCGGAGGTACCGGGAAAACGCCGACTACTGTCGCCTTGGCCCGGATTTTAACTGAAAAGGGGAAGCATCCGGCCATTTTGACCCGGGGATATGGCGGCAGTATGCAGGAGCAGGGTATTATTTTTACTGACCGGGAACTCTCCGGTTTGTCTCCGGAATTTACCGGGGATGAACCGTATCTGATGGCCCAATTGCTTCCGGGGATTCCCATCGTGGTGGGACGGGACCGGGTGGCCATGGCTTACCGGGCTTTGGAAGAATATCCCGACATTGATCTGTTCCTTCTGGATGACGGGTTTCAATATTGGAAACTGGAGCGGGATTTAGATATCGTATTGATTGATGCGTTAAATCCCTTTGACAATGGGTATGTGATTCCCCGGGGATTGTTGCGGGAGCCGTTGACAGCCTTAAAGAGAGCGGATGTGATAATTCTGACCCGTTGGAACCAGGTGACGGAGGAATCCAATCGGCAGTTAATTACCAAAATTTGCTGCTATAATTCCAAGGCGCCGGTGATCCGGGCCGAGACGGATAACTCTACGTTTATTCCTCTATTTTCCGACGGGGAAACCATTGCGTTTACGAAGGCGAAGCCCGTAGCAGTGGTTACAGCCATTGGCAATCCGGAACAGTTTAAGCGGGCGGTCGCCGAGGCCGGGGTATCGGTTGCTTTCTATCAGACGTTCCCGGATCATCATTTTTGGTCTGATGAAGAAATTCAAGTGTTGATCGAACAATTACATCAGCACAATCTGCAGCTGTTGGTGACGACAGCCAAAGACGGCGTCAAGCTAGGCAGGTTTAAAGACCTTTTTCGTGAGGCCAATATTGGTTGTTATATTTTGACCTTGGAGTTTCGATTCCCACAGGGTGTGGATGGTCTTGAAAAGATTTTATAAAGGATAGGTGAAGATAATGAAAGTATTGGGCATTATTCCGGCTCGCTATCAGTCGACCAGGTTGCCGGGAAAACCATTGCTTACTATCGGTCATAAGCCGATGATTCAATGGGTGTATGAAAGGGCATTGACGGCGCATTTGATCCAGGATGTGCTGGTGGCGACGGATGATCAACGGATTTTCGATGCAGTGAAGGCTTTCGGAGGGCAAGTCGAGATGACGTCGGCTAGTCATCCAACGGGGACCGACCGCCTGGCGGAAGTGGCCCGCCGCCATGATGCCGACGTGATCATTAATATTCAGGGCGATGAGCCGTTGATTCAGGGAGAAGTGATCGATTCTATCGTCCGGCCATTGCTGGATGATCCGGGGTTAGCCATGTCAACCGCTAAAGTCCGGCTGACCGATCCTGCCCAAATCAATGAACCGTCCGTGGTGAAAGTAGTGACTGACGAATCCGGAAATGCGCTCTATTTTTCCAGATCTCCCATTCCTTATCCGCGGAACGGGGAAGATGCCCAGTACTATAAACATATCGGTTTATACGGTTACCGCCGGGATTTTCTATTGAAATATATTGAGCTGCCTCAAACGCCTTTGGAAAGGGCAGAATCTCTGGAACAACTCCGGGCGCTGGGCCATGGGTACCGGATTAAAGTGGTGGAAGTGGCTGCAGAAACCATTGGAGTGGATACTCCGGAGGATTTGGAGAGGGTCCGGAAAATTTTAGCAGGCAAGTGAGGATGGAGGAATAAATATGGAAATCAATCAGCTTTTCGGGAAAGATTTGGTATTGATTGCCGGTCCGTGTGTGATTGAGTCTGAGGAACATGCATGGATGATGGCGACTGAGTTGAAACGTATTGCAGCCGAAGTGGGCGTAAAATTGGTTTTTAAGGCGTCTTACGATAAGGCGAACCGGACAGCCTATGATTCTTTCCGCGGTCCCGGGCTTGAGGCGGGGCTGGCCATTTTAAAACGGATTAAAACCGAGTTGAATCTTCCGGTCATCTCGGATGTCCATTGTGTGACCCAGGTTGAAGCGGCTGCTGAAGTATTGGATATTATCCAAATTCCGGCCTTTTTATCCCGGCAAACGGATTTGGTGGTCGAAGCGGCCAGGACCGGGAAGATCGTCAATATTAAGAAAGGGCAATTCAGTGCGCCTGAAGATATGAAAAATGCCATTGAAAAGGTTTATAGTGCCGGAAACCGCAATGTGTTCCTGACGGAACGGGGTGTATCCTTTGGATACAACAATTTGGTGGTTGATATGCGGGCCCTTCCGATCATGCGGTCCATGGGAGTGCCGGTGGTCTTTGACGGTACTCACAGTGTACAACGGCCTGCCGGGCTTGGAAAAGCGACAGGCGGGGATCGGGAGATGGTGCCCTATCTTTGCCGGGCAGCGGTTGCTACCGGTGTGGACGGACTATTTTTAGAAGTTCATGACCAACCGGAATTGGGTAAATCGGATGCTGCCAATATGGTTCGTCTGTCGGAATTGCCGGGTATGTTAAAGGTACTGGTTAAACTGGATCGGATCGTCAAAAGTGAGGTGCTCTAAATGAGTGCAAGTATTTCAGCAGTGGGTGTACGCTATCTGGAACAGGCGAAAGAAGCTTTAAAGATTGAAGCGGAAGCCGTCTTGCAACAGGCAGAGTATCTCGGCGATGATTTTATCAAAACAGTGGAATTAATCTTGAAATGCGAAGGCCGGGTCGTCGTGACCGGCATGGGAAAATCAGGTCTGGTGGGGCGGAAGATCGCCGCAACGCTGGCCAGCACTGGGACGCCGGCTTTCTTTTTGCATCCTGCGGAAGGCATTCATGGCGATCTGGGGATGGTGACTCCGGCGGATGTGGTGATCGCCATCTCCAACAGTGGTGAAAATGATGAGATATTGGCCATATTGCCGACGCTTAAAATACTGGGAACGCCGATCGTCTGTATTACCGGAAAGGTTGATTCGACGTTGGCGCGAAACAGTGATCTGGTGCTTAAAGTGAAAGTTACCCGGGAAGCTTGCCCGATGGGCTTGGCACCAACGGCAAGTACGACGGCAGTCTTGGCCTTGGGGGATGCTTTGGCAGTGGTTTTGTCGGAAGCACGTCAATTTAAACCCGAGGATTATGCCTTGTTTCATCCGGGCGGAGCTTTAGGCCGTAAACTGCTTTTAACTGTTGAAAAACTGATGCGGACTGGCGAAGAAAATCCCACCATCCCGTTGGATTCCTCGGTTCGCGATGCGGTGATCGCCATGACTACCCGGGGGAATCTGGGTGCGGCGATTATTGTCGATGATCACCAAACCTTGCTCGGGATCATCACGGACGGGGATTTGCGCCGAATCTTGGAGAAATATGAGAATCCTTTAGCCCTTCCGGTAAAGCAGGTGATGACCGCTAATCCCAAAGCGATCACCCGGGAGAAACTGGCGGCTGAAGCTATGCGGGTGATGGAGGGTGACGGCCATCATAATATTACGGTTTTGCCCGTGGTGGATGAGGAGCGGAAAGTTGTAGGCGTGATTCATCTCCATGACGTTATTCAGGGATTAACCGGATTAAAAGGCGCTAAGTGGTAAACTGTAAACTTACATGTATGCAGCCGGGTATGTGTTATATCCGGTTGTTTTCATATGAATGGGGTTACGAACCGATTGAATAAATATACAACAGGTGACAGATTGAAAGTTGAGATAAAACTAAGTTAAATACATATGAACAACGAAAAATGCGCTTGAATGGTTAAGAATGGTATTGTATAATTATGAATAATTAAAATGAGAAGAAACGGGGTATGACGATGGTGAAGATCGGAATTATCGGGGCTTCGGGGTATACCGGCGGAGAATTGATACGGATTCTTGCGAATCACCCCGAAGCGGAGATTGCAGCGATTACTTCCCGAACCCATGCCGGGAAAAAGCTGGAGGAAGTGTTCCCCAGTTTTGCAGGATGGGATGGGCCGGTATTTCACGGTTCCGATTCATCAGAAGCGGTTGCCGGCTGCGATCTGGTGTTTCTGGCCGTACCCCATGGTGTGGCCATGAATCTGGCGCCGGATTTGTTGGCGAAAGGCCAGAAAGTAATCGATTTGGGAGCGGATTTTCGATTTCGGGATGCAGCTGTTTTTGAGGAATGGTACAAACATCCTCATGCAGAGAAAGAATTAACCCAAAATGCAGTCTACGGTCTGCCCGAACTGTATCGTGACTCGATCTGCCAGTCCAGTCTTGTAGGGAATCCGGGATGTTATCCCACCAGTATTATCTTAGGTTGCTACCCTTTTATTAAGGCCGGAGTGATCGATGTCACCCGGATTATCATCGATTCTAAATCGGGCGTTTCCGGAGCCGGACGGAAAGCGGAACTGAGTAACATTTATCCGGAATTGTTCGGTAATTTTAAAGCCTATGGTATTCCAAACCACCGGCATACCCCTGAGATTGAACAGGAGTTAAGTTTATTGAGCGGGACGGATGTGAAAGTTTCTTTCACACCCCATTTGTTACCGGTATCCCGCGGGATTTTGACTACGTTACATCTGGCTTTAACCGATGACATGACGACGGCTGAAGCGGAAGCGATCGTTGCCGAAGCCTATCGGAACGAACCCTTTGTTAAACTTATCTCCAGTCCGGCTTTGCCTGAACTGAAAAGTGTGGTTGGGACCAACTGTTGCCATATCGGCGTTCGGGTGGATTCCCGGACCCGCCAGCTGATCGTGATTTCAGTCATTGACAATATGGTGAAAGGCGCGTCCGGTCAAGCAGTTCAAAATATGAACCTGATGCTGGGACTTCCTGAGCAGATGGGATTGACCCAATGGCAGTGGCCGGTGTATCCCTGAGAGAAACTTACGATCCGTGTATCAAGCGAAACGAAATCTGATAAATGATGACCGAATGAGTCGTGAAGGAGGTTGCCTATGAAATATATTGACGGTGGGGTTTGCGCGGCCAAAGGATTTATGGCTGGCGGCGTAGCCTGCGGGATTAAAAAGACAGGAAAATTAGATTTAGCTTTGGTTTATTCGGAAGTTCCTGCTCAGGCTGCAGCGGTCTTTACGACCAACCGGGTAAAAGCGGCACCGGTGCAACTTTCGATGAAACATATTCAGAGCGGTTTGGCTCAGGCCATCATCGCCAACAGCGGCAATGCCAATGCCTGTGTCGGTCCTCAAGGGGATGCGACGGCTCTAGCCATGTGCCAGGCAGCTGCCGAATATCTGAAAGTGCCGGTAGAATCGGTATTGGTGGCTTCTACAGGTGTCATCGGCGTCCGGCTGCCGGTGGAGAAGATTCAAGATACTCTCAAAACGACACCGGGTATTGTATCAAAAGATGGAAACTTGTCGGCAGCCCAGGCTATTATGACGACGGATACCTTTAAAAAAGAAGCGGCGGTCGAGATTGAGCTGGGCAAAACGGTTGTCAGAATCGGAGGAATGGCCAAAGGTTCGGGGATGATTCATCCCAATATGGCGACCATGTTGGGATTTGTTACAACGGATGCGGCCATTGATCTGGGTCTGTTGCAGCAGGCTCTTAAACGGGCTGCGGATATCTCCTTCAATCGGGTAACGGTTGATGGCGATACCAGCACCAATGACTGCCTATTCGTGTTAGCCAACGGCCAGGCCGGAAACGAGAAGATTAGTCTCGAAGGACCGGAATATGAAGTCTTTTGTGCCGGATTGGAAGCCGTCTGCCTTGAACTTGCCAAAATGCTGGCCAGGGATGGTGAAGGAGCCACCAAACTGGTGGAGGTCCGGGTTGAAGGGGCGAAGAGTGAAGCGGAAGCGGTTCAGGTTGGTAAAGCAATTGCGACCTCCAGTTTGGTGAAGACGGCTATCTTTGGCGAGGACGCCAACTGGGGCCGGATCCTGGCGGCGGCCGGATACTCGGGTGTTGCAATTCAGCCGGAACTGGTCGATATATATTTAGGCGATTTGCTGGTGTGTAGTGGTGGGACGGGATTGGTGTTCGACGAGGAAAAAGCCAAGGCCATATTGTCCCAGAAGGAAATCACAATCGTTGTAAAGCTTGGCCAGGGCGATACTTCGGCTACAGTATGGACCTGTGACTTGACCTATGATTATGTGAAGATTAACGGCAGTTATCGGACGTGAAGCGAAGGCACAGTGAGAAGGAGTGATACCGATGGAATCATTAATTGCAAGAGCAGCGGTTTTAGTGGAGGCCATTCCGTATATCCGGACCTTTTACGGGAAAACCTTCGTGATTAAGTACGGCGGAAATGCGATGATCAACGAAGAGTTGAAACGGGGTGTGATGGAGGATATTGTCCTCCTAAAATTCCTGGGCGTTAATCCGGTGGTGATTCATGGCGGCGGTCCGGAGATTACCCAGATGCTAAAACGGGTCGGTAAAGAATCTCGATTTGTTCAAGGCTTGCGGGTGACTGATGGGGAAACCATGGAGATCGTCCAGATGGTACTCGTCGGGAAGCTAAACAAGGAAATTGTTAGCAAGATTAATCTGTTAGGCGCCAAAGCGGTGGGTCTCTCCGGCCAAGATGCTAACCTGATCATTGCAGAGAAGACGGTGCCGACCATGCCGGCGGATTTTGACGGAGAGATCCCGGATATCGGTTTTGTTGGCGAAGTTTCCAAAATTAATACGGAGTTATTGCATCAACTGATCGCTTCCGGTTACATCCCGGTTATTTCATCCATCGGGATGGGGACAGATGGAGTCAGCTATAATATCAATGCCGATACTGCGGCCGGAGAATTGGCAGCTGCGCTTGAAGCTGAGAAATTGATCATGTTGACGGATGTTGAGGGAATATTTGAAGATTACAGTGACAAATCCTCCTTGATCTCGGCATTGACCATTGATAAAGCTCACGAAATGATCAATCAAGGCAAAATTGAGGGTGGTATGATCCCCAAGGTTCAGGCATGTATTACGGCGTTGCAACACGGGGTGAAACGGACCCATATTATTGACGGCCGCCAATTACACTCTATGTTGCTGGAGATTTTGACGGATAAAGGAATTGGCACCATGGTCGTCGAGTAATTTGTGGGGGGATGATCCAATGACTAATGCAAGCTGGCTAAAGATCGGCCAGGAAGTAATCATGAAAAATGTGGGACGGCTGCCGGTCGTCTTTTCCGGAGCCAGCGGGTCGAAACTTTGGGATGCAGACGGGAAGGAGTATATCGATTTTTTAACCGGAATTTCCGTACATAACTTCGGCCATTGCCATCCGGATATCACAGCAGCTATTACCAAGCAGGCGGAGAAGATCGTCCATGTTTCCAACTATTTTTATATGGAAGAACAGATCGAGCTGGCCCGGGAATTGACAAAGCTGACTGGACTGGAGAATGTGTTTTTCGCTAACAGTGGTGCGGAGGCTAACGAGGCTGCTTTGAAGCTGGCCCGGAAGTACGGCAAAGTTAAACTGGGCGGAAAATATGAGATCGTTACTGCCGCCAAATCCTTCCACGGGAGAACTTACGGTGCTTTATCGGCCACCGGCCAATCCAAATATCAGGAGAGTTTTCAACCGATTGTACCGGGGTTTAAATATGCGGAATATAACAATCTGGATTCCTGGAAAGAGGCCATTGGGGAGAATACTTGTGCCATCATGCTGGAGCTGGTCCAGGGAGAAGGCGGAGTGAACCCGGCAAAACCGGAATTTATTGCCGGTTTGGTCGAAATCTGTAAGGAGAAAAATCTCTTATTCATCGTGGATGAGATTCAGACCGGACTGGGGCGGACCGGTAAATACTTTGCTTACGAGCATTTCGGATTTACTCCGGATGTGGTTACGTTGGCGAAGATGTTGGGCAGTGGAATTCCCTGCGGAGCCCTTTTGGTCAATGAAAAAGCCAATGTTTTCGCACCGGGAGATCATAGTACAACGGTAGGCGGTGGAGCGCTGGCTTTTGCCGCAGGACTGGCCGGACTGAAATTGTTACAACAACCGGGTGTGCTGGAAGAAGTGCGCCGAAAAGGCCAATATATTATGGATACCTGGGAAAGCTGGAAAAAGGAGCTCCCGGTGATTGCCGGATATCGGGGACTGGGACTGATGCTGGCTCTAGAATTGACGGTTCCCAGCAAACAAGTGATGTTGGCCTGTCTTGACGCCGGATTGATTGTCAATGCTGTAACCGATACTGCCATCCGGATTCTTCCTGCCTTTAACATCAGCATGGACGAATTGAATGAGGGTTTGGCCATTATGAAAGAAGTATTGAAGGAATTTTGATTATAAGGCGATAAAAGTCAAAAAAGAGGAGGATATTATGATGGAACCGAAAGTCAAGAAAGTGGTTTTAGCTTACTCCGGAGGGTTGGATACCTCGATCATCATTCCTTGGCTTAAAGAAAACTACGGATGTGAAGTTATTGCCTATGCCGCTGATGTCGGCCAGGGTGAAGAGCTGGAACCTTTAAGGGAGAAAGCGATTAAAACCGGCGCTAGTAAGATCTATATTGAAGATTTGAAAGAAGAGTTTGTGAAAGACTTCATTTTCCCGATGTTAAAGTCGGGTGCTGTCTATGAAGGCAAATACTTAATGGGTACTTCCGTTGCCCGTCCGGTCATCGCTAAACGCCATGTGGAAATTGCCATCAAAGAGGGCGCAGATGCTGTAGCTCACGGCGCAACCGGTAAAGGAAATGACCAAGTCCGTTTTGAATTGACCTTTAAAGCGTTGAAACCGGATTTGAAGATCATTGCCCCTTGGCGGGAATGGGATATCAAATCCCGGGAAGAAGAGATCGAGTATGCGGCGAAACGGGGCATCGATGTTCCGGTCACAAAGGAGAAACCTTATTCCATGGACCGTAACCTCTGGCATATCAGTTATGAAGGGGGTATCTTGGAAGATCCTTTTGCGGAATACAGTGATGATATGTTTATTTATACGGTTTCTCCGGAGAAGGCTCCGGATCAACCCGAAATTATCACCATTGATTTTGAAAAGGGCGAACCCGTTGCCATCAATGGCCAAGGTTACGACCCGGTTTCCTTAATCTTCAAACTCAATGAAATCGGCGGCAAACACGGAGTTGGCCGGGTGGATATTGTTGAAAACCGGCTGGTCGGAATGAAGTCTCGCGGAGTGTATGAGACTCCGGGTGGAACCATCTTGTATGAAGCCCATCATGCCTTGGAGACATTGACCTTGGATCGGGATACGATGCACTTCAAACAGATGATCGCCGGACGTTATGCGGAGCTGGTTTATTACGGTCAATGGTTTACACCGCTTAAGAAAGCGCTGGATGCTTTTGTGGATGAGACCCAACAACGGGTGACCGGAACAGTGAAATTGAAACTCTATAAAGGAAGCGTCCAGACGGTAGGCCGGAAGTCGCCTTATTCGTTGTATCAGGAGAAGTTGGCGACCTTCGGAGCTGATGAGGTGTATAACCAGAAAGATGCGGAAGGATTCATCAATCTCTTCGGTCTTCCGATGAA
>JAKOTQ010000028.1 GCA_029776205.1 Bacillota bacterium | reverse complement strand
TGGAAAGAGGACCGAGACGAGCCTGAGGATAGAAATGATCATACCATAAATGCGGCGCAATATGGCTGGTTGCCGTTCCGCGATAAGATTGGAGATCCCAAATACAATGAGGGGTGACAGTAATTGAACATAAATACCGTAATTGAATACCTCAAAAAAGAGCTCGGTTACGAAGATTTGCCGAGCTCTTATTATACCCATATCGCCGAGTGGGTTGCTTGGTGGAAGGGATATCATAAACCTTTTCATCATTTTGTTGAACGTGGTTCCGATAATCGTTTAATCGATCGTGAACTATATTCACTTAAAATGGCAAAAAAGGTCTGTGAAGACTGGGCAAGCATTCTGCTCAACGAAAAGACAGAGATAGTTATTGAGGATAAAAAAAGTAATGTTTTTGTGCAGGGCGAGGATGGGCTTGGCGGAGTATTAGGAGCAAATGACTTCTGGGAACAGGGTAATGCCCTTATTGAAAAGACTTTTGCTACCGGTACAGGAGCTTTTGTTCTCCGTATCGATGGGATGAGAGTATCCGGTGAAAGGATAATCAAAGACAAAGATGCCTCAATTCGAATCGAATATTTAACTGCGAATCATATTATTCCGCTATCAGTACAGCAGGGTAAGATTGTTGATGTCGCGTTTGTCTCCGAGGTCCTTCGGCGCGGGAAAAACTATATCTACATAGAAACACATATACTCAATGACAAAAACGAGTATGAAATAACCAATCGCTATTTCCGTGAGGACGAGGGCAAGTTAATACCCGAACCGCTCCCTGAGGGGGTAATAGAGTCTTTTGTCACCGGTTCGAATATACCGCTGTTTTCAATTATCTATCCAAACATAGTGAACAATATTGACGGTTCAAATGGCTTAGGTATATCCATTTTTGCAAACGCGATAGACAATTTGAAGGGCGTTGACCTGGCATATAACAATTTCAACCGAGATCTCAAACTGGGTGGCAAAAAGGTTTTTCTCAACAGGTCCCTTGTGCAGTATGACGAAAATGGCAACGCTATCACCCCTGACGATGTTGCCCAGCAGCTCTTTCTTCAGGTTGGAGATGAGGGAATGGTTGAAAACGGCAGCAAGCCGATACAGGAATATAACCCTTTGTTGCGAATCCAAGAAAACAAAGACGCTATACAGGCACAGCTTGACTATCTGTCCTTTAAATGCGGACTGGGCACTAAGCATTATCAGTTTAATGCCGGCACAGTAGTAACGGCCACTCAGTACATGGGCGATAAGCAGGAGCTTGTCCAGAATGCGGCCAAGCATTACATTGTCATTGAACGCGCCCTGATATCGCTTGTCCGTGCAATCTTATGGATTGGTAAAGAAGTAATAGGTGCGACAGTAAAACCTGATACGAAGATAGCGGTTAAATTTGAGGACTCTTACATCATCGATAAAGAATCGGAGCGCCAGAGGGATTTGCAAGAAGTTAGAGACGGATTAATGCAGAAGTGGGAATATCGCATGAAGTGGTATGGGGAAGATGAAGAGAAAGCAAAGATGATGGTGGGCGCTGAACTTTCAGATGATGAGTTGATGGGCTTCGGTGATATCTAATGCTTAAGCCTGAATATATCGAGCAGCTTCCTGAACGATTGATTGAATTGTATGCAGAGGTCGAAGCAGATATCCTTGCTGATATGGCCAGAAGATTGCCACGGATGGATTTTATTCCATCTGCTGAATGGCAGTATATAAAGCTCACCGAAATGGGATATGTCCATGACGAGATAATCAAAAAGTTGTCGGCAATATCAGGACTACGCAAAATCGAGATTGAAAGACTGATGAAAGAGGCAGGAATTAAGACGATTCAGTCTGACAAAAGGATTTATAACAAAGCCGGTTTAGATGTGCCAGAACTCAATGCCTCACCTAATCTACAAAGGATATTACAAGCAGGCTATGAGAACACCAACGGTTTATTTGATAACTTAACTAGAACAACCGCAAACACAGCTACACGGCAGTTTGAGCGCGCGCTTGATAGAGCTTGGCTACAAATAACAAGCGGCGCATTCGATTATCAAAGCGCTGTTCGGATGGCGATTAAGGATTTAGCGGCTAAGGGTGTTGCGGTAATCCAATATCCAACAGGCCATACGGATTATATGGAAACAGCGGTCAGGCGCGCAGTAGTAACGGGCGCGAATCAGACAGCTCTTAAAATGCAGGATGCGCTTGCTGATGAAATGGGTTGCGATTTAGTCGAGACAACCGCTCATTCGGGTGCGCGACCGTCACACGCGGTATGGCAAGGTAAAATATTCAGTCGGTCTGGCCGACATCCTAAGTATCCGCATTTTGCGACTGCAACCGGCTACGGCACCGGCGCAGGGCTAGGCGGTTGGAACTGCCGACATAGCTTCTTTCCAACTTTTGAAGGTATGGAGCCCACGTACACAAAAGAAGAACTCAAAGATATGAATGCCAAGAAGTATGAATATAACGGGAAAAAACTCACAGAATATGAAGCCACCCAAATACAGCGGTATATTGAACGGAATATACGTCGCTGGAAACGTGAATTCAAAGCAATGGAAGCCGCCGGGCAGCCTACGGATGAGGCTGCGGCAAAAATTCGGAGCTGGCAGGAACGGCAGAAAGATTTCATTAGGCAAACCGGTTTGAAAAGGCAGTATGACAGGGAGAATATTGCAGAATACGGTCGTAAAGAAGCAAGAATCGCATCAAGAGGCGCGGAACGATATTATGAAATTAATCTACAATTAAAAAACTAAACCACCAAGCTAAAAAGCAAGGTGGTTTTTTCATACCCAATTTTATTAACGAAGCTCACCAAATTGATTGGTGGGCTTTTGTTATATCAATTACGCCTACCATGCCGGCGTTTAACTGCATGGGCGCTCCGGCGCAGAGTGGCTGCGCGTTTATAAATTAAATCGAGAGCGTGAAAGGAGAAGTATGGAATTCTTAAAATCAGTATTTGGTGATCAAGCTTTGACTTATGAACAACTGGTAGAGAAACTTAAGGACAACAAGGAAATAAAACTTGCAAATCTTGCGACCGGCCAGTATGTAGATAAGGCGAAGCTTGACGCTAAAATCAACGAGCTGGAAACCGCCAATCAAACCATCAAGCAGTTACAGGAAACCGTTAAAAAGTTTGACGGTGTCGATGTCGAGAAGCTTAAAAAAGATGTCGCTGATTGGGAGCAGAAATATAACAGCGATATAGGAAAGCTGAAGCTTGACTATGCGCTTGAAACTGCACTCATGGCCAACAAAGCCCGGAACACAAAAGCCGTTAAAGCGTTGCTTAACCTCGACAACATCAAGCTTGATGGTGATAAGCTGCTTGGGCTTGATGATCAGCTCGAAATGCTCAGGAAAGAAGCTGATTATTTATTTGACATTGAAAAACCTGCCGATGATGGAGATGGCGGCAACAGCGACAATGAATCGAGCTTGCGCGTAAAAAGTGGCGGCTCGCATGGAAAAGGTACTCCGGATTATGACAAAATGTCTGACGAGGAGTATTATTCAACGATTTTTAAAAAAGACAAATAAGTTAAAGGAGTAGATGAATAATGGCGAATGAATTTCTAAGTGTTAAAAACATTGCAAGGCAGTTGTTGCCGAGATTGATTGAAAATCTTGTGTTTCCGGCCTTGGTATATAGGGATTTCTCAGATGAATTTGTAACGGGGCAGGGAGCGACAATTCAGGTTAGAAAACCTGTTGTTCTTGAGGCAAACGATTTTAATGAGTCGTCCGGTGTATCTCCTCAGGACGTTAAAGAACAGTCAGTAGAAGTGACTTTGGACAAACTGGCAACAGTTGATGTCGCTTTTGGCGCAATCCAGATGGCTACCAATGTAGACGATCTTAACAGGCTTTTTATTGAGCCTGCGGCGGTTGCGTTGGCCCAGAAGATTAACTCCGACGGTTTGGATCTTTATAAAGACGTCCCTTATATCGGTGGTACAGCCGGCACAACTCCTGACGGACTGGACGACCTGACAAACGCAAGAAAGCTTCTGAACCTCAATAAGGCTCCCATATCCCCTAGATATGCAGTGTGGGATCCTGAAGCAGAAGCTAAATTCCTTGAGATTGATACCTTTGTCGAGGCTGACAAATCAGGCACTACCGAAGCTCTGCGAAACGGTTCTCTCGGTAGGATTATGGGCTTTGAAAACTTCATGTCTCAGGC
>JAKOTQ010000020.1 GCA_029776205.1 Bacillota bacterium | reverse complement strand
GTTGTCATGCTATCCACCACCACCGTGCCCGTCGTGCTGGATTGACGGTAGCTGGGAGGATGACATTCCACGGGTAGCAACGGGCGTTAAAAATAGGGTGGACAGACTTAAATGTTTAGGTAATGCAGTCGTGCCGCAACAAGTGTATCCGATATTGAAAGCTATTGCGGAGATTGAAACACGCTAAATGTGAAATAAAAGGAGGACAACCATGAACCGTTATAAATGCCCCGCTTGCGGCGGGAGGAAAGGGGAGTTTGTCGGAGATGCTTGAATTAAATAAAATCTACAACATGGACTGCTTGGAAGGCTTAAAGCAGTTACCTGACAATTCAATAAATTGCTGTGTAACGTCTCCGCCATATTGGGGATTGCGTGATTATGGAGTAGAAGGGCAGATAGGGCTTGAATCCACGCCCGAAGAATACGTTGAAAATCTTGTTGCGATATTTAGGGAAGTAAAAAGAGTATTGCGGGATGATGGGACGCTATGGCTGAACTTAGGCGATAGTTACGCAAGTGTTCATACAGGCGGCCATAAATCGGCAAAAGCGACGGTAGGCAGTAATAAAGAGGGAATACAAGAAATTAGACAGAGCAAAGCCCAACCTGAAACATATGGATTAAAACAAAAAGACCTTGTAGGCATTCCGTGGCGAGTAGCTTTTGCATTGCAGGCAGATGGTTGGTATCTTCGACAAGATATTATATGGTGTCTATCCGGTGGAACCCGCGTTTATGTTAAAACGCAAAAAGGCGAAATGCCGATGACCATTAAAGATTTGGTCCGCTTGGACCCGTCGACCGTTCGTTTGTGGAACGGGGAAAAGTGGACGCGGGTTCTCGGTTGGTCCCAAACGCCGCGCCCGGACGTAGCATACGAGATTGAATTGCGGAGCGGTGAGCGTATCGGCTGTACCGCCGGTCACGTATGGCCGACCGAACGGGGAAACGTACGGACAGACGAATTACAAGTCGGCGATGTGATTAAAACTTGTCGCTTGCCCGAACCGGAGAACGTAAAACAACCGTCTGGGTTGGATGATGAATTGGTCGGCTGGTTTGTCGGTTTGTACATCGCCGAAGGGTCCCGGAGCGGCGACGCGATTCAAATCGCAAGCCATACGCAAGAATTGGAGCGTTTTGAAAAACTGAAAAATGTGGCCGAAGCATATCACGGGACGTGTCGAATGCATAAAACCGGCGGGAATGCGGCGACTATCAACCTTTATGGTCATGTATTGACCGGAATCCTCGACACATATGTGTCGGGACGAACCGCGAAAGATAAGCACCTGTCCGTTCGGTGTTGGCAACGTTCCGACGGTTTCCTGATGGCTGTATTGAAAGGTTATTTGTCTGGGGACGGTCATTACGACGAAGCAAATGACCGTTATCGTATCGCCTTTACTAATAACGATAATTGGGCGGCAGACCTGCGGACATTGTGTGCGCGATTGGGCGTTTCCTTAAGGCTGAAGCGGGCCAAAAACACGATAAACGGCAGAGAGTTTCCGGGATACCGAGGGCAAATCCGGTTGTCGGTGTCTGACCATCATAACAACAAGCCAGATGGTGAGATCGTTGCTATTCGCCGGAGCCGCGCTCGGCAGTTTTGGGATATTGGTGTAGAGGATGAACCTCATTTGTTCGCGCTGGCGTCCGGTGTTTTGACTCACAACAGTAAGCCAAATCCTATGCCGGAAAGTGTTAAAGACAGATGCACAAAGGCACATGAGTATATATTTCTGTTAACGAAAAGCCAAAAGTATTTTTATGACAGCGAAGCAATAAAGGAAAAGTCAAATTATCCAGGACAAGGCGGGGCGGCAATAGGGCATGTAACGCATAGCCAGCCGGGAGCAAGGCGGCTGTCAGTGACAGAAAACTTAAAAATTAGGGGCGAAAAACGGAATAAGCGGTCAGTATGGACCGTGGCGACAAAACCCTTCAAGGAAGCTCACTTTGCAGTATTCCCTCCGGCACTAATAGAACCTTGCATATTAGCCGGTTGTCCGGCGGGGGGAGTAGTATTAGACCCATTCATGGGAAGTGGCACAACAGGTATGGTGGCAGCTATGTATCAACGTAATTTTATAGGCTTTGAATTGAACCCGGAATATTGCAAGATGGCAGAAAAGAGGATTGAGCCGTATTTAATGCAGCAGACAATATATGAACTACTCAAAGGAGGTCAACCATGAACCGTTATAAATGCCCTGGACACAAGGAATTAAAGAAGATGGAAACGCTGGAGCCGGAGGAAGGTATGAAATTAGAGAGGTTGTTAATCGAAACCGCACAATCGGTAATGATATCTGCCCAAATGGATTTTTACGTGGCTTACCAGACAGCGGTTGCCGGGGCGATGACAATGGGCTGTACCGAAGAAAAGGCCATTGAGATTGCCGACAAAGCGGCCGAACGCAATGAGGAGAAGATAGGTATTGTGTCGGAACGGAAAAACTTTGTAGAAAACATAAGAAAACTGGCCGTTGACGAAAAGCCTGACTTCATAGACGCACTGCTGGCGGAGGTGGAAAAGTGAGTATTC
>JAKOTQ010000108.1 GCA_029776205.1 Bacillota bacterium | reverse complement strand
CGCGTTCCCTTTCCTCCGGAGCTTTATCGATGTCGTCGAATTTCACGAAGTTCGCTTGACCGGCTTTCGATAATATCAGGGTAATCGCTGCTGTCGTCGTCGTCTTCCCATGGTCTACGTGACCAATGGTCCCAATGTTTACGTGGGGTTTAGTTCTTTCGAACTTTTGCTTCGCCATAATTGATATCCTCCTTTAAATCTAAAGCTATTATCATACAGAAATAATCTTTTAATTCTACATCAAGATAAATATTCCTTCTTATTAACGGAGATTATGTATGAACCGCCCGAATCCGTGGAATGAAGATTACTGTGACTATGCACCGTGCACTGCGTAACCTTTGACACAAAATCCAAAATGTCAAAGACCCGAATCGTTTCTCACGATCCGGGTCGATTTCGGATATATAAAAGATAAAAACCCTTGCGGGTTCTCTTGCTTCAGTGGAGCCCACAACCAGAATTGAACTGGTGACCTCATCCTTACCATGGATGCGCTCTACCTACTGAGCTATGTGGGCATATAATTGGTTGCGGGGGTAGGATTTGAACCTACGGCCTCCGGGTTATGAGCCCGACGAGCTGCCAGCTGCTCCACCCCGCGATGTAACTGATTGAAATGGTGGAGGGGGAAGGATTTGAACCTTCGAAGGCAATGCCAACAGATTTACAGTCTGCCCCCTTTGGCCACTCGGGAACCCCTCCAGTTGTGCGCCCGTTTTCTGAACGCAAATATGATTATAATACAGAGAAACGGGAGTGTCAACGATTTTTTGCAACCTATTTATGGTAATTCACTAATTTTTCTGCTCCGATATCCCAAGTATATTCCCAGGCCCATGGAGCTTCTTTTCCTTAATAAAATATTGCGGCCTGGCCTTTACCTCCATATAGGTTCTGGACAGGTACTCCCCGATAATCCCCAGGAAAATCATTTGCAGGCCGCCGGTGAACAAAATGATACATACCTGGGACGCCCAACCGGCTACCGGATCGCCGAACAGCAACCTGCGCACCACGACAAAAATGAGCATGGCGAAGGCCACAAAGGAAAAGAGGACTCCGAAAAGGGATGCCATACGCAACGGCACCGTAGAAAAAGCCACGATTCCGTCGATCGCATATTTAAACAATTTCCAAAAGGACCACTTGGTTTTCCCGGCCACTCTTTCAATATTCTCATACTCCAGCCATTTCGTATTATAGCCTACCCATCCGAAAATCCCTTTGGAGAAACGGTGATATTCATTGATCTCCAGGATGGAGTTGACCATTTGCCGGGTCATCATCCGGAAATCACGAGCGCCGTCCACAATATCCGTATTGGACATTTTATTGATAATTTTATAAAACATTCTGGCAAACAGGCTCCGCAAAAAAGGTTCCCCTTTGCGCGTCACTCTCCGGGTCGCCACAGAGTCATAGTTTTCTTTCTCAATCGCCTCAATCATTTGGGGGATAAGCGCCGGCGGATCCTGCAAGTCCACATCCATGATGACGACCAAATCCCCGGTGGAATGGCGCATTCCCGCCAACATAGCGGCTTCTTTGCCAAAATTGCGCGAAAAGGAAAGGTATTTTACATTGGGATCCCTCTCCGACAATACCTTGAGTTCCTGCAGCGTCCCGTCTTGGGAACCGTCATTCACAAACAGAATTTCGAATTCATGGTCCAGTTGGTGAAGGACATTCATTAATTCCTTATAAAAAATGGGTATGGCTTTTTCCTCATTATAACAAGGAACGATTACGGATAATTTAGACAACCGGCTTTCCTCCCTTCCCGGATGTAACAACTAAATACACTACTTCCTTTGATTAAAAACTTCTTTGATTTGCTGCCTGATACCCTCATCGTCCAGCTCCGAATTGGTTCCGATAATGCGACGGTCAGGGCCGACAATAATCAATTTCGGCAACCGCTTCACCTCGAATGTTTTAATCATTGGATGGTTCCAACCGTCTTCCAACCATACATGCTTCCAGGGCATAAGCCAATTATTTTTCCTGTAATCCGCGATATCTTCCGTACTTTTATCCAAAGACAGGCTGATAATCTCCAAGCCTTCTTTGCCGAACTCGCTGAACAAATGATGGAGCAGCTCCATTTTCGCCTGGCATTTGGGGCAAGTGGTTTTCCAAAACTCCAAAATATAAACTTTTCCGGACAATTGTTCTTTAGTGACGATTTCCTCCGTGTTCAGCACAGTCAACGTAAAATCCGGCACTTCTTTGCCGCTGATGACCGCATCTTCCGATACCTCAGCAACGGCATACAAAGAAAACCATGCTGTGCAGAGAAGAAACACAACGATCCAAAAAGCTTTCCAGTTCCTGCTCATGACTTCATCCCTTTCGTTAAAGTCCGTTGGTTGGACATTCACTTAGTTTTCCTGTAAATATCGGGCGATCCGCAAGGCAGCTTTCCCGTCGCCGTAAGGGTTATGTGCTTGGGCCATTTCAAGGTATGCCGTGGAATAATCCAGGAGCAGTTGGCTTTCTTTCACGATTTTGTCGGGATCGGTCCCCACCAGTTTCACGGTACCGGCTTCTACCGCTTCAGGACGTTCTGTCGTATCCCGCATCACCAGCACCGGCTTGCCCAGGCTGGGGCCTTCTTCCTGAATGCCGCCGCTATCGGTCAAAATCAAGTAGCAGCGGCTCATCAGATAGACAAACTCCTGGTACTCCAAAGGTTCAATGAGATACACATTGGCGATGCCGTTTAAGATTTCATTCACCGGCCCCCGTACATTGGGATTCATATGCACAGGATAAACGATATCCACCGTTGGATTGTCCTTGGCAATCTGTTGCAGTGCATGACAAATGTTTAAAAACCCTTGCCCAAAATTTTCCCGACGATGGCCGGTCACCAAAATGAAGCGGCGATCCGTCACCTTATAACCGCATTTCTCCAAATTGTTGCAGAGGGCCGTTTCCAATTCCCTGTCGTTTTTGATGCGCTCACTCACCATCAATAAAGCATCGATGACCGTATTCCCGGTAATTACGATATTTTCGGCAGGAATATTCTCTTTCAGCAAATTGACGCGGGAATTGGCCGTCGGAGCGAAATGGTACCGGGCAATTCTCGCCGTAAGCTGCCGGTTGATCTCCTCAGGCCACGGCGAATATATATTGTTGGTCCTTAATCCCGCTTCCACGTGGCCCACGGCTATTTTCTGATAATAGGCGGCCAGTGCGGCGGCCATCGACGTGGTGGTGTCCCCATGAACCAACACCACATCCGGTCGGGAATCGGACAAAACATCCCTTAAACCCAGGACGACCCGGGCCGTAACATCGTTGAGATCCTGACCCGGCTGCATGATATTTAAATCATAATCCGGCACAATATCAAATATTTTCAACACTTGATCCAGCATTTGACGGTGCTGTGCGGTCACACAGACCTTCACGTCGAATATATCCGGCCGGTTCTGTAATTCCTTAACCACCGGGGCCATTTTGATGGCTTCCGGACGCGTTCCGAAGACAATCAGTATTTTTCGCACGATAATACCTCGTTTCCCATTGAATTGAAGCTGCCGTTAATCATCTCTCAACCGATAGGCATCATTCCGCCACAACTTTTCCCACCAATCGGAATTTGGCGATTTCATCGCCGGCGCTCTGCCCTTTGACAGCATCGACCACAAAAGTATTTTCATCGATCACCCGGATGACCCGGCGGGCTTCCCATCCCTTACTGTCATTTCGGATCCAGTCCCCGACGGAAAGCCCATGCTGCGTCAGCTTGATGACGGTTTCGGTGGTGCCTTCCTGGGCCCGCACGCTTTCCAGTTTGGACAGTTTTTCGATGATATCTCCGGCACTTTGTCCGTTTATCGGGTATTGATGGACCAGCGTGTCCGGATCAATCACATTGACCAGCCGGAACTGATGGCTCCGGGTAGTATTGACGATAGCATCATACGATTTTAAATCATGGTTGGAGATCTTCAGCATGGCTTCACCGGTATTCCGCTCGCCGAGAAGCACGCGGAACGGCAGGACCGGAAGATCCACGGCATTGTACAAGCAAACATTGGGGTAATTCACCCAGGCATACCGTACTCCCAAAGGCTCAGCAATATCGTCATTCCAAATGGTGACCGTACGGTTGTCGCTGTTCACCACGGCCTTGGCATCCTGCCAGATTCCCTGCCGGTCAAGGATCTGGAAGCTGTTTTCAATGTTATTGTTTTTAATGTAAATCCGGCCGAAATCGTAATCGAAGCCGGTGATGACTTTATTCCCTTCAAGTTTACAAAAACTCAGTTCAGCGCTTCTTTTTTCGCAAGGCTTCCCGTAAAACAATTCCATGGCCCGATAGGCCAACCGTTCACCGACCTTCTTCTTCTCCCTGGGATGAATTTCGATGGGATCGGGGTCCGCCAGGTCCACGGCAGTCACCAGCCCGGTATTGGGAGTCGTATTGGCCACCCTCTGCTGAACGCCCCGGATGATCGGCCACTCGTTCAGGTCGGTCCGAAAATCGTTATACCCGTAACCGGCCAACTGAACCAGGATGACCGGCAAATTGGGATCTTTAAACTTGGTTCGGATTCCCCGCAGATAATCCCTGAGCTTTGGTTCATACTTATACCCCAGATGAGCGCTTTGCTCTCCCTGATAATAGATGACTCCTTTGACTGCAAAGGGCGTTACGGGTTCCATGTAACCGTTCCAGAACCCCGACACAATGGCCTCATTATCCTTTTGAACATAGTTGTTCTCTTGAAAAATGGCGTAAGGTATAAATGCTTCCACTGTCGTGCCACCGTACGACATTTTGATCATGCCGATGGGTACACGGGACAACTCTTTATTTAATTCAAGGATTTTTTCCACAAAAAACGTACCGATCGCCGGTGATTCATCAAGCACCCAGCCTTCTGCGCGGTACCATTTCCCTTGGCTGTTAAAGTTGGGCCGGGTCGACGTAATGACTTCACCCATATAGAACCGTAACTTTGTACTGTTATAAAACTTTTTCCGGGTTTCGCTGGCACCGTAGCAATCCGCCAAAAACATCTCCGAGTTGGACTGACCGGCGATAACGAATACTTCCCCGACCCAAATGTTATATAAGGTAATCTTCTTTTTCGAACTATTGACTTTCAATGTGTACGGACCGCCATGGGGCATCGGATCAAGTTCCACGTACCAGTGGCCGTTTTTGACCACCGTCGTCTTCACCTGATTTTTAAAACGTACCGTGATGGTATCCCCGGTTACGCCCCTCCCCCAAATCGGGACCTTCTTATTCCGCTGGAGGACAGCACCGTTAGATAATATATTGGGTAGTTCCAAATCGTAATTGATTTTCCGGTAACCGGCATCCAGCATCCTGAGGAATACGGCGGCAGCCTCCGCCCGGCTTATCGGGAGATTCCCGTTGAATTCCAGATTGTCGTCCAATCTCAAATACCCTTCATAATATGCATACAGGACCGCCTGCAGATATTCTTGGGGAATAACCGCCCAATCCCTGATAAACGTCAAATATGTCTTGTCTCCCGCCGGATTGCCGTAAAATCTGGCCAGCAACAACGCTGCGTCATAACGGGTTATCGGCTGCCGATAATCGGAAAACTCACCTTCCCGGATGAGTCCCAGCCCTATACCGCGTTTTATCAAATCGGCAACTGTAACAGGCGTTCCGGCAGGATATTTTCCCTCTTTGAGGATGACCAGCGCTTTAAGAAAGTCCCCCACCGAAATGTTTTCATGGGGCTTGAAGGCATTAGGAGAATATTCCGCCATGATCCCTTTGTTGATCACATACTTGACGGTATCATACTCCGCGTCGCCTTCAATGTCTTTCGGATTATTCTCCACATTTATCTTCAATTCCACTTCATATTTTTCAAACTGACGGAGCTCGAACAAGCGGATATTGTCATAACGGACCACGGGAGCCAGGCCCCAGGCGGCATCCGTCCAGCCCACCATGCCGAATGCCGGTCCGGTCACCCCGGCCGTAATTTTATACGGGCTGGAGTCGATATACTCCAGCAGCGGCTTATATTGTTTCGCGGGATTGATGGGCCCGTCAATATAAAAACGGATATGGACATCCCCTTCCGGCGTATTGCGGATAACCACCCGGCCGGTATAGTCCACGTCTTCCCGCAACAAATAATACCCTTCCACCAGCGGTTTCATCTTCGTCGGCGCCGCCGTGTTGACGATGCCCCACTTGAATTTGAAAAGATTCGATATGGTATTTTCCATATAGTAGGTCACCGCATAAAATTGATTAAATTGCGCATCTTTGGCCCGCGGGATAATGATGGCGATGGGCCGTCCCGAATGGCCCTCATTGCCCAGCTTCTGAAGGTTAAGTGTGAATTCCATGGCATAATCCTGCTTGTACCCCCAGATATCCTCCGCCAGAACAGCCCGTTGCATATAGCGGGCACCGCCCAGTTCCAGCGCCCCGGTGTCCGTGATGGCGTTGGTCTGCCATTCGGCCGTATTGATCCGCCAGACCACTTTCCCGTTTTTATCTAAAATTTGATTATTTTTAAGCCGTTTATCGGAAAAGGTTTCCTGATAATACCACAGGTCGCCCCGGGTATCCGGCAACCATTGGGCCGCCGCCCAGTGGGCGAAGCAAAGGATTAAACCGATGCTGAACAAAAAAAGCCAAGCGAAACCTCTTTTCATAGCAATCCCTACTTTTCTATGTAAGATCAGCATTATCAATCATTAGTCCCGATTGAACCGGGGCAATTCATCCCGGGTAATCACGTAATCATGATGGTATGCCTTCCTGAGCATCTTGGCTTCGGTATATTCTTCGGAATATTCATCCCCATTCAGCACGAACCCTTCCGACCATACCATGAACCAAAGCCATTGGGTACGCGTTTTCTTCAGTTGGTCCGGATCGGGGACGACTCCGGTTTCGGTTAAGGCTACCATTTTACGTCTGGCATAACGTTGAACCTTTCTGAACTCTTCTTTTCTGGACGAATAGTCCCGCTTTTCTCCATAATAATCTCTTCCGACGATATCCACGACGTCATCTCCCGGATACCAGTCGGCATCCTCGCCATTCCATACCCAGATCAGGTTATCCAGCCGGTGATGGTTCGTCATCCGGTCATACATGAGCCGCCACAATTTTTTATAAGGTTTTGGGCCTTTACTGCCCCACCAGAACCAGCCCCCGGAGGCTTCATGCAACGGCCGCCACAGCACCGGAGCCCCTTCTTCCCGGAGCTTCTTCAATTCCTCGGCGATGGCGTCAATATCCCGAATCACTAACCGATATTCCTTGGACTTGGTATCCCGCAGCGCCTTCTCTAAATTAAACGTGGTTGCCCTGGTATAATACCCTTGATACCAATATCGGTCCGGGCCCCGGTCAATCAAACCCGTGGGCGCATTCCAATGCCAGCAAAACGTAACCAATCCGCCCTCGCGCCACCATTGAACGGCCCTTTCGGTTGCATCCCCTCGGGTCCCTCGTTCCACCCGGGAAGGAGAATAATCCATAAAATCCAGTCCGAGAATGGCCGGTTTTTTTCCGGTCACTTTATCGATGGCTTCCACTTCCATAAAGCCCTTGGAAACGTGTTGGCCGCTTAAAATCTTTTTCCCGTAAATTTCCTTGAAATATTTCATCAATTGTTCCTTATGTTGATGGGCCGCCGATAAAACGGGCGCCCCTTCATCCCTTGCCTTATGGGAAAACCATCCGGCAGCATGCAAAGGATCCCGGGCGAAAGAACCGGCAACCATGGCCAGGATAAAGCACCCGGCCAGAAGTTTCCCAGGGAATCGCAGCGATAATTTAAGTCCGGAAAGCGCTTCAATTCTCATCTTCATCCTTCTACCGTCCGTGGGTTAATAGGCTAACAACGCCAAAAGCTGATCAAAAGAGAACGCCGAAAGCTGTTTCAAGTCGATAAATCCACCGTAATACTCTCCGTCAACCAGATTCTGCATGCCTTTCAGCCGTTCCGCAGCCAAACCATAAAGTTCTTCATCACCGTTCAGCTTGGCAATGATCGCCGTAATGGCGTAGATGGCCGGAGATTCCACCGAGTTTAAGGGCTTCCCTTTCATCGAGTATTTCCCGAACAGCCCTTTCCGTTTCAGTTGTTCCTTCAACCATTGGAGGGACTCCGGGTCTTTGACGCCGGCCTCGGACAAGTGCATCAAGACCATCAGGTTTTCCACCGTAGGAAATGCATTATCCTTTGCGAACCAATCGTCTTTAAACAAAGGCAATCCCTTAATCTGCCGCCGTAATATCTTCTCCATATTCACTTTCGCCAGCGTCGACCACTTCCGGTTAAACTCTCCCATGCGCTGCATGGCTGCAAAATCGTAATAGACGAAGGGCGCTTCGGGACTGTGCGGCGAGTCATAAGCTCTAAGCGCATTTCCCGTGACGCAATGGTTGAGCAGCCGGACTGAGAGTTTTGCTGCCAGCACACGGTAATCCGTCCTGCCCCATTTTTCGGCGGCCAGCAACAACGCTTTGACAATTCGCAGGTCATCGACGGTAGAATTGACCGTCTCCCGGTTGACCCCGGGACGAATCCTCCATTTAAACAGCTGGTTTCCATTGAAAAAATGGGTCGTCAAAAGATGAACTTCCCTGTCGAATTTTTCCCGATCATCCTGTTTCAGATAATATAACATTAAAAGCCCGGCGGATTCGGATAAAAAATCCTCCCCTGAAGCAAGTTCCCCCTGTTCGGTATCGACCAAATTGGTCCGGACGAAACCATCTTGGATAAAATGTCTGTCGACAAACCTTTCCAGCGCCGTTCGCTCCCAATGGTACCCGGAGAAATCGACCGCCGTCCTTCCCATATCTTTTATGGGTTTATCGGCATAAATCCAATAATACGCCAGAATACCCGGTATAACCAGGAAAATGAAGATAACCAGCACATGTTTTACATACTTTCTTCCCATGGCACCTCCAGACCCGCCGGATGACTGTCAATCCTTTTTCCTTTTATTTTTATACAGGTAGAAACCAAGGCCGATACCTAAGAACAAGAGCAACGCTACGGCGAATTTAAGTAAATTCCAAAGATTCTTGTTGGCGAGCCGCGGTTTATTCACTTCAGGCCGCATGTCTTCATCCTTTTGGAACCTGAAATTCTGCAGTTCTCCGTCTTTGCTGATGATCGCCGCATCCCCGGTCAAAAATCCGCGCCGATCATTCTCCAAATAAACGAGGGCGTCCATCAACGACTTCTTATCCAGGGACGTGATGGTCATCATCCCTTTTTCATGATTGTATGGAGAAGTCTTAATCTCCATGAAAGTCGCGGTTTTTGCCGTTTCCGGCAACAATTCGATCTTTTCATTGGACAGCACGGTGTTAAACTGTTTATTGTATTTGAACCACAAATAACTGTTGACCTGTTTGATGGCTCTGTTTTCTCCCGGAGTTCCGAAGATAACCAAATTGTTAACCTGACTCTTCGAACCCAGTTTTGAGCCTTTTACCGCATCAATAACGCCTTCATTGTTTTTCACGCCGATCCCGGCCAGTGCTGCAATTTTCCCGGCGATCCAATAGTCGTCCCTGGTAGGATTGTCGGGCATGACGATGGTTGTCGGATCCAGATCGTCATTTCTGGAGAAGGGGAACGGCAGATTATTCAGGAGCTTAAGATACCTCTCCTGTTTCGGGAAGAAATAATAGGAATCTTCGATGATATATGCCCACGGCGTACTGGCCAGGTTTCGTTTGCAATCGATAATGCCGTCCGATATCATTTCAAAGACTATCCTGACATCAAAGTACGTCTTACGCCGCAATTCATCCGGAACATAAAAAGTCATGGTATGGCGGTTCCGCAATTCCCGGACGAGTCTGTGGCTTCCTGACGGAATACCGTTAATATAAACCGTCACATAGGATTTTTCAAAATCCAGATTATCGGAGTATCTCACATTGAGGACAAGTTTTGCGTCATTGGCCAGCATCTGGTTGGTAGGAATCCGGATACCGATGGTAGCAACCTGCAGATTTCTCCCTTTGACTTCGATGCCGTTAATCCCCAGATCTTTCAGATAAATATAGTCGCTGACGCGTTGTTCCTTGATGGTCGTATCCAAATGGGGTTTAAGCTTTTGATATTTCCGGTTCATCTGGATTTTTATATCACTGTTTTTCAAGGATTTCACGGCTTCCATCAGCCTATCTCCGTTATCGGAAACGATCATCAACACCGGCTTTCTGCCTTTATCCAGCGTTGACCTGTAAATGTGGGCAGTATCCGTATAAAGGCTCGGCTGAGTGCGGATGACTCCTTTGAGCGCTTCGGGAACGCTTTTATAATTGCCCACATAAATCAGGCTGTCAAAATCGGCTACCCGAACATCGCCGGCTTTGATCAACGTAGAAGGCACCTCAAAGGCCGAACCACTGTATCTCATATGGGCAATCAAGGTCAACGCGGCGGAGAGTTCTTTGTCATTGTGCTGATCGGGAATGACCACGCCGATTCCCGGCGCATCGTCCGCATGCATGCTGACAAACGGCCTGGTAAAATTGGAGATACCCCCCGAAGTCACGTCTTTTCTGAAATGAGCCACATAATTGGTTTTTCCGTCGATGATCACCCAGTTGGCGATGTTTTTATCATCTTCGCAGGGCTCATCGGTGATCCGCGTATGGGACCTGACCTTTAACTCGTTATAACCCACATTAATGGTCCTGGTGGGAATGACAATCTCCCACTGATTCATCAACGTGCCGTTGACATCTTTAATCCTCATGGATTTGATGGGGAGATCGTTCATATAAACGGTAAAATACGAAATATTCGGTTTAATCAATTCGTTCATCCGGCAATACAAGTTGAATTTGAAATATGTAGCTTTCATGCCTTTCTCAACCAGGAAATACCATGAGCTCTCCCCGTTAATCCCTCGCAGCTCAATGTCATTAATCACCCTGTATGTATACTCCAGTTGATCGTTAGGCAGTTTTCGAATGGTAATTTGTTTCGTTTCGTCGATGACGCCGGGAGTCAATGTAACGGACGACTTCTGAGTCTGTTCGGTCTTAGACCGGCCTTTGGCGTCCTGCGTTTTAGAATCTTGAGTTTTAGCGCCCGAACCTGACTTCTTCGCCGCTACGGATTGACTCTCCGCTGCCTCAGGATTATCGCAATCGCAGGGTTCTTCATTGGGCTCCGTCTGTTGCGCCGCCGTTTCCTGAATATTGGCAGCCCTTACGTCGGCGCTTATTGGAACCAAACTGAGCGCCAAACCCATCATTAACATAATCAACATCAATTTCTTCAGATTCCTCATCATGCTCCCCCTAAAACCTTTCAGTCTTGTACCATGTTATTTTTCTTTTTAAAATAAAATCTGCAGTATAACTGGCCAATCCAACCACAGTAATGATGGACCAGAGTTTACAATAGGTAAAGTACATGATCATCGCAGTAAATACCCTGGACAACCTGAGCTCGCCTTTTTCTGTACTTAAGGCGATGAATACAGAGAGCAGGAACAACAGGTAAGCCATGACCCACAACAACAAGCTGTACCCCAGAATCGTCGTCTGGATAAATCCCCCAAATCCGAGGATGAAAATGAGGTCTGAAATGACCGACGACGATAAAAACAGGACATACACAGCCGAATAATAAATAAGGTCGAATCTTACAGGGCCGGCATCGGGATCAAACAAATACTTGAAATTTTTGATCAACACATAATAATTGCCTTTGACCCATCGTTTACGCTGTTTGAACCAAACGGCCAGAGTTTCCGGCTCCTGCTCCCAGGATGCGGAATAGGGACAAAACCGGATATGATACCCTAACCGGTATATTCGGAAACTGATTTCCGTATCCTCGGTAATGGCTTGGGTATCCCAACCGCCCAACTCATCGAGGATACTCCTGCGGATAATGAAATTGGTCCCCGGAATCGTACACAGCTTCATCAGCTGCCAACGGCCCGCCTGGGCCATCCACTGAAAATATATGCCTTCGATATTGATAAACCGGGTCAGGAGATTTCTGTTTCTGTTACGGCAACGGAATTTGCCGATGACCGCCCCCGCTTTCGGATCATTCATAATCGCATAAACCAGTTCCCGCAGGGCGCTTTTCTCCGGAGTGTTATCCGCATCATAAATCGCAATGAACGACCCTTTGCTCTGGGCCAGACCGATATTTAAGGCATTGGATTTGCCTTTACCTCCGATAATGTTATCGGTATTGATAATGGTGAGCATCCTTCCCGGATGGTTCGCCTTGATTCTTTCCAGGATTTCCGCGGAATTGTCGCTTGAATTATCATTGATCACGATAATTTCGTATTTGTCTTTGGCGTAATCCGCGTCTAATATCGCTTCCACGGTTTTCCCGATAACTTTCGCTTCGTTATGCGCGGGAATCAATACGGAAACAAAGGGTAAATCCTCCTCAGGCACCACAGGTTTGTTTTTTCCGGTATGTTTCAGGTAGCAGATAAATCCGCCGGTGACCAGCACGTTATTGATGAGCATAACAAGCCATATGGAAAACAGCGACCACAGCAACAGGTAGTCATAGATGTTTTGTAACAAAAATGTCACTCCTCACTGATCCTTAAAGAACTTGCGTAAATTAAAGCGCCTGGAGATCATGACCATAACGGAGAATATGCCCAAAAGAAACACTGCCATTTTTACGACAACAGCCGAAAATGTGGAAATATCATAGCCTTGGACGAACTTTTCCCCTTCCAGGTTTTCGCCCCGGATCTTTCGCATCTCTTCTTCCAGGAATTTTTCATGTTGCGACTTTTCCTGCTCTTCAAATATCCCGACATGCTTGTCGAAACCGAGATTCCGCAGCCTTTGGCGATAATCGCTCACTCTGAACTGCCAGACCGGAACCCGTTCATCTTCCAATACGCTTAGCAGATGGAATAACCTGTCTTCTTTCCCCTGAGCCGTTACCATAACGGCCTGTTCCCCGTCGTAGAAATTTTTTCCCCGGTATCCGAAAAAGTCAAAATTATCAATATAAGTACCCTTAATGACGATAAAGTCATTGAGTGCCCGGGAAACCTTGAACAGGTCCAAATCGGCGCTGATCTTCCCGTCCGCTTCCGTAACCAGAATGAACGGCAACCCCAACCCGTCATAGACTCTCAAGTCGTTCAACATCTTATTTTGCGGTAACGTAATGCCTAAGATCTCTAAGCCGCGGTTCCTATATTCTTGCAGCGCTTTCTCAAACAAAGCCGTCGGATCCAGATTATATGTCCCTTCATAGTTCACAACCGGGAAATGGATAAATATTCTTCCTCCCTTTTTCCCGACATACTTCAATACATCCACAAATTTTTGAAATGCTTCAAACTGATAATTGTCATATACCGGCATAATCGATACAATGAATCCGATCCCTTTGCTATGCAGCCTTTCAGCCAGATCCATCAATTTATTCAGATCCGAAAACGGATAAACTTCAGAAACTGCGAGGAATAACCCCTTGTTTTTTCCCTTTTTGGCGGGTAAAATACTCTTCCCGTTAAACGGCGTGACTTTATAACCTTTGAACGTTTGTAAAGCCTGTTGATACTTTTCAGCCGATTCAAAACTGGAGGGAAATGAAATGATTCGGGTCTTTTTATCCGTTATTTCAACATCCGATCGCTCGGCCCGGAGCAATACCACATCCGCCCCGTAGGCCTTAAGCTCAATATATTGCCGGAGCACATCGCTGCTATTTGAAGCGTAATCGTATAAACGGTCATATAACAATACATAGCTCTCATTTTTCGTAAAGGCTGATGCTTCCGCATCCATGTTATTCGAAGCCAAAAACATGACCGCCAAAATCATCATTCGAATAACCGCACCACGTTTTGATGAAATCATTTACACATCATACTCCAGATCTCTTTCAGCCTTCTTGAAAAATTCATAAGGACTGCATTTTTCTTCCGAATGATACTGAGCGACACCCACCATAACTTCCAAGTTTAAATTGTTAATGACCGCATCATCCTTGAAGTCAATGTTCTGAATCTGACCTTTCAATCGCTCCTTAATGCTCTTGGCACCGCCTTTATTCGAGAGCAGAATCACGGCGAACATATTCGCATCTCTCAATATCAGTTTGCGGTCTTCTTCCCGAAGCATGGAACTGATGACCTTGGAGATTTCGTTCACCATTTTGTTATACTTTGACTCACCGAGGATTCGAATGACTTCGTTCTCATATTTCACTTTGATCAGCATCAAATAAAGATCGATATTGAATCGTTCATTGATTTTCATATAAACCTGCAGTTCTTTGAAGAAAGCCTGGGAGCTTAACAAGCCGGTATCTTTGTCGATCATCACCAGCTCTTCATTTTCCTTCATCAAACTGCTGTTCTTTTCCTGGAGGTCCCGAATGAGCGTCCCATAGTAAGCGAACATAATCGTAAATAAAGGAACGGCCAACATCCAGAAATAGACGTCGCCGCCAATGGGAACCCGTTTTGCAACATTCAGGTAAATCTGAAAACTGGCATACAAAAAGACAAACATGATGGAATAAAGAAGGGATGCGGTAATATTGGTATAATACCCCACGATCGTCCCGACCATGACCAGGAACACCAGAAAAATGCTTCCCGGATTCGCATCCAGTTTCAGATAGGAGAACACCATAATCAAGCCGAAGAACATGGTTATGATGAAAATGTTGACCAGATCGATGCGTTTTAAGATGCTCTTGTCCAACTTAACCATTGCCACAACCCCTTCTCATCGAAATCTATTCCAAGATTAAACCTTGATTTTCTTTTTCCAGATAACCGAAGCAAGATAAGCGAAGTTATAATAAAACAAGATATCCCAGGTCACGGTGGTCATGAACAAATGCTTTTTCAAGTCCGTATCTCCTGCGCCGATAAAAGAGATCAATACCTGGGAAAACCCGGTCAGCACCACATAGAGCATGACCACCTCGCTGTAATATGCCAGTCGGGCCGCTCCGGCTTTCCGGTAGCCCGTGATTCTGATTATGGTAATGCCGAAACAGACGAGAAGGAAGAAAAAGATGAATTGCGCAGAGTTGGGGACATGATTTTCCTTAATGTAACTCCACAATGAAAAGAATTTCGTTTTCTCGCCGTACTTTCTCCCCGAATCCCGGGTGAAATTGCCCAAAACCTCCGGACGTATGGCAAAACTGTTTTTCAGCCCAAACTCCATGATTTTCTTAAACGCCTTGGAATCCGTCAGATAATACAAAGCGAGGGAGAATACGTTATATCTGGGATAAAAGTTATCCAACAACAGTTCATGTTTGGGATTGATCGCCGGTGTTTTATCGAAATAGATGGTTCCCGCCAGTAAAGCAAATTGCTCGTCAAGTCCGATCTTTTTGGTAATATCCTGGGCTTTCGGCTCAAACACCAATACACCGCGGGTAATGGAATGATATTTGTTAATAAGGTAAATATTTTCATCGATAACCCGGTACATCCAGACTGAAAAAAGGATTATACCGCATCCCAAAACTACGGCGGCTAACTTTTTCCAATTAGAGATCTTCAGTATCAAAACGGAAAGGAGAATAAAGAAACACAAAACTCCGTTCAACGAATACTGGTTTTTCGCGCCGATAAAAATCATGCTGGAAAATAGGAAGATGAGAATATATTTCAGTTTTACCTCTTGATCCACTGAAAACCTGAGCAAGGCGGCGACGGACAAGAGAAAGAATGTATAAGCGATACTCTCTCCGAAAAAACTGTTGAAATATACCGTATAACCGATATCACCGAATATAACGACGGCCGCCAGGCCAATAACATACTTAAATACCGTATTATCAAGCATTCTTCCGGCGACTTCCACCAGCCAATACATAGCCAACGCCAAAACCGCCAGATTTATCACAGCCAAGAAACGAATATCAAATTTATTGTCCCTGGTGAACAAATCATCCAAGGCTATAGCCGCCTTGATAATCAGGCTGTGGGTGGATTTGTCCGGCTTAACTTCGTTATAATACTGGAGCTTGTCATATTTATAATTGAAGTAACCAAAATAATCGTTAGGGTTGCGTTCTCTCTCATGACGCAACCCGTTGGGCAGCATAATTCGGCCGAAATCGCCGTTATCAGCCAAACCTAATAACGGAGGCACAAACAAGGCATATCCGGATATGAGTATCAGTATCAATACGGCAACGATAGACGGTCTTGTAAATCCAGACACAGGTTATACCTCTTTTATGGTGGTAGTTACTTCCTTTTTAAACACGATAAATTCGCTTAAAAAGTAATTGGAGAAAATCACGATCATATTGGCGATCACCTTCACCACGTATGGATTGAATTCCAACAGGGTTATAAAGATGAACAGAATGATACTTTCAAAAATCAATGTGGAAATTCTGGAAGCAATAAATCGCAAAAATTCCATCACATCCACTTTATCGGGTTCTCCCGTCTTGAAAACCCATCGTCTATTGGTTATGTACGCAAAACTCACCGCCACGACGAAAGCCAGGACATTACTGACCATATAATGAATATTTAACCAGACCAATATACTGTAAGTTAAAATGCTTAACACCGTGGTGAGAACCCCAAAAACCAGATAATAAAAGATCTTTCGTATATCGGCCGGGTTGATCCCGGCCCGTTTCCGGCTTTCCATCTTCGTACGCCTTACCTCCGCCGCGACGGCTCAAAATGTATATGACACACCTACCACCGAAGTCCGATCATTTTGGGAAAACGGATATTTCACATAAAATGTACGTTTTTTATACGCATAATTTCCGTTGAAAATGAAGCCATTCCCAAACTTTTTGTTTATCCCGGGATCATCATACCGCGTATCTGTCCAATTATATACTCCTTCGATATAAAAGTTTTCTTTGATCTGACAACCCAACCCGGTGGATACTTGCATTTCCGAATAATCCGGATCAGTATTTGTTGCATCCTTGATATCATATTGATACATTCGCCATTCGCCGTTAATCAACGCCGTCAACCTGTTATTTATTTTGTACCGCAATTCGCCGAATGCTTTTAATGCATGATAATCCAAAGCATAAGGATTGTTGTGCCGCTTACCGAAATAAGTATTGTATATAAGAGCCCAGTTGTAGGATACCAAATCATTCAGGGGGAAATAGGCATTCACCTTGATGCCGAATGAATCGTAGGATTCGGACGTCTCACCGTTGAAAATCAAAGCAAGTTGCTGGTCAATAAATAAACGCCTGACTTCCATATAGGTTTTTGCTTCACTGTCTCCGCCAACCTCAAATTGGTGGTTGGCAGCAAATCCCCAATAATAGTTAATCCGCCAATCAAAACCAACTTTAGGATAATAATCGTCCTTTCCCTCTTCTTTCGAATATTCAACGTAAACTGTTTTATCTTTCGCCCATGTTGCCATGCCGAAAGATAAAATCAGACAAAATACAAGGAGTATCGCCGCCGCTTTTCGAGTCACTTGATCTGCCTCCTGTTTCCCATTCCCGTTTAGATTGAATAGGAAATTATTGGAAAAATTTGGTTAATGCTGCAATTTCTTTAAATCATCTGTAAAATATAACTTATTTTAACACAATTCAACATAAAAAAACTTTCCTCTTTATCTTGTTTTACATTTTTAACAAAAAAAGGATGCAATCTTTCCATAAAATTTACATGCATTTCAAAGCAGCACGAAATTTTGGCCCTCTTCTTATTTTATTTTATCATACTCCGAGATTGATGTATCTAAAAATGACAAAATTATCACTTTTCGAGGTGAAATCGGGAAATTCATCAAATTATCGACAAAATAAAAAAAGCCCTAATAAATTTAAAATAAAAAAGCCCTGATAAATCAAAGCTTATAATTATTCATTACATTTCAACTGCCGAAATTTTCATCCCGTTTTTCAAGATACCGTTCTAATTTCCGTTTAACCCGTTGCAATGCATTGTCGATAGATTTCACATGACGGCGCAAATCTTTGGCTATCTCCTGATATGATCGGCCGTCCAAATAAGACATCAAAACTTTCCATTCCAAATCGCTCAGAAATTCACCCATTTTATTCTCTATATCGACAAATTCCTCTCTGCTGATAACCAACTCTTCCGGATCCGTCACTTTGGTTCCGGAAAGCACGTCCAATAACGTGCGATCCGATTCCTCATCATAAATCGGCTTATTCAAGGAAATATATGAATTCAGAGGAATATGTTTCTGCCGGGTGGCCGTCTTGATGGCTGTAATGATTTGACGGGTAATACATAATTCAGCAAACGCCCGGAAAGAAGCCAGTTTATCGTTACGAAAATCACGAATGGCTTTATAAAGCCCAATCATGCCTTCTTGAATGATATCTTCCCGATCCGCACCGATCAAAAAATACGACCGAGCTTTGGCCCGTACGAAATTTTTATATTTATTGATCAAAAATTCCTGCGCACTATCATCCCCCTGACGCGCGGCTTCAACGATCATCTCATCCTGCATCTCATCATAGATCTCAGTTGTTTCTCTTTGGGGTTTAGCTCCCACGTTATCGCCTCCGGTTGCAGTATTGATCGGGGAATCAAAAAAGAAGAAAATTAAGCCTGTCCATTAAATAGTAATACTTTCCAGATAAATATTACAATTTCATCATACAATTTAGAAATATTATACAATAATTGCCGTTTTCACGTCAAGAAAGGATCCCCGACCTCTCATCCAAGCCAGATCAAAGGTCACTGAATTCAATTCCAAAGATTATCCTGATCATCCATTTCTAATATTTCATCCCTGGGATTCACCATAATTTTTAGGGGTTTAACAGGCAATGTTCTTTGAATTGTAACACTTACCCCCTTAAATTGCAATAGTTCTGAGTAAACTCGCCCGTCGGTAATAATTTCTATCCGAACCCGGTCCGGCAACGATAACTGTCCATTCCTTTTAACAACCACCGTAACCTGATATCCCCCGGCTGTCGGCCGAATTGTAACCCGATCCAATTTTACATTGTAAGCACCAGTAGAATAAATCCACTGCCGGAAGAAATTTAGGATACCCGTTCCGTACAATTCTGCCCCCAAACGGGTAAAATCCCGTACCCCAGCTGTCCGGCCGGCGTAACGGTTTACAAACTTCTTCAGATATCGTTGCATCTCTGCTTCGCCAAGCTGTTCCCGAAGCATCGCCAAAACGAACGGGCCTTTACTATAAAACAACTCCCGTTGAATATCAAAAGGTGATATTTCCGCCAGAGCCAGCTCAGGAAAGCAATACTGTTTGAGCTTGGTGACGGTCTCTGCGTAACGTTCACGCCATTTCTGCCGATCCCGGATTTGATTCAGGCTGATGTTTTCAACTGGCGCCATCCTCCATCCGGCGACAGCTGCCGAATAGGTGGCAAAGCCTTCAACTATCCACCAATCATAAACGTTTTTTGGTACAATTAAGTTCCCCCACCAATAATGAGCGATCTCATGAGCCAAAGCCTCAAAAAGCGTCTCATCGGTGGTTTCCTGCCCTGATGAACGATAGTGGAGGTAAATCAAGGAGCCGAAAGCGGATTCTCCCAACGGAGTGTCATTAATCACCACCGTGAAATTATCCGGCAAGATTCCTCCAAATTCATCCTGATATATCCCAAAAATCTTCTCCGACCACCGAACTGTCTTTTGAATCATCTCCGGTCCAATGCTTGAAAGGTAATACAGATGGAAAGGACGTCCCTGGACGGATTCAGTCCGCTGTTGATAGGTTCCGATGGACACTCCGAAAGACGTCGCCGGATTCTCCATTTCCCAGTAGAAAATTCGCCGCTCCTCTTCCCGGATCACCTTAAGAGGATGCCCGTTAGCTATACCGATATAACCCTCCGGCACATCCAGCTTAAAAACAGCCCGAGCCGGCTCAGGCAAAATATTTTTAGGATACCAATTGCCCCGCAACTCAGCCAAAACATCGGCACTCACCGTTACTCGCTCCATCCGGTAGTCCACGGTAAGCGTCAATCGTTTCCCCCGAAAACAAGAAAACGGAAGGTCCACTTGAACCACATCGCCAATATAGCGGTATTCAAGTTCCCTACCGTTCACCGTTATCGACCAAATCCGAATTTGATACAAATTGGTCAATAAAAATTGAATCTGATGAACCCGGTCGGAAACAACCTTAACTTCAGCCACTGCCCGAACATCCAAGTGGCCTTGTTGCCTTTGAGTCGTAATGGTAAAATCATAATGTTCAAACTGGATCACTTTTCTGTCAATCGTTTGATCCAAATCAGGAGTGAGTATCGGTGCCGTTCGCCCCAACATCATTGTCCACAGCAGCCATACCCCAACGACCCACAGTAATCTCCGACTGTGTTCTTTAAATAAGTTTTGCCATTTTTGACTGTTCATTCATTTTTCAATTTCCGCTGCCGCCGGATTTCATAGAGCAACACGCCCGTGGCCACAGCAACATTTAATGAATTGACTTTGCCCCACATGGGTAACCGCACCTTTTGATCGCAATGTTCAGCAACCAAACGGGACACGCCACCGCCTTCCCCGCCGAGTACCAAACCGATAGGGCCGGTCAGATCGGCCTGATCATACTCCAGTTCTCCGTTCATTTCCGCAGCAGTAAACCACAATCCCCGTTTTTTAAGCTCCTCGATGGTCCGGGACAAATTGGTGACCCGGGCCACCGGCACATACTCAACGGCTCCCGCTGAAGCCCGGCTGACCGCAGGGCTCAATCCTGCCGCCCGCCGTTCCGGAATAATAATACCATGAACTCCGGTAGCTTCGGCTGTCCGGATAATGGACCCCAAATTTTGCGGATCTTCGACTCCGTCCAGGATGAGAATAAACGGCGCTTCTCCCCGCTCTTCCGCTTTTTGAAAAATCGTTTCTATCGATGCATAATCCCAGCCAGCAGCAATGGCAATAACCCCCTGATGATTCCGGGTCGTCGCCATGCGATCCAGGACATGTCCTTCAACATAATTGATGGGTATTTTTCGTTCACCCGCCAGACGGACTACATCACGGAGAGCTTTGCCGGGCTCACCTTTTTGTAGATATATTTTGATCATCGGATGGCGGGCACGTAAGGCTTCCAACACCGGATTTCTGCCTTCAATCTGTTCTTCTGCCATTGAAAATCCCCTGTTCTTTCACTGTTTATTAAAACACGACATCAGTGTTTCCAACGAAGGAGCCCGGCCGCAACCCATTTTGCCCTCCCGACAATATCCATGGGTCTCACAGGTCGGCCCGGACAACTTAAAAAGTAAGGGGGCCACTTTTTTAACCTGCTCCCGCATTGCCAATGCCAGTTGGCGAATCTCCCACTGGGCCCGGACACAGGTCCGGATCTCGAAGAAATGCATCAAACTTCGGGCATTCATCGTGACCACGATCTTTGACTCACAGGCATTGGGCAGTAAAAACCGGGCATCTTCCGCCGGTATCCCTATCTCCAGCAAGCGCTGATAGGACGCAGCGATCTGGTCCATGGTCTCCTGAAAGATGGCAGCTGCTTCCGGATGATTGGCAACCGTCGGCGGTACCACTTTGTCAAAGGGTTTTAACTTCACATAGCGTTGAGATTGCTGGGAATAGGACGCAATCCGATGGCGAACCAACTGATGGGTTAAAGCCCGGCTGACACCTTCGATTCCAAACGTAAAACTGGCATGTTCCATCGGCGATTCATGCCCGCTTTCCCGGATTCGGTTCAACAATTTTTGAATCTGCTCACTATCCATATTTTCTAAAATCTGGTCGATCCCCACCGCTGAATAACACAGCCGGGCTGCAGCGGCAACCAACCGATCCGGCTCCGGAGTATATCGCAATAATTCAACCTTCAGCATGCAAATCCCCTCCATCCATATTCAGGGCTTGTTCCAGCAATGCCACAATCCGATCCAGCTTGCCTGAGAGATATAAGAAGCCAAGCAATGCTTCGAACGCCGTACTATGCCGATACGTGATGACATCGCTTCCGGAGGGCACATGGCCGGTTTTAGCATTTCGGCCCCGTTTAACGATATGTAACTCTTCTTCATCCAACAATGGTTCGATTTTCTCAAGAAGCTGAGCCTGAAACGATGCTTTAACCTTCTGCACCGCTTCCTGATGCAATTGGCCAGTTTTGGCCGGTCCACGACTGATGAGAAGATTTCGGATAAACAACTCATAGACTGCATCGCCAATATAAGCCCAAACCGCCGGCGATAACTCAGCCGGATTCACATCAGGTAAATGAAAAAAATTATGATTCACGTAAGTACCGTCCATTCCAAATTGGAGTAATGATGTATTCTATTATTTTGACTTTTTTTCCTTTAATTAAACATCGCTCTACGGTGCAATCAAAAGAGAGCATCGCCTGTTTGCGACGCTCCCCAAAATACTCAACAGCTCGGCTTCACGAGCCTTATGTTCACTTAGGCTGAATATATCCTTCCGCTTTCAGCAATTCGGCAATCAATACCGCACCGCCGGCTGCACCGCGCAAGGTATTATGGGATAATGCCACAAACTTATAGTCAAAAATGGCATCTTCACGCAACCGTCCGATGGTGATTCCCATACCGTTTCCAAAATCCCGATCCAATCGGGTTTGGGGCCGATTGTCTTCGGTAAAATATTTTAAAAACGGTTTCGGTGCACTGGGTAAACCCAAAAGCTGCGGTTTCCCTTGGAAATTGGTCCAAATGTCGATGATTTCCTCTTTCGAAGGTTTCTTTTCAAAGGAGACAAATACCGTCGCCAAATGCCCGTCACTGACCGGAACTCGGATACACTGTGCGGTAATCACCGGTTCGGACGCTTTCACGATCTGATTGCCTTCGATCCGGCCCCAGATTCGGAGGGGTTCTTGCTCGCTTTTTTCCTCTTCCCCACTGATAAACGGAATGACGTTATCTACCATCTCCGGCCAATCCTTAAAGGTTTTTCCTGCACCGGAAATGGCCTGATAGGTATTGGCCACGATCTTTACCGGTTTAAACTGTAACAAAGGATGAATAGCCGGAACATAACTTTGAATGGAGCAATTAGGCTTTACCGCGATGAACCCGCGTTTAACTCCGAAACGCTCCCGTTGTTTTTCAATAATTTGAATATGCTCAGGATTGATCTCCGGAACCACCATGGGCACATCCGGCGTCCAACGATGGGCGCTGTTATTGGAGACAACCGGCGTATCATGTTGAGCATAAGCCTCTTCCAGCTTCTTCGTCTCTTCTTTGCTCATATCGACCGCACAAAAGATAAAATCAACTTCATCGCTGATTTCTTTAACATTCGCTGCATCCTTCACAGTTAATTGAGCAATATTTTCCGGGACGGCTCCATCAAAAATCCAACGCCCCTCCACGGCTTCCTGATAACTTTTCCCGGCTGAGCGGGGGCTGGCAGCTACCGTCACCACTTCAAACCAGGGATGATTGGCCAATAGTGAAACGAACCGTTGGCCGACCATACCGGTGGCTCCCACAATTCCTACTTTCAACTTCTGACTCATGTACTTCACCTCATAAATTCTTTATCCTTAAGTGTATGACAAACTACCAGTAATGGCAAGAGAAATTTTCTAACATTTCCATTTCGGACATGAGTGAAAAAGGATATCGAGTACGGGGTACGGGTTTGCGGGTAAATAATTGTGGGAACGCGTCGCGTTCCTTTCATCACCAAGTACCCTAATCACCTAGGACCCAATACCCTTTTCCCACTCTCGCCCTGCGCCACGCACCTATTCCTGCAAAGTCCGGCCCTTACCAACCTCTTTCAGCAATCCGCTTAATTCGCCATAGTAATAAATGATCAGCCGGTGCAGCGGCCGGGTCATGGCTACATAAAGAAGCTTAATATCCAGTTCATTATCTCGCCGATAATTGGCTTCACTGCCGTCAGCGATGATCGCCGCATCGAACTCCAAGCCTTTTGCCAAGTAAGACGGGAGAATTACGATCCCCCCGTGGTATTCGTCCTCAGTCCCCTGGATGAGTACAGGCTGGTAATCTCTCTCTTTCAACTCCTGGAAAATGTCTTGGGCTTCAGCTGATGTTTTAGTGATCACCGCAATCGACCGATACAAGCGCCGCAACTCACCAATAGCACTATCAATAGCTCCAATCATCTCCAGATACCCGGCAACCTCGGTAACCTCCACCGGTTCCCCGCGACGGACGACCGGTTTGGCCAATAACACCTCGGTTAGGCGGGAATGAGCCAACACCTGATTGGCGGCCTCCATGATTTCTGCTGTCGTCCGGTAACTCTGCTCCAAGGTCAGAATTTGGCTCTTATCCTCTCCGAAAACCTCCTGTTGCAGTAGACGCCAATTCCGGATCCCGCGATAGGCATGAATCCCCTGATTGATGTCGCCTAAAATCGTGAAACTACTGTCTTTGATGATCGTATGGAGGGTATCATATTGAAAAACGCTGAAATCCTGGGCTTCATCGATAACAATATGCCGAACCCGTAACCGTTCGCCCCAGCCATAACAGCAATGCTTCAAAAAGATGACCGGCGCCAAATCTTCATAATCCAACGATTTGGCTTCCAATACCTTCAGGGTCTCCTCCCGCAAAAAAGAAGCCAGCTCAGGCTGGAGCTTCGGAGCAACAAACCGTTCATAAAGCTCTGTTTCCCGAAACAAACGATGATAATATTTCAGTGCGCTGATCTTAGGGATTTTTTTAGTATATTCTTTAATTCCTTCCTTGGCAAATTGCTCAACTTTCCGAACTTGCCCATCCTTAGCTTCAATAAGCCGGATAATTTGTTGCTGTCGGCCTTCTGATTCAGGCATGGTGAACTTTAACCGGTCAATCCGGGCCTGACAGGTATGTTGCAATTTAAGCAAAATCTCCTGCTTCATATCTTTCAGCCGTTTGCGGAAGTGCTTCTTTAATTGTTCAATCCGTTGATAATAAGGCCAGTGCTTATAGTCATGATAATATAGCTGGGCAATGGCCTCAGCCGTATAAACTGTCCAACCCTCTGTTCCGAAATCGGTCTCCGGCAAAAGCGTCCGTTCGATCCAAGCCGCATATTCTTCCAGTGCTTTTTTAAAAACAAGCGATGACTTGAATTCCGATACTGCCCGGACTTTACGGTTATATTCTACTTCATCGGGAGTGGCATTATGATCAACAAAGGCGATTAATTTATAATACGGATCTAGAACCTTCACTTTCTCATCGATCAATTCCAATGCCCAATCAATATACGTCGTTTGCTTAACCTGTTCGACTCCAAGCTCAGGCAATACTTCCGAAATATAATTGAGAAACAGCCGGTTGGGGGCGATAATCATAAAGTTTTCCGGTTTAAACGTATGTTGGTAATTGTAAATTAAATAGGCAATCCGGTGTAAAGCGATAGTCGTTTTGCCGCTACCGGCTACCCCCTGGATAATCAGGGGAATTTCCAGCGGCGCACGGATGATCCGGTTTTGCTCCACCTGAATGGTAGACACAATATCCTTCAACCGGTTTTCTGCATTGGCCCCCAAAAACTGTTGGAGAAATTCATCGGTAGTCGTAATATCGATATCGAAAAAACCCTTCAAATCGCCGGATTCGATGGAATACTGACGTTTCAGAGATAACTCCCCGCAAATCCGCCCCTGAGGGCAATCGTAGCCTGCTTCACCTAAGCGCCCCTCATAATAAAGATTAGCTATAGGCGCCCGCCAGTCCACGATGATCATCGCTTTGTCTTCATCGCGCATCAGAGACATTTTTCCGATATATAACTTTTCAGCGTCCTTTTTGTCAGCCTCTTTAAAATCGATCCGGGCAAAGTAAGGCTTATTTCGGGCCCCGGCCAAATTGCGCAGTTTTAATTGGGTGCTTTCATGAATCCGGGCATTGATCATCATATCGATAAATTCCTGGCTGCTGTCGGATTTTACCACCCGGCTGGAACGCTTGACCTGTTCAGCAAGGTTGCTTGCCCTGGATTCCGTCTCTTCCAGGCTTTTTTCAACAAATTTCAGGGTATATCGAAGTCGGGCCAGATCCTCCGGCCAATCCCGATGGTTCTTATCAGACATCTCCAACCCTCTCTTATCATCCAAATTTTGACGCGGAATTTCATTTTACCCGAATCTGTATAAAAAGCAACTCCAAATTTTGATTATTCCCCAAAAGAAAAACGGTTTTACCCCTATAGGGGTTAAAACCGCTTACCTCGATCTAATATACATTCCTTGCTTCTAAGCGCCATACTCTTGCCGATAACGACGGATTCGATCCATCAGCCCGTCATCGATGACCACTTGCCCGTCGATTTTCCGATTGTGGAGATAACTGATGATCTCTTCAATATTGACAATGGCAAAAGTCTTGATTCCCAAATCCTCTTCAAGCTCTGCTAAAGTTGACTTGGTTCCAGTTCCTTTCTCCATCCGGTCCACCGAAACAACCAAGGCTGTCACTTTGGCCTTGGAGATACCGCTCAAGATTTGCAGGCTTTCCCGTACGGCAGTTCCGGCTGTCACCACATCCTCCACGATCACGATCCGATCGGTATCTGTGGGCAACTGTCCTATGAAACTGCCGCCTTCGCCGTGATCTTTCGCTTCTTTCCGGTTAAAGCAGTAAGGCACATTTTGCTGATAATTTCGGTATAAAGACGCTGCTGTGGTAACCACCAAGGGTATTCCTTTGTAAGCCGGGCCATATAAGAGATCAAATTCATTCCCGATATGACTTCGAATGGCCTCAGCATAGAAATCACCCAACCGGGCAATCTGCTCTCCCGTCCGGTAATTACCGGTGTTAATAAAATAGGGTGTTTTTCGTCCGCTCTTCGTCGTAAAATCTCCAAACTTCAACACATTGGCACTCAGCATAAATTCGATGAATTGCTCCTTATAAGCTTCCATGACTGCTCCTTTCAGAACCGTAATAAATGCTGATTCCAGCGAAATATAGTATTCATCCTATTTATTCTCTCCGCCACCGTACTCCCTGGGGCGTATCTTCAAGGATAATTCCTCTTTCTTTCAGCTGATCCCGGATTTGATCAGCTAAAGCCCAGTTCTTCTCCTTTTTCGCCTGAGTTCTTTGGGCAATTAGGGCTTCGATTTCGGCAGTATCGGATTGATCAGGACTCGTCGACGCTTCCTCCAGGAATAATCCTAAAATGCCGCCCAGTTCGTCTAAGGTTGATAAAGCTTCCGTTAAAACCTGCTGGTTCTCTTCGGTTAACTGGAATTCCTTCTCCTGAATCCATCGGTTCACTTCCCGGACTAACTCATATAAACTGGCTAATGCTTGAGGCGTATTGAAATCATCATCCATCCCGGCTACAAATTCGTCCCGGGTTTGGCCGATTCGTTTCCGGATCGTTTGGATCATTTCCTCATCGGATTTCCCTGATATGGCCGGTTGATTAAGTAAATGAGTCCAGTTAAACCTGGCAGTTTCCAACCGTTCCAATCCCTTTGCGGCTGCATTTAGCTCTTCTTCGCCAAAGCCGATAGGATTGCGGTAATGAGTGCCGACCAACCAAAAACGGACCACTTTCGGAGGATACTTTTCGATCACATCCCGAATAGTCGAGAAATTTCCCATGGACTTGCCCATCCGTTCCCCGCTCACCGTCACGAAAGCATTATGCAGCCAGTAACGGGCAAATTGGGAACCGAGATAAGCCTCGGACTGGGCTACCTCGTTTTCATGATGGGGGAAAACCAAATCCTCACCGCCACCATGCATATCAAAGCCGCCACCCAGATATTTCAGAGACATGGCCGAGCATTCAATATGCCAACCCGGCCGTCCCGGGCCCCAAGGTGAATCCCAGGCGATCTCTCCAGGTTTGGCTGCCTTCCACAGGGCAAAATCCATGGGATTCCGTTTGGCTTCATTCACTTCCACCCGGGCACCGGCCTGGAGTTCATCCAAATTACGGCCAGACAATTTTCCATACTCGTCAAACCGACCCACCTCGTAATATACATCTCCATTGGCTTCATAGGCAAAACCTTTCTCGACCAGCGTCTTAATCATCTCGATAATTTCCGGGATATGTTCAGATACCTTCGGATAACGGTCCGCCGGCATAACACCTAACTTCTGTAAATCTTCCAGATAAATTCGGGCATACTCTTCGGACAATTGCAGCGGTTCTTTCCCCAGTTGGGCAGCACGATTGATGATCTTGTCGTCCACATCCGTGAAATTTTGAATGAAATGTACTTTATATCCGCGGTAAATCAAATAACGGCGGACACAATCCCAAAATACTGCCGGACGGGAGTTACCGATATGCGCATAATTGTAAGGTGTGATCCCACACACATAAATACTGACCTCGCCCGGTTTTCGCGGAACAAACTCCTCTTTAGTCCGGGTTAACGTATTAAATACTTTCATAAGAATCCTCCTTTATCCTTAACCTTGCTCAAACCTTTCTAAACATTCATCCCGTCGATAACGTTGTTCATGAACTCTAAAACAAAAACCCTCATCTCATACTCCAGAGACGAAGGTTCTTCGCGGTTCCACTCTGATTAGGCCCTTAGGCCTCCCTCAAATCAGCGGTAACGGGCTGAACCGAATTGAATTACTGCATTCATTCAATCACTCCGGGGTGCAATAGTTTCTGAATCTGCAAGGCAGTTTACACCATCTCTGCCCTCTCTGGATACATCATCAGAACCCGATCCCCGTCATCGCGTTAAGATATGGAAAAAGATTATTGTTATTATATTATATAAAATACTCCCCTTAAACGCAACTCCCAACCCTTTAACTAACGTTTGAACCTAAAAAACCGGCCCGCAAAGGAAAAAATCCGGTCAATGATGGAGCTGATAAATTGGATCACCCGATCAAACCATGAATCAGGCTCATCCTTCTCTTTTTTCTCTTCCTCTGCAGGCTCAAAGTTTTTCAACTGGGTCTTCAACTCATTAATACCCAAATTGGATTTTTTCACCTGAATCAGGATTTCGATCAGTTCTTTCTTTTCAGACTCAGTCAAGGTGATATTTTGCTCTTTGGCCGTATCAGTGACGATCTCCTCAACCATCTTCGTCGTTGCATTTTTTGCCTCAACGATCCGTTCTTTAGAACGCTCCACTAATACCGCAGCCTTTTCTTTGCCGACTCTTTCCCCTAAATTACCGGTTTGGATCAATTCCCGGGCAGCCAATTGCTTAGCTGTCGAGGATAATGCTTTCCCGGTCAAAGCTTCGATGGCTTTGTAAATCCCAGTAAGTGCAGCAGTTCCCGAGACTTCCCGGGGAGCCGTCGCATAAATCCGGGCATCACGAACTCCGGCAGTGACTAAAGCATTGGCCATCATCTGCGGCGTCACAAAGGTAAGATTTTTGGTCTCTACTTTTAAACCTTCGCCAGCATCCAATTTCTCAACATATACCGAAGAAATAGCTTTGGTTCCAATTTCATCATCCGGAACCAACCCTTTAAGGAGTTTCCATTCTTCCTCATTGGTCACTTCGATACTTTTAATATCTTCGGATTTGACATCATCCGGCAGGGGCATCTCCCGAAAGATAAGGATCCGTTCTTCAGAGGTCAGATCCTTTCCATAGGAAATGATTTTCGACTCCCGGACGGTCGCTGCCAAAACAGATGAAGTCCAAACAAATAAGGTCAAGATAACTATTGCCGCTCTCTTCACGTCCCAATCACCTTAATCCTTCGAAAGTACTTCGACTTTAACCTGAGCGATTCCCCGGATCCCAATGGCCTGGGCTGCAGCCCATGACAGATCGATCAATCGGTTTTTTACCCACGGCCCCCGATCATTAATGATGACAATAACCGATAAATTGTTGGCCAAGTTCGTCACACGAACCCGAGTGCCAAATTTCAGACTACGGTGAGCAGCTGTATATTTACGTTCATCATAACGTTCGCCATTGGCAGTTTTACGCCCGCGAAACTCTTTGCCATACCAGGAAGCAATACCAACCATGCTATCAACAACCCGATAATGTTCTGAAATATTAGGCAGCAATGAAACAAGAGTCTTGCGCCACCGTTCGGCCAATTGGTCTTGAGTCGTCTTTTGAATATAAGCACTGGCCGGATCCGCCAGGACCAACCATTCCCCTTTATACGTAAGTCCAAGGTGGCCATTTCGTTCCGTAATTTTTAATAAGTCAGACTGAATTCCACCGGTTGCTGCGATCTTTTCCAATCTGGTCTCCACCAGTTTTATCCGTTGAGCTACGGTAAGACCGTTATATGTACCACTGAGTTGAATGGCAGGTTGTTGATTGATCACTACAAACCCTGACTTCCCTGAAACATAAGAGAAGATATCTGCAGCAGCCTCTGCCTTGAGTGCTGGATTCACGAGAAATATAAGAAGCAACACTGTTAAAAATAGAACCGGTTTTCTCATATCGTTTAGCATACCCCCTCATTTTCGGGTTCATTCCAATCTGTAGCCGATTTTTTGCAAAACTCCTTTTCCTGCTGCCAAAATCAACTGTCCCTCAGAAAAATGCCATCCGAAGAATTCAATGGATTTACAGGAAATTGTTGCAGTTTTTTAAACATTCGCTGGTAACCCCGCTTTTCCTACAGTTAATTGTTGCCATCCACTTTCGGAAACATACATTCCAGCTTTTTCAGGAAAATATATTCGCTATCATAATATGAAAAAACCCGCTTTCGCGGGTTTCAATATCAACGATGGATTTGATTAGCGACGATTGAGTTCTTCCCAGAGCTCCGGAATCTCCGCTTGAATCACCGCAACCAACTCATGATCGCCAATCACTGTATTCCGGCCTACTTCATACTGCCGGTCGACCCATTCCTTCAATTTCTGCAGGCGGGGATCGCGTTTTTCCAATTTCCGCTCATCTTTCAAATTGAAATAACTGTTCACCCAATGAGCAATCCCGGCAGCACCGGAATGTTCATTGACCGCTACCACCACTTTCCTGTTGAGCAGTTTTTCCGTATTGAAGATATTATAAATCTCCTCATCCTTCAATAATCCGTCCGCATGGATCCCGGACCGGGTAAAATTAAATTCCTTACCGACCAACGGAGTCATCGGTGGGATGTGATAACCGATTTCCCGGGTATAATAATCAGCGATCTCCGTAATGACGGTTGTATCCATTCCATCCAAGGTTCCTCGTAAGGATGCATACTCGAAGACCATCGCCTCCAAGGGACAATTACCGGTCCGTTCTCCAATCCCCAACAAGGTACAGTTGACCCCGGAACAGCCATAAAGCCAGGCAGTGGCCGAATTGGTCACCGCTTTATAAAAATCATTATGCCCATGCCATTCCAATTGTTCGGACGGGACACCCGCATGATGCCATAACCCATAGATAATTCCTGGTACGCTGCGAGGCAAGGCCACTCCGGGATAGCTCACTCCAAAGCCCAACGTATCGCAAGCCCGAATTTTAATCGGAATCTTGCTTTCTTCCGATAATTTCATTAACTCGATGGCAAAAGGAACCACGAAGCCGTAGAAATCGGCCCGAGTAATATCCTCCAAATGAACCCGAGGCACTATTCCAATCTCCAATGCGCTCTTCACGATGGAGAGGAACTGCTCCATGGCCTGCTTCCGAGTCATCTTAAGCTTCTTAAATATATGATAATCGGAACAACTGGCTAAAATACCGGTTTCCTTCAAACCCATCTCTTTAACCAGTTGGAAATCTTCTTTGACAGCCCGGATCCAAGAGGTGATCTCCGGATATTCATACCCCAGTTCCATGCATCGGTTGACAGCCTCTTTATCCTTTTTACTATATAAAAAGAACTCCGTCTGGCGAATAATCCCTTTCGGCCCACCCAACCGATGCAGGAATTTATAAAGATCGACAATCTGCTTGACCGTGTAAGGTTCCCGAGCTTGTTGCCCGTCACGGAAAGTAGAATCGGTTATCCAAATATTTTCAGGCGGGCGCATTGGTACATGCCGATGATTGAAAGGAACCTTCGGCACTTCTTCATAATTGAACAAATATCGGTATAAATGCGGTTCCGAAACATCCTGAAGCGTATATATGTATTCAGTCTGTTCCAAAGTATTGCTACGTTTGCTAAAGGCTAACATAAGGTCACCCACCCATCCCAAAATTTTCTCATTACTCATAATTAACTTACATTTATTTCAACACTGCCAACATCCAATCCTCTCCAAAAAATGAATAATAATGTATACATGATCAGCAAAGGCCGCTCATTTTTTCTTAAAATAAACGATCCGATAGCGTTTAAACCAGTGAATGACCAACGATGCGATGATCAGGATCCCTAAAACAGCAGCCATCTGCTTCCCCGACAAGACCACCCGATCCAGGGGATGAAACCCTTGTGCTACCGGGAGGCTCTTTCCGACTATCCCTTTGACCACAGCGAGAGGGCCTAATAACAACCAAGTATACCAAGCTGCAAAAATGCCGTGGAGCATCCGAGCAACCATATAAGGCCCCATACGGATATCTGTATCATGAATCACGCTAGCCACCTGCCCATGAACACACAACCCGCTCCAAGCAATGATCCAGCTGGCAATGACCAATCGGTCTGTCAACGGGGCTGCTGCCCGTCCTGCCGCCATGGTTCCAAGGTCAATCTCCAATATGCCATTGAACAATGAGGCTGCCATTGCCGGATCTAAGCCACACAGTTTAAGGAAGGCACCAATGGGCGGAGTGATCAGAGCGAGCAAGCCGAAGGTTTCCAACATCTTCACCAAAACTGAAAATAACATGATAAATCCGCCGATCATCAATAAGGTGTTCACCGATTCCTTAACAGAATCTCCCATCAATTGTCCAAACGTCCGACCATCCTCTTTTCGCGCTTTGATTAACGCTCTGACTGCCCTTCGGATAATTCCTCCCTGATAACTTTCCTGTGATTCGGGGGTCTTTTGCTCTGAACCGTAGCCATAATACTTGAAGATAAACCCTACAGTAAAACTGGACGTATAATGGGCTATGGCCAGTACCATTCCCAGATCAGGCAGGCCAAACATACCAACCGCTACCGCCCCAAAAATGAACAACGGATCCGCCGTATTGGTAAAAGAGAGTAAACGCTCACCTTCAATGCGGGTACACATACCGCTACGACGAAATTTCCCGGTAAGCACCGCATCCATGGGATAACCGGCAGCCAACCCCATGGACAAGGCAAAGGCGCCAACTCCTGGCACATTAAAGAGCGGTCGCATCAGCGGCTCCAGTAACACACCGATAAAATGAACCACTCCCATTCCCAACAAAATCTCTGACAGCACAAAAAAGGGGAGCAAAGAAGGAAATACTACTTCCCAAAAGATTTTGAGCCCTCCTGTTGCTGCCCGAACCCCTTCCTCCGGATAAAGTACCAATGAAAAGGTAAGTATGGATATGAGTGCCGCTCCCAACAATATATTGACTTTTTTCAAGATCACTATCTGCATCTCCATCCTCCTCGTGAACGCTATCCTTAAAAATATATGGGAATGCTGTCCAATCTAGAAGATGAATCAGGAAAACTAGGTACTGGTTCTATGATCAGAAAAGCAGATTCTAGAAGGAGTCAGAGATAAGACAGGAGTCAGAAGTTTCCCACAGTCTTACAGTTCACCGTTGATAACTGTGTACTGTGAACCAAATAATCTAAAAACTACCAATATACTCATGCCTCGCTCCTCATACACAATCTGTGAACTGTTCACTTTTCCCTATAAAAAAATAAGGGAACGCATATATGCGTTCCCACCTAAACCTAGAACCCAGAACCTAATACCTGGAAACCCCAAACCTTAATTTTATACTGCATCCATCTCTTTTGATTTCATCAATATCCGGAACTCATTGGGGGTCATGCCATGATACCTTTTGAAAGCCCGCCGGAAGACTTGATCGCTGTAATACCCAACACACTGGGCAATTTCGTTGATCGGCATATCCGAATTGGTTAACAGATCGCAAGCATGTTCCATCCGAATCTTCTCCAGATAGCTGGAGAAGTTTTGACCCGTTTGCTCTTTAAAAAATTGCGAAATATATGATTCGGTCAGGCCAAATTTCGTAGCAACCGTCGACAGACTAAGCGAAGCATCAGATGAAGTCTGGCTGATAAACTCGATCATCTTATTTTTAAGGTTAATATTATGACTGCGCTTTTGACTGTCCATACACTGGCAGATCTGCCGGTAAACCTCTGTGATATCATTGAAAAACTCTCCAAAGGGCTTGGCTGAGTTATTCAGCTTATCAATGGCTTCCAAAATGGCCGGATTAAACTCCACCTGATTTTTGAGTTTAACCAGCGTCCCCCGCATCTCCCAAGCCAACAAGTTCAACATCTCCGGAGTAAGGGTCCGTTTCTCATAGTTTTCCTCACGTATAATGTTAAGATACCGTTCAACCTCCTGTAGATCACCGGCTTTCGTTGAATTCATCAACCGGGTTTCCAAATCGAGGGAGTAATAATAACCTTCACTTTGTTTTGGTAATTCATGATACCAAAGGATCTTTCGGCCTTTCTCTTTACCTATATAGCCAGCTGCATCTCTGGCTTGTTCAAAGGATTGACTGACTTCGCCCATATTTGAACAGATATTCCCGGCAGCAAACGTCAATTGAATCCGGTAACGGCTATACATTTCAAAATAGATTTCATTCATCACCCGTTCGGCTTTAACATAAGAATTCTCATGATCTTCCGGCAACATCATTAAAATAGCGATATGGTTTTCATCCAAATCCGACATAAAAGCGTCATCCCGTAATACACGCTTCAATGTATCCTTAATCAAGACCTTGGTCATATCCAACTCTTTTAAAATATCCCCGCTCAACAATTCACTGGAATCATACATCCGCAGGATAACTGCAAGTAATTTCTTTCCAGCAAAATCAACACCGACATACTTGGAGAAAACTTCCATCTCTTCGCTACTTTTAAAACCGCCTTTCAGCAACCGGTCAAAGAAGATAGCAGTCGCCATCGACGCCTGTTTTTTCAAATCAGATTTCAATAAGTTATTATTGGATATCAATTCCGATACTTTACCGGTCAAATAATCATAATCACCGACTTCCTGGCCGTCCCCACCGAAAAATTCGGATATCATTTGGACGATTCCCAGTATCGGTTCAGCGTTCTTATGGGCCATGAAATAAGCAGCGACACAACCAAAAATCAACGAGAGCAACGTAACGATAACAGCCAATAACTTTATAAAATGGACTTTTGCCATAACCACTGCACGAGGCAAAGCAGCAACATACGTCCAACCGCTTCGTTCTGAAGTCGTATACGTCACGATATGCGGTTTACCCAATTGGGAAGTTTCCAAATAGCCTTCATTACGCCCAAAATTGAAATGGGATAAGGGATCTCCCTTGCCAATCCGGGTAATCATGTTACCGTTTTCATCGAGAATATAAACAAGACCGCCTTTGTTGACATCGATCTTCGGCAGCAGGTTATGAACTTGCTTTTCATCGATTAACAGAAAGATGACGCCATCGGCTTCCCGCTTTTGAATATTAAAAGGGATCGACAACATATACGTTATAACCGACTGATTTAACCGCTCGATGACCACTTTGGAAGCAGGCAAATAATCTCCCGAATGCACCTGAGAAAATAACATATGTTGCCACTCTTTAAAACTTATGCCCTTATATTGGAAGACATTGTCGTAAAAGAACTGATCGTTAAAGATCGTATCCGTATAAAGCACGTTATGGCTGTTTTTAAGATAAATGCAGGAACGAAGTGTAAAATTGTTGGGAACGATATATGAAGATAATTCCGTCAATAAACGGGATAATTCATAATTATCTATCTGGCCAGCTCCTACCAGTTCTTTCAGTCGTTGATTCATCGCGAGCTGTATAGCAACCCGGTTGACCTCTTCCAAATGCCTGTCAATAATATCCCGGCTTTGCTTTAACATCGACATGGTACTCGCCTTGGTATAACTTTCTGCCTCGCGAATAGCCTGTCCGTAAGCTAGCCAACTGATAACGATAGGGATCATTAGAATAGCCAAATAGGAGAGTAACAGTTTGAAAAAAAGCCGATTCTTCGAATGCCCGCTTTTCATCAGCAGCAGACTGTCCTTTAGTTGCACAAACCAGTTGCTGAACATTACTTTCGGTAATTTCATCAAACCGACTGTACCTCCCAGCGAGTATAATCTTGAAGCGATTCTAATAACTATAAAACATTCTTCGAACTCATTCTTTCTCCTCTTTTTTTCATCGGCTACAGTTTAAATAAATATTACCTAAAACTAAAAAGCTCCCGAAGGAGCTTTGAGTTGATATAATTGGAATTATTTACATTCGGTGCAAGCCATGATGAACGGGCCAACGCCTTTATAATCATCAGCGACCACCGGCTCGCTAATATAATACTCATAGGAGCCATCCCGATATTCCATATTTTCTTTATATTTTCCCAAACCGGCCATACTGCAAATGCCGTTTAAATGCACATGGCCATCCGCTCCGATTTCAACGAAATGTTCCATAATACCGTTATAACCCCGCTGGACCGCTTCACGCATCGATTCATCCAGATAACCACGGTTCAACCCTTTGAGCAATGCATAAACAAACATGGAAGAAGCCGATGCTTCCACATAGTTCCCCGGATCGCCGCCCCGATCCAATACCTGATACCACAAACCGTTCTGGCGATCCTGAACACCTAATACCGCTTTGGTCAACTGCTGTAAAATATCGATTAAGCGATCCCGTTCAGCAGAAACCGGAATGAAATCTAGGGTATCGACTAACGCCATCATATACCAACCCATGGCCCGTCCCCAAAAATGCGGCGAACAACCGGTTTCAGGATTGGCCCATTGTTGGGCTTTATCTTCGTTCCAAGCATGATAGAGCAAGCCGGTTTTTGGATCCCTGGCATGTTTAAATAACAACTCAAATTGATTGGCAATATCTTGATAAGCCTTCGGTTCATTAAAAAGGCTGGCATATTCCGCATAAAAAGGCGCCTGCATATAAATGCCGTCTAACCACATTTGTGAAGGATAAATTTGCTTATGCCAAAAACCTCCCTCACTGGTTCGGGGATGTTTTTTCAATTGTTCCCGCAAAGTATCCGCAGCTTTTTTGTATTTTACTTCACCGGTTTCGCGAAAAACCGTTAATACGGCTTTACCGGTATTGATTTGATCCAAATTAAACTCGGTCACCGTATACGTACGGATATTCCCATTATCCTCCACAAAATAGTCCACATTTTTCTTGAGATAATCGAAATATGCCTGATTACCGGTTTTCTTCCAAACGAATTCCACTGCTTTGAGCATAACCCCAACTTCATAGTGCCAATTCTCCATCAACACCGGATGACGCTGCATGACGGAATCAACTGTTTTAACGGCCATTGCTAATGGTGATATTTTCGATTGCATCCAATTCCTCTCCCCGAATCAGTTTTCATAATAGAAGTTGGAAAGGAGGAGAAGTATCTCCTCCTTTCATTGATTATTTTTTACTATAATTTTGATTACTTCTTCAGCACATTATGATTTGGAGCCCATTTTTGCTGCCATTTGGGATATTCATTGACGATAATGTTCCCCGGAGCATAATTGTACCAGGAATAACCGATTCGGCGTTCATGCTCAATCTCAGCCAACGAATATTTCACAATGCCATCCCGGCCGCAGAAGATCGGACGGTTGGTTCCAATCTCATAGAAACGGGCCCAAATCGGAGCCGCCGACGGATTTTGAACTACAACCATGTCATAACCTTTGTCAAGTTTCGGATCCTCTTTTCGGCGTACTTCAACTCCGAGCAACTTGACAGAATCAAACCATTCCACAGCACTCTGAATCGCTGTAATAATTTCAGGTGAAGGATTTTCAATGCTCATTAACAACTTCACGATTCCAGCGCTTTCCAGACTGGCGATGGAGACCTTTTCATAGGCCCTTGCTTCAGCAGGTTTTAAGGTCTTTTCATCATGTTGGGCCCCCCAGGCGGTCAACTTGCCGTTTACCCGAATTTGAGTCTTGAGAATGCACTCAATACCCTTATCGAAGGCTTTTTTAGCGCGAGCCCGCATTTCTGCAGTAACAAACTGGAACTCATTCTGACCTTTAGCGACATCAGCCAGCAACATCAGCACCTGATTCATCGCTCCGTCATTGTAAGTAATCCGTTTGTAATAATCTTCAGTATGTTCCGGATAATATTGAGGCCATCCGCCATTATCATACTGGGCGTCAAAGATAAATTTCATTCCTTTCAGGAAACCTTCTTTAAAACGCTCCAGCTTGGTTGCACTATAGACTTTAGCCAGATAACGAATTTGTGTCGTCGTAGCATCATTGTCAATCGTCGATTCAGTCCGGTTCTTTTTATTCATCTGAATCATACGGAGATCTTCCGGTCTGAGTTCGGCCGCCATATCAATATTTTTATACCATCCACCGGTATCATATTGATAAGCCAAAACATTGTCACCAACGCGGATAGCTTCACGAAGAAATTCCTTGACTTCCGCCAATGATTTATAGTAATATGTCCCAAAAACAGATTTCTGGGGGACCCTGGAGACACTGGCAAAAGCTCATTCCTGTTCAAATAATCCTCATCACCTTCCCATCTTGGAACCTCAGACTGCATGGGGCGACACTCATCACTTACGGAGCTTGACATGAAATCTATGATCTGGAAACCATCGATTGACACCCATTTTTATAAGACCTTGATCGCTTTGGCAATACCCATTGCCCTGCAAAACCTGGTAGCATCATCCCTGAATATGATCGACACCATCATGATCGGCCAGCTTGGCCATAAGGAAATCGCAGCCGTAGGATTGGCCAATCAGGTCTTTTTTTTGTTCAACCTTTTTTTATTCGGCATTAATAGCGGTGCCGCTATTTTCACCGCCCAATACTGGGGTAAAAACGACCTGACGAACATCCACCGCGTCCAGGGAATCAGTCTGGTCTCTGGTCTGGCCGTCACCCTGATCTTTACCGGACTTTCATATGCCATCCCGGAAACGCTACTCCGCTTTTTCACCGCAGATCCTAACGTCATCGCCTTAGGAAGCGGTTACCTTAAAATTGTCGCCGTCAGTTACATTCCAACGATGGTTTCTTTTGCCTACGCCTCGGTTCTACGCAGTACCGGTCAGGTCATTCTCCCGCTGAAAATCAATGGGATCGCCATTCTGAGCAATACATTCCTAAATTATCTCTTGATTTATGGTAATTGGGGCTTACCTAGACTGGAAGTCAACGGCGCCGCCGTTGCTACAGTCATCGCCCGCCTGGTCGAAACCGCCGCCATTTTAATAACAGTATACCGTTACAACCTGGTTCCGGCAGCTTCCTGGTCTCAGTTAACGGCATTTTCAGCGTCGTTTGTGAAAAAATTCTTTCAAACAACCATCCCGGTGATTTTAAACGAATCTCTCTGGGCTGGCGGCGTTACCATGTACACCGCAGTTTATGCCCGGATGGGCACTGAAATCATCGCTGCCATTAATATCTCCGCCACAGTCGAACGCATTGCCATGGTTCTTTTCTTTGGTATGGCCCAAGCCTGTGCCGTAATGGTCGGGCATAAGATCGGAGCCGGCGACAACGAGACTGCCTTTCGATACGTAAAACGCTTTTCTCTCTTGGGGCCTTCCATCGGCATCATCATCACCATTCTACTGATGATCTCAATTCCTTGGATGCTTTCCTTTTACCAAGTGGATAAAGACGTTTTAAATTTAACCGCTGCTATCATCACTATCTTTGCCATGACCATTCCAGTCCGCATCTTTAATTTAATTTTAATCGTCGGCATTCTCCGGAGTGGCGGCGACACTCGTTTCAGTTTAATCATTGATACAGCCGGGCTCTGGCTGATCGCCGTTCCTTTGGTTTTCGTGAGCGGTCTGGTTTGGAAATTCCCGGCTCAATGGGTCTATTTGATGACGGCCTCCGAAGAATGTTTCAAATTTATCCTTGGAATCATTCGACTTTATTCCAAACGATGGATTCATAACCTAACCCATCCTCAGCTTTCTTCTGAGCAAATTTAAAAACCGCCGAAATTTCGGCGGTTTCTTCATCACTTGATAGATAGGTTCTAGGTTTTGGATTCCAGATACTAAGTTATACGTTTGGCAAAAACACATCTGCGTCCTTTCCTTTACTCAGCAGCTAATACCCGGTATCCTTCTTCCCTTGTTTATTCTTAGTACTCCTGTCTACTGTCTCCTAACTCCTGTCTCCAACCCATACCCAGCATCTAAATTTTATTTATTGATCCGAATCTGCTCCGGTTTCACCCGGTTTCCGGCCAATTCCACATCATCCCGGTCCATTTCGTTCAACTCCAAGAAGACCGGTGCATCAGCGGAAACCTGGCATCCCTGAACAAAACCCCGAGTTACTTTAGTCATTTGGATGACCGGTTGATCGGCCGGTCCATTGATCATTGAACACCGGGAAAATTCCACATTATCACAGCTCTTAGCTTCAAAAGCCGGGCCTACATTACCGATGACCTGGACATTGTTGAAAGAAATATTCTTTACATTGCAGCAGAAGAAACCATGCTTTGCCATAGGCTCCAGAAAACTCATCATGGACGGCACTGCCGGTTCCGGATCGTCCGCCAAATGAACCGAGATATTATCGAACGTAATATCTTCAATAGGCATCTCAGGTAAACCATAGAAGAATCCTGCGGATGCCGCTACCTCTCTTGCTGTAATGTTGCTGAAATGCAATCTCCGGAAGATCGGCGTCTTTTCATCCACTGGCCGGGGATTTTTATCCCAGACAAATTCCTCTTTGCCTCCAGGTCCGCAGAAATAGTACATACCCATAACAAAGGGCGTAATCACACTCTTCATAATAATATTGGTAACCCGAATATCCTCAACCAATCCGCCGCGGCCCCGACGGGTTTTCAAACGAATTCCCCGGTCGGTTCCTTCAAAAACACAGTTAGAGATGACCACATTCCGGACACCGCCGCTCATCTCACTGCCGATCACCACTCCACCGTGGCCATGGACCATGGTACAGTTAGTGATGGTAATATTCTCACAGGGGATTCGTTCCGAACATTCTTCAGTACCGGACTTGAGAGTAATACAATCATCTCCCACATCCACATGGCAGTTGGAGATATGTACATTTTGACAAGACTCCGGATTAATACCGTCAGTGTTAGGCGAATCCGCCGGGTTTTTAATCGTGATTTTATCGACCGTCAGATTCTGGCAATTAATCGGATTGATGGTCCAAGCCGGAGAATTAATCATTGTAAGCCCTTCAATTAACACATTTTTGGACCGGCTGAAACTGATCAAGCGGGGACGGGGATATTCAAGATTCTTTGCACGAAACTCCTTCCACCAAAATTCACCCTGACCATCCAAAATCCCTCGGCCAGTTACCGAAATATTCTCCAAATCTTCTCCGAAGATCATCGGCGAATAGACTAAACGGTCCACCCCTTCCCAACGGGAGTTAACCAGGGGATAATCAGCGATATTTTGACTGAATCGTATAATCGCTCCGGAATCCAAATGCAGATTGATATGACTCTTTAATACAATCGGACCGGTCAGATAAACACCGGCCGGAACATAAACCGTTCCGCCTCCCTGACTGGCAGCTGCCTCGATAGCTGCTGCAAATGCTTTTGTAGATAAAGTCTGACCATCCGGTACCGCTCCATACTCGGTAACATTGAAAATTGAGGTTTTCACCTGACTACTCATCAATACTATCCTCCCATTCCATCCTGGAATTATCTATACGTTTCAATAACTAATTTTTCGGGCTATATCCCTTAAATTCCTCCTTCTGAGACTTAAAAAAAAAGAAAACGACCCTATCGGGCCGTTAAACTCCACCAACCACCTTCAACCCTTCATGGGAGAGTCCGGAAGATTGAGGAGATAGTCCCATGCCTGAATCGCTGCTTTAGCTCCTTCGCCAGCTGCTATAATGATTTGTTTTTCCGGCACTGAAGAGACATCCCCAGCAGCAAACAATCCGGGAATATTGGTCCGGCACAAACAATCGATCTTTATCTCCTGTAATTCATTGCGTTCCACCGTATCGTCGACAAAATCCGTATTCGGAATCAGACCGATTTCTATAAATACACCCTGAACCGGGATGTCAAACCTCTCTTTGGACGCCACCCGCTCCACCGTTACCCGTTCCACCACTTGGCTGCCTTTGATCTCCACCACAGTATGACCGGGATATACCTTAATTTTCGGCTCGCGCTGCAACCGTTCGACTAAGATCGCATCAGCAGTTAGCTTAGATAAGGCAAATAAATGGATTTCCGTAGCATAATTGGCTAAATCCAAAGCAGCCTTGACTGCCGAGTTTCCTCCGCCGACAACAGCTACCGGAACACCGCGAAACAACGGGCCGTCACATGTAGAACAATAACTGACCCCTTTATTACGGAACTCTTCTTCGCCGGGGACATTAAGGGTTTTTGGCTTTTTCCCAGAGCAAATGATCACAGCTCTTCCAACGATCGTTTCATCCGATTGGGTCCGGATATAAAACAAATTCCCTTCCTTTTTCAGGCTACGAACTGCCATAAGTTTCTCCGTCAGTTGATATTCCTTGACCTGAGCTTCAAACTTTTCTACCAGCGCCTGGCCGTCGATCTCCTGAAAACCCATATAGTTTTCAATATCGCTGGTCATATTGACCTGACCCCCGATATCTTCACTGACGATTACGGTTTTTAATCCCTTCCGAATTGCAAACACACCGGCAGTCATCCCTGCCGGACCGGCCCCAATAATCACCAGATCGTAAACTTCCATCACTGCCCCCTGACGCTATTATTGTAAAATGCGGTCAATTTGTTCCGGATTAAAACCGACCACATATTGTCCTCCCTTAGCTAATACCGGCACACTACGCTGTCCGGTCAGATCCACCATTTTCATGGCTGAATCATAATCCGTCGACACGTCGACTTCATGGAAATCAACGCCCTTTTCCTTCAAGTAATTCTTTAGCCGCGTACACCACGGACAAGTTGGAGTTGTATAAACGGTAATGTCACTCATAATGACTCCTCCTTAATTGTTGGGATAGTTTTAGTCTCCCCTGCTTTTTGACTGTTATGCCATATTTCACACAATAAAGAACCGGAAGCCTTATTTAAGCACTTCCGGTATATCTTATGACTAAACCCTATTAAATTATCCGCTCGAAGCCTTCTCAACCCTCAGGAGGACTATACCATCGGGCCCATTCTGTAAAACCTTCGGACGGGGAAACGCGAACAGCTTCTGTCCAAGGAGCTTTGATCCGATACAATTGAAACCGGTCGCCTTCCCGGTTGGAAAGAAATAAAAGTTCCGTTCCAGACGGATCGATTTTCGGATAGTAATTTTCGGATGGATGATGAAACAAAACCGTTGAACGGTGATTTTTCAAGTCATACCGCATCACATTACTCTGAGATGGAACTCCGTAAGGTAATGTACTGAAATACAGATAATTGCTGCTGACATCCCAATCCGGAATAAATCCTCCAGAATCCGGTCGATTGAAAAAGTATTTGGGAAATACCTCCTCGTGAACCAATTCCAAACTGGGTTTATCTTGAGAACAATCCAACACATACAACGAATAGAATCCGCTTGCTTCATTCCATGGTTTAGCAAAAAAAACCAGTTTCAGAGAGTCCGGTGACCATAAGGGAGCTTCCGGCAACAACGTCATCGAACGGGGCAAAACCCACCGTTCCTCTTTTCCTTCCCGGATGACCAACTCAAAACGACCCAATGAAACCCTCTTAACCGTCGCGCTGCGGACTTGATCACCACTAGGCACGGTTATCTTGGAAACATATCCCGAATCCTCCGACCATGATCCGGGAGGAATCCGACGCACATTGCCATCGGTAAAGTCAAGCACATAATAATTGGTTTGAAGAGGTGAAACACCAACCACCAAAGCCTGGTCAAGCTCATCAGGCATAAACGACAAGTAAATGGCCGGCTCCTCAAACACAGCCCAGCGCCTTTTCTGTTTGGTTTTCCAATCATATTCATACACCTGATTCCCGGCAGTAAAAAGCAGATGGCCTTTCTCGAGGTAGACTTGGAGTTCCTTGGAAGAATGAATTTCGTGAAGATCACTCCCGTCAGCATCGGATATGTATAAACTTTTTCCTCTGTCCGTACTTTGAATAAAAAGGATTTTCGTCCCGTAGGATTTTGCCAAACTTCCGGGCACACAGATCATGAGGGCAATCCCCAACCAAAGCAAAAGCCGGACTATCCGTTTTCTCATCATTCCACCCCATTTCCTCATAACCATCCATTCGCGATAACCTCCGGTTCTCCTCTTCACAGAAGGACCTTAGAAGATAAAAAAAACTGGAAAACCCAGTTTTTTACAAACTTTAGATAATCTATTGCTTATGGGCAATGACGATCCGATCGATCCCGCTGAGATCCGCACGGCCCTCCCATTCAAAACCATGCTCTTCACAGATCCGGCCGACCATAGCCTGCTGCCCAAAACCATGTTCCAAAGCAAGCATACCGCCGGGTTTAAGGCAGAGAGCGGCTTGGGGAATCAACCGTCGATAGATCTCCATCCCATCAACGCCTCCATCCAAAGCCAGCATCGGTTCTTTTCGCACTTCCGGTTGTAGGGTGGCAATATCTTCCCGGGGAATATATGGCGGATTGGAGACGATGACATCAACAGCAACTCCCTCAGCTAACATTCCCGTCAACAAATCGCTTTGGCGAAAACAAATCCTGTCCGCTACTCCCAGCCGATCGGCATTTCGTTTAGCTACCGCTAATGCATCCTCAGAAATATCCAGGGCTGTCCAGGTACTCCCGGGAAGCAGTTTAGCTAAGGAAACGGCGATCACACCGCTTCCGGTACCCACATCGACGCCCACCGGTTCTTCGAAGGATTGGAACCTGTCCACCACCGCTTCCACCAGTAATTCCGTTTCAGGCCGTGGAATCAATACTGCCGGAGTTACCTCAAAATCCCAACTTAAAAAAGCTTTCTTTCCGGAAAGATAGGCCAAGGGGGTTCCCTGCACTCTGCGGAGAATAATTTCCCGGTAAGCCTGAATTTCTGCAGGCTCCAACGGCCGATCCCAATCGGAATACAACTTTACCCGCGGCAGGTCGAGAACTGCCATCAGCATCAGATCAGCTTCCAGTCTAGGATTGGGAATGCCTTTCCCAGCTAAATACGGCACTGTTTTTTGAATAATCGTCCCAATGGTCCACTTATCGGTCGACATTTTTCAACCGCTCCGCTTGATCCGTGGTAATTAACGGTTCAATCACCTCATCCAGATTCCCGTCAATAATCGAGTCCAGATGATATAACGTGAGATTTATCCGATGATCCGTCAACCGATTTTGGGGGAAATTATAGGTACGGATCCGTTCACTCCGGTCTCCCGACCCTACCATGCTTTTTCTGGCCTGAGCCTGCTCTTCCATTTGCTCCCTTTGCAATTTATCGAGTAACCGGGCACGCAATACCTTCATCGCTTTCTCTCTGTTCTTCAATTGGGACTTCTCATCCTGACAAGTGACCACTAAACCGGTAGGCAAGTGGGTAATCCGTACTGCCGAATCCGTCGTATTGACGCTTTGTCCACCGTGGCCCGTTGAACGGTATACATCCACCCGAATATCATTGGGATTGATCTCCACATCCACTTCTTCCGCTTCGACCAAGATAGCCACCGTTGCTGCAGACGTATGGATCCGGCCTCCGGCTTCCGTTTCCGGAACCCGCTGTACCCGGTGGACACCGCTTTCAAACTTCAAACGACTGTAAACTCCATTTCCCTCTATTGTAAAGATAATTTCTTTAAATCCTCCCAAATCCGATTCACTGGCACTTAACAGCTCCACTTTCCATCCTTTACTTTCAGCATAACGGGTATACATCCGGAACAAATCACCTGCAAAAAGTGCCGCTTCTTCGCCTCCGGTTCCGGCCCGAATCTCCACAACCACGTTTTTTTCATCGTTGGGATCTTTGGGTAATAAAAGTATCTTCAATCGTTCCGCCAAACGTTTTTCTTCATCCTCCAACGTCTGGATTTCTTCCCGGAGCATGGCGGCAGCATCTCCCGACTCTTCCCGCAACATCTCCTTGGCCGTTGTCAGATCATCCAGTACCCGTTGATACTGTTGATAGGTTTCCACCAATTCATATAATGAAGCATGAGCTTTGGCCAACCGTTGATAGGTAGCTTGGTCGGCAATAATGGCAGGATCACTCAATTGCGCGCTCAATTCATGATATTTTTCTTCTACCGATGCCAATTTATCCAGCATGCTACTCCCTCTGTAACACAACTTCTATCCATATTATTCGGATTATTCGGCGCTCACAGCGCTCACTTCAACGGCTTCCGCCGCGTAGATTTTACCGCCGACGATGACCGGCGCCTCTTCTTTCAATACCGCGATCAAAGAATGGATCGCCACTTCCAACTGTTGATCATCAGGTTCCCGAGTGGTCACCTTTTGCAGCCACATCCCAGGCAAACTCAACCAGCGCCAGAGGAAAAAGTCCTGATGTTTTCCTGTAAATTTTATAATCTCATAGGAAATTCCGGCTACCACCGGTAACAGTAATATCCGGCTCGTCAACCGCATCCAGATGGTTTCATACTTCAAAAAAGAAAAGAGCACCGCACTGACAATCACCACAAACAGCAGAAAACTGGTCCCGCATCGCGGATGGAACGTCGTAAATCGGCGGGCGTTTTCAACCGTCAATTCCTGTTTGGCCTCAAAGGTATTGATCACCTTATGTTCGGCTCCGTGATACATAAAAACTCTTTGAATATCTTTCATAAAAGAAATGGAATATACATAAAGAAACAGAATCAGCATCCGCAAAATGCTTTCGACGATATTTCCCCAAACAAATCCGGGTAAATACTTATTCATCAACATCCGCCCAAAAAGCGGCAGCACCACGAAGAGCAGCACGGTCATTGCCAATGCAAAGGCGATCATTAATCCGGTTTCCCACGGAGTCAACTTGGATTCTTCTTCGCTTTCCAAGAATTGGTCCGCTGAAAACAGCAAGGCTTTCATTCCGATGACAAAAGATTCACCGAGAGCAATAACTCCCCGTACAAACGGCCATTTCAAAAACTTATATTTTTGTGCGACGGAACTTATACGATCTTTTTTAATCACGATCTCACCTTTGGTATTGCGTACTGCGACCGCCAAATAGTCCCGGCCCCGCATCATCACACCTTCGATTACTGCCTGGCCGCCATATTGAAATTCAGGCTGTTTCATCATTCACCTCGTTATAAATATCGATAATTATACCGGAGACATTTCATCCGGTATAATAAATCAAACGAAGGTTTTTCAAATTAATTCCCGAATATTTCAGATTATATATAGCAAAAACGAGGATAAAATCCTCGCTTGCTGTTCACCTGGTAATTGCTTATTTTCCGCCAAGGCGTTTCTTAAATTTGTCAACTTGTCCGCCGCTATCCACAATCCGTTGTTTCCCGGTAAAGAACGGATGACATTTCGAGCAAATCTCAACCCGAATCTCTTTACGGGTGGACCCGGATTCAAACGTTTCTCCACAAGCACAAGTTACTTGAACTTTGTTATATTGCGGATGAATTCCCTCTTTCATAGTTTTCACCTCACAAACCTTCTCTACATACTTTTTAAGTATAGCACAAACATGGAACCCATGCAATAAATTCTCATTCCGTTTTTTGGCGGGCAATCGTATAATTACCTACCAACACATCGGGAAAATTTTTTCTAAATGCGTCCAGCCACTGGGAAACCGAAGGCATTTCATCATCAATCATTCGTTCTGCCATTTTTTCCGGATCAAGATTTAAATTCCGGAGTTGAACCTGTTTTACTCCGGTAGTACTCACCAGTTCATATAATGCCTCCGTCTCCGCCGGTTGATTAGTAAACCCGGGGAAAAATAGGAGATTTAATGCTGTCATCACTCCATGTTCAGCAGCATAGGTCAAGGAGTGCCGTACTGTCTCCAAAGAATAGCCCCGGGGCCGATGATACCACTGATAATGTTCAGGAACAGCCGAAAATAAACTAACCCGGATGCTGTCTAGACCGGCATCAACCAGATCCCGAATAGCTTCAAAACACCCGGCATTGGTATTGATATTGATAGTGCCTTTCCCCGTGCGGCGGCGTACTGTCCGAACCGATTCTACCAGCAATTCCCGCTGCAAGGAGGGTTCTCCCTCACATCCTTGGCCAAAACTGACGATCCCTTCCACAGCATGTTCTAAATGTTGAACCATCAACTCCGTCACTTCAATGACTGTCGGAACAAACTCGATCCGGCTTTGTGGCGAGGGACAACACTCAGCCGCTTGCCACGAGATACACCCCAGACAATCGGCATTACAAACCGGAGAAGTGGGGATCCCTGCTTCCCAGCGGCCGTAAAAAATATTCTGTGCTGTCAGACAATGATATTCTAGCGCACATTTGGCCAGTTGATTCAAGATACGGTTTCCCGGAAATTGAGATTGCTTCTCTTGAATCAAACGGGGTAAATCGGATGTATTATAATATACCGGATTCCATTTCAACTCTTCATCGGTTTTAATGGCAGCTACCTTCAGTTTGCCGTTCACCGCGCCAACGGCTGTATACCCAAACAACGGCAGTTCCTGAAAACAGTCTACCTCATATGCTGGTATCAGAGCCCGGGTGAAACCCATCGGCAATATAGCCGCAGCTGCAGTCATCCCCTCAATCACGTTGATTTCTTCCGCTGCTTCATCATACCCCAGGGGCAGACGGCCCGGCAAAGCCAGAATATCAGCCCCTGTCGGCAGATCAATCCAGGATGCATCCGCAATTTCCGCTTGAATTCCATTTAAACCGACTGCCGTAAAATCGGCATCTTCAACTAATTTACCATTGTTATCGATATAAACCAGATTCACTTTGCTATCCATGATTGCTCCATGTATGTATAGAATGAAAAGGTACATAGTTCACGGTACATAGTTCACAGTCGAAATTATCAGTCAAGATGTTCATTAACTGTCCACTGTCAACTGGTTAACTGGTTAACTGTTCTCTACAGCACCTCAAAAAACCAACTTTTCAAATATTCCGTCTCCGGTACGCCGACCAGTATCGGATGATCCAAGCCCTGAGTTCTCCGTTCCAACAAACGGATCTGACGTTTGGCATCAACGGCAGCACTGTTGATGATCTCCCAGAACAATTCGTTGTTCATATGGTGGGAACAGGAACAGGTCACCAATATTCCGCCGGTAGGAAGCATCTTCAATGCCCGAAGATTAATCTCTTTATAGCCCCTAACTGCCCGATCCACCGTTTGCTTACTTTTAGTAAACGCCGGCGGATCGAGGATAATCAAGTCAAAATCGGATTGATGAACCGATTCATCTCTTAAAAAATCAAAAACATTAGCCGTCTTAAACCGGCAAATATCTCCCAATCCGTTCAAATTCGCATTTTCCGTCGCAAGTTTCACTGCATCCTCGGAAATATCCACACCCAATACAGATTGGGCTCCGTAAGCCGCCGCATGGAGGGCAAAACTGCCCACATGGCAAAAGCAGTCCAACACCTTACGCCCGGATACATAGGCCTGTAAAGCTGCCCGGTTTGCCGATTGATCCAGAAAATAGCCGGTCTTCTGCCCCTCAAGCAAATCCACCCGAAACTTTAAACCGTTATCCCGGATCTCGATCGGACCCGATGGCACCTCTCCGTAGATACACCCGGTGCGTTCCGGTAATTCTTCCAAGCGCCGGGCAGAAGTATCGCTTCGTTCAATAATGGCTTTCGGTTGGCAAAGTTCAGCGAGAAGCTGAATAATGGTTTCACGGTGAACATCTATTCCTTTCGTTAAGAACTGCACCACCAGATAATCTTCAAAGCGGTCCACGATCAAACCGGGCAGCCGATCTCCCTCACCATAAATCAACCGGTAACTGGTAGCTTCTGGCCGCACCCGTTTTCGGTAAGCTAGCGCATGTTCCAACCGTTTTCGAAAGAAATCACGGTCAATCGGCTCCCTCTCTTTGCTCAAGAGCCGCACGGCAATCTGTGACGCTTGATTGTAATATCCCATTCCCAAAAACCGGCCTCGGTTGTCCAGGACTTCCACCACATCACCGGGCTTGACCCCAATGTCAATGATTCCGATTTCGCCCTGATAAACCCAGAGATGTCCCATACGTACCCGTTTATCCTTACCCGGTTTTAAAATCACTCGATTCATTAAATAACCTCCATGATGCTTGACTTCAATAATTAGACAAGAGGCATGCGGCTTGAAATATGAATATAGTTGACAGTTTACAGTTCTTTGCTCGGCTTTGCAGCACACAGTTCACAGTACACAGTAAAGGATACAATGTCCAACTTGCATTAATCGTGCCTCGCGCCTTTTTGCTCTTGCCTTTTTGATTATTTCTTACCCAAAATCCCTTTTGCCGCAATCATTCCGGATATGGAAGCTTGCATCAATCCCCGAGTTACCCCGGCACCGTCACCGACTGCATATAGATTGGAAATTTCGGTTTCCAGATGAGCGTTTAGTTTTAACCGTGATGAGTAAAACTTCACTTCCACCCCATATAATAAGGTATTTCGCGAATTCACTCCCGGGGCAATCTGATCCAAGGCTTTCAACATCTCCATCAATGCCAACAGATGTCGATAAGGTAATACTAAACTCAGATCACCCGGCGTTGCCTCTTCAAGGGTGGGACGAACTAACCCTTTGGCGATTCTCTCTTTGGTGGAGCGACGGCCACTTTGCAGATCGCCCAGTCGCTGCACGATAACACCGCTCCCCAGTAAATTGGCAAGCCCGGCAATATAACGGCCATAAGCAATCGGCTCATGAAAGGGCTGGGTAAAGGTTTTACTAACTAACAATGCAAAATTGGTATTGGGTGTCTTCCGTTCTGCATGGCTATGGCCGTTCACCGTAATCAAACCGTCGTTATTCTCCATCACCACTTCACCGTAGGGACACATGCAAAAAGTACGGACCCGATCTTCAAATGTCCGGGAATAATAAACAAATTTAGCCTCAAAAACAGTAGAAGTCAACTCTTCCATCACTTCGGCAGGAAGTTCTACCCGAACCCCGATATCCACCGGATTGACCGTAGAATGGAGCTTTAGCCGCTTACCCTCCTTCACCAGCCAATCCGAACCTTCACGGCCAGGACCGGCAATGATGTAATTCCCACGAATCTCTCATCCGTCCTTCGTACGAACTCCGGCTGCCCGTCCAGATTCGACTATGATTTCATCCACTTCAACCTCGGTTTCAATCACAACGCCCCGTTCAATCAAGGCATCCTGCATCGCCTGAAGCACTTCCTGAGAGCGTCCCGTCCCTAAATGGCGGATCCGTGAAGGGATTAAACGCAAATCCGCTAAAACCGCCTGTTTTTCTATTCTGGCAATGGCCTCATCATCGGTCCCAAAAACTTCGGCCGGAGCCCCATACCGTAAGTAAATGTCATCGACCATCCGGACATATTGATGAAGTTTTGCTTTGGGCACGTATTCATCCAAAAAGCCCCCGACTTCCGTCGACAAGGTTAACTTGCCATCGCTGAATGCTCCGGCTCCACCCCAGCCGCATACGATCCCACAAGGGGAACACCCGACACAGTCAACGCCTTTTTCTTTGGAAACACAACGGCGTTCCGCAAGGTTTCGCCCTTTTTCCAGGATAATTACCTTCAGCGAAGGATCCTGGGATAATTCCAGCGCAGCGAAGATTCCGGCCGGCCCGCCGCCAATAATGATGACATGATATTTTTCAACCATGATACCCTCCTACAAACCGCAGAATTAAATCTCAGTTTTATTAGGATGAATGAAAGGTCTGAAAAATATGATCCCATCAACCAAGTATTCCACAATGGTTAAAATTCTCCTTTAAGACCGTAACGTGCTTACAATACCTGTTGCATCCCTTTTATCAATTCTTCCGTTTTCACCATGGCTAATGGCCATAGGTAGGAAATGCCCTTTTGGTGCGATAACGGATGACGTTCTTGAAAAATAACCGTGATACCTTTGCCAGGCTGGTCCCAAATATATAATGGTTGCTCCTCATGAAGTCGCGCCCCGCGGCCGGAATTTCCTCCAAGCATCAGTTGGGGTTCCTGCCCTTTGATTTTACTCCAAAATACAACCAAATGCCCAGCTGATGTATTGACGGAGCCCCGTATATATCGAAACTCCTCTTCAACCTGAACTTTTGACCAGCGTATCGTTGCAGCTTTATGATAACCCTTCGGTAACTCCGGAACAGCTGGTTTCGGCAATACGCGGAATAACTGGTCCGAAGGAACCGCAACCACCGGTTGCAGCCGGGCAGGTTGTTTAGAGCCGAACAAAGGCAGCTTCAGCTGGAAAATGACACTCTTCTGCCCATCCACTGCCACGAAAAGCCTTTGCTGAACAGGCGGTACCTCAGCGCCTCCCAGAGCTTGAACGGTAACCAGTGATCCCCGGCCATCCCTGTCAATACATGCTAAAAATCGAAACTTACCAAACTCGGCTTCCGCCCATCCCGGATAATAAGTAACTCCCTTTTCCCGATAGGGAGTTTCCCATGTTACCGAAGTTATATCGAACATCCCGAACATCTGGCCTGACAGTTTAGCCAGGCATTGACTATCCATGACCAGCCAGAACAATGATAGTAAACCATAGAAAATCAACATTCTTTTTCTGTTCATCCGGCTCAACCCCTTTTATTAAAAATAAGACGCAAGGAGATAAGCCAAATGTTCCCTCCTTACGCCTGATTCGTCATCGCTTATCCCGATTTACCGTTTCAACGCAAAACCAACACCATGAATCCATTTATCCCACGAGAGTTTTACGGTTTCCACGTTGGGTTTTAAACTGAAAAACTCAATCCCATACGGATATATCCCATACGGCGGATATAGCCAACTTTTCACTGTTACGCCACTGTCGAGATCGACAGAAATTAGTCCGCCCCGCCCCTTCGGCTGGATATCCTGCAAATCCAATGATTTAAATTGATACTTGGCTTTGGATGAATCACCGGTCCCCGACATCACCAGCGCCCGGGCGAAATTAGCAAAGGTGATATTAAAATTTTCCCTGGTGGCTGCTTCCACGGCGGCAATACCCACTTTATTGGTAGCACACAGAGCTTTAGTAATATTAGAGCCATAACAATCGATAAGGTACCGCATAAAAATCGCACCGTAACCATAATTGTCATCTCTCCAATCTGTCCAATGGGTCAGGGACAACCCGGAATAATCTCCACTGAGAAATCCTCTGATCCAACTTTCATGATTATTCAAATAGCCGCTATAATATTCAGCAGCCTGGGAAAGGGCTTCGTTGAGCCAGGTATATGTGCTCAAAGTACCCCGATTATAATGCTCATCAAAATAAACCATATGCTGAAATTCATGAGCCATGGTCGCTTTAATGAGGTCGCCCTGATACTCCGAGGTGGTTGTGATATAAATGATATCCCCTTCATTGGATTTCTCAAAAGTTTCCTTGGAAAATTTATCTACTGCATAAAAATACCCCAACAGACCGCGGCTGCGGCTTAGTTCCCGGGAAAAGACGATGATGATTTTGCCGTTACCGTCCACGTCATTTTCCGTGCCAAATTTACTATGGATCATATTATAAATCACATCAAAAGCATCTCCATACTCTTTCATCCATCTTTTCATCTCGGCCACATCCCGTTGATCCACAAAAAAGTAAGCATGTTTCGATATATGCTGACAAATTAAGTTAACCTTCCAATCATTAACATAGACATCATTCCATTCCGTCCCCACCTTAATTCCTGACGGCGCGGACTTCTGGTATGATTCGCTTTTGGATAATTGCTTTAGACCCCGGCTAAGTATTTCACTTTCTTGATTACGAAGTAAACGATCTTTTTCCGACTGCGCCGAAGATACTGCTGTGCGTGAAGCCAACCGGCTTTCCCGAAGAATGGAGGATCCGACATTCCCGGAAGCCGCTGTAGTCAATTGATAACTATAAGTTGATACTCCATAAATGTTATTGGCCTCAGGCTTTTCACCCATCGGGATACAGGCAATCAACGTATGAATCTTTTTGCCCCCAAAAGAAGTCAGCTTCGCCTCCTCGCCATTGCTTAAAACGAACAGCGACGGATCATCCGAACCCGGAAGCTCTGTAGGATGATTATTCCCTCCTCCGGTGCTACTACTGCCACCACCGCAACCCGCAATTATAATACAAATACATAATAATAAAATCCAAATACTATATTTTCTCATTAAAACTACCCCTCCGGAAAATTTTTTCTAAATCATTCTCTAAAACAATTTACTTTCCTATTAAAATTTTGTAAATTTTTGATCTCCGAAGTTTTATCATCTTCCCATTCTTTTGGTTTGAAGTAATTTTTGATATACTTTACGTATGAATACACAACCATATCTTACAGTGAAACAATCTACTACCGCCGAACTGGTCATCGAACGTTCCCGGTTTATCGGTCATTGCTGTGAAGTGGAAACGGAAGAAGCAGCCAAAGCATTTATCGCTGGCATTCGTCTGGAACATGCCCGGGCGAATCACAACTGCTTTGCATACCGCATCGGAAACACGGAACATCCTCTCGAGTATTTCAACGATCACGGTGAACCCAGTGGTACGGCAGGCAAACCCATCTTAGGCGCAATCCAGCGCCTGAACCTGGTGAATACAGTGGTCGTAGTCACCCGCTATTTTGGCGGGAAGAAACTGGGGGTCCGAGGGTTAATCGACGCTTACGGGCAAGCAGCAACATTGGTACTGGAGACTGCCGGAATCATCCAACGGGTACCTCAGTTCGAAGTCACACTGGTTTATGAATACTCCCAACATGCCCTAATCCTCCACCGGCTGCAACAAGTAGAGGCAACCGTCACCGACACTCAGTTTACCGAAAATGTCGCCCTCCGGTTAGCCGTACCGGAAAGCCAACGGGAAGCCTTCAAACGTCTGGTCGGCGAACTCTCCGTCATCCGCATGGATTGGAATGACCATTGAATTTTGCCAATTTAAGTTATCTCTAAAAAACCCTTGCATAATCCGATTTCATATGATACAATTCTTTTTGCACGTGAGATTTCCGCAAATTAAATTCATGCCGAAGTGGCGGAATTGGCAGACGCAGTGGACTCAAAATCTACTTCGTGCTTTCACCCGTCGGTGTGTGCAAACCCTGATAATACGGGGTTCTTGAAAACAAAATAATTGTTTTGGTTTTAATATCCCTCCTAAATGTCCCTCCTAATTCTAAAGGTGGGTCAGGGAGAGGAAAATTAAAATAAACTTGCCGAAGTGGCGGAATTGGCAGACGCGGCGGTCTCAAAAA
>JAKOTQ010000089.1 GCA_029776205.1 Bacillota bacterium | reverse complement strand
GTAAGAACGAAACAATTTCCTATGCAGTTTTCAGGGTGCAAATCCTGTGAATTTAATGAAAAATGAATCAAATTTCCTGGTGATGATAGCGAGGGGGAACCACCCGTTCCCATTCCGAACACGGCAGTTAAGCCCCTCTGCGCTGATGGTACTTGTCGGGCGACCGGCTGGGAGAGTAAGGCGTCGCCAGGATTAATTTTTAAGAAGGCTTTGAGGAAACTCGAAGCCTTCGTTGTTTTTGTCGCTGGGAATCGTAAGGCTCGGCTATTGACCATCCGGGTCGTCGAGCCCTGACGCCATCCGGGCGTCACAAAGATTAATTTTAAATGAAGGTCTTTGAAGATTCGGATCAAGGATCACATATACGAATCTATAAAAAAACCACTTCAAACTTATGAAGTGGTTTTTTATGGTTAATGATGATCGTGGTCATGATGGTCATGATCGTGGTGATGATCTAGGTCATTGCAATGGTCGAGATCATGATCATCATGGTCATGAATGTGATCATGATGAGAGTGTTGATGTTCACGATCAATATAATATTTAGTGCCTTCATAGGTGAAACCGCCATCAATGCGTGGCCAGAGCAAAGCTGTAAAATCAGGTTTTAAAAGGATGGGGGCATCGGGTTTAAGACGGAAGTTGGTAATTTCTTGACTGAAATTAAACTCTCTCTTTTGAAGATCGTAGAGATAAATTTTTAATGAGTCTTGCAAAATGTAAGCAAAAAATAGATGTTTCATGTCGGAAGTCATACGGACTAAAGGACGGGTGATTCCGAATATGACATGCATTTTATCAATATCTTCAAAGGGTGTTGTGTTACTAAGGGTATTGTCACTTAAGTTAAAATGGTGCAAAGATTGGTCGAAATCGACGATCAACAACTCGTTTTGAACTGTATTCCAAAGGAGATCGGCAATTTGGAACTTTTGCGACGTTAATGGTTGCAAAGCACGGTTATTACAATGATATTCATAAAGTAGAGACAAACCGTTAGGACCGATAAGGCGATTGAAAATAATACGTTGACTGTCATCAGCCCAAGTTCCTATTCGGCCCGGCCCAATAGTCGTTACTCTCCCTGATTTTAAGTGAACAATTTTGAGTTCATCGGCTTCAGAAAAGACGACCCATTGGCCATCCGGTGAAAAACGGGGATACATTAGATTATTCCCTTGGTAAATGATCTTTGGTTTACGGTTTGGCTTGGATAGTAACAATTGACAGGGGATTTGTTGATCATCAGGTATCCGATGAAATTGATAATTACTACTTACAGCCTTGGCAATAATGATACCCGATGATTCATGCCAGTCACCATATTTGGCTGTTGGTACGGGATGAAGAACAGGTGCAAAAACACTTTTAAATAATCCCAAACCGATCAAAACAATAAACCAGATGGCAATCGTGAATTGGCCCAGTTTAAATTGAGATATCGGCAGACGGTTGCGTAACAGCCACATGGCAGCTGTTAATGGAATAAGTAAGCTCATTATAGTTAAAAATACGGGAATCCAGATAGTCACCGTTTTCATTAAAATGGGGGGAATATCGTACCAGTAATAATTAGCAGTCAATAACTGAAACAGATGATCCCAGATGAAATAGGATAGATAGGCCATACCGGATGTGGTCACGATCACCATAAAAAAACGTTCTAAACCTTTTGAAATCAAACCTGCTAACAGGCTGATGGCATGGATGACGAACACCAATAATGTCAACCAGTGAACACTCATTCCCTTGGGTAAAGGCAGTAAATCCCAATGGAGCGGAAATAAATATTGAAACAGAAAATACCATCCAAATAATATCAGACAGCTGATACCATATTTGGTCCCTAAAATCAGGCTTGGTGGAATAGGACGGCTGATCACAAAATCCAAAGTCTTATGATCCTGCTCGCCACTGAAAGCCAGTAAACCATAAATCATTGCCAGAATAAAATACAACCCGATAAGCGACATATCCAGAAAAGTTACAGAGATGGATAATGTTTTGATAAAAATTGAGCCCAGTAAGATGAAACAGCAGACGAACGCCGGAAAGATGAAAGCTATACGATTGCGTCTGAGTTCGTAGAAGGTAAGAACCCAGGCGGTGTGACATAAGACCCGGGCTGGATTGGTAATGACAGGTTTAGCTAAAGGTTTCATTTGGCACCAGCCTCCTGCGGAATGGTGATTTTTTGATAGATGCCCAAGTCGTTCGAGCGAACCAGTAATTGACCAGGCTTATGGGTAAGGATGATATCCTGATACTGGACACCGGATAACTTAAATAGTGGTGTGAAGCTATCAGAATCAGCATCAAACAAGAAACTGCGGATGTTATATTGCTTTTGGCGTAAAGCATTGGGATTTTCCACATCCATGGAGAAGACCGTTACGTAAAACTGATTATGGCCGGAACCGGTATATTCAAATTTACTATAAACAATCGGTTCTTTCGTTTCACTTTGATAAATGGGAATGTAAGAAACGGTGAAGTCATTTAGACTGATGGAAACCAGATATCCAGAAATATCGACTGCCAAGAGACGGTTGGCTAATGAATCCCAAGCTAATGATGAACCGGAAGAAGTCAATTGATGGAAGGATTGAACCGAACCATCATCCAGGTTAACTAAAGATAGTTGATAAACGGTTTGATTGAAGGAACCCCAGTCAGAAATTTGGGGTTCACTTTTTACAATTTTAGCTGTGATCAGCCGGTTGCTATCGGCAGACCAGAGACCGATGTCTCCTTCGGTTACAGATTGGACAGTACCAGAGTTGAGATCGTAAACCTTGAGATACTCTCCCTCACGAAAAAGAATTTTTTGGCCGTTCGGAGACCAGTTGAGATTCGATAGCGGCTGAGAGGAATTAGAACTGCTATATACCACCTGTGGCATTTGGTTTAATTGGCCTAAAGCCAATTTTCCAGTTGTATCAATGAAAGCATAACGATGGCCGGCAGGTTGCTTTTCTCCTTCTAATGTAATAAACCATGGTTGGGAGGTAAATGCTGCTTTAAACAATTGACTAAAGGGTTTGATGGCTGGTTGACGGCATGCTGTAGATGTCCCTAAAAGAACTGGGATGAATAAAAACACGAGGAGATAAACGCATAATTTCTTTTTAAAAGAAACAGCTGGAAGTTGGGCTATATTCCAGTGTGCAGCATTAAGAGCGACTATGATTTGGAATAAAACGAGACCAGCAGTAAAAATCGCTAACATAATCCAGCAAATTATCGGGTAGTGAAATAATTCGAACCAATAAAAAACAGTGATGCCTTCAAACCAGCTATAAAAAAACCAGATGCTCATGAAGAAGGTACCACCAATAGCAGCCATTATTTTCAGAGGACCTCGGACAAATATGGCTGCTGTAAAGGACTGAGTATATATGGTGATGATCAAGAGAAATAAGGTTAACCACCAGAAACTACTCCAGTCCGTTAAGGTCGGAAGCTTTAGAGAGTCAGGTAAGAACAGAATACACCAAAGAAAGGCAATGGGTAACAGGACTACCAGACCGGTAATATACTTAACTTTAATGACCTGCTCTGCTGTGAAAGGCCTAGTTAACAGGAAGTCTCTTGTCTGGCCGTTTTCCTCAAGATCGAATGATTGAAGACCGAAAGCTCCGGCGATGGTTATGGGAAGAATTACAGCCAGAAGGTTTTGCCATTCTTTGGTTAACGGAATTTGGTGGCGCCAATTCAAAATGATCAAGAATAAGCCACATAGATAAGGCAAAAGATAGAGGAGAGCATTCTGCTTCAATTCTTTTTTTGCTAAAGCTAAGCCCATCATTGCTCATCCCCTCCTGAACAGAAAAAGAGGAAAGCCTCTTTTAAACTGACGGGAAGCGGCGAAGTTTCAGGATTCTCCAGGGTTACTGCCGCCTCTTCGTGGGAATGACGCGAGGTCAAGATGGTAGCCCATTTATCATCTTGTTCGAGAGTTACACAATGGATGAATGGCTTAAGTTCTTCCAGATGGCTGCTGGAAATCCGGTATTTGGCCACCTGTTGGCATACCTCAGGAATGGAGCCGCTGATTTGGATCCGGCCATTGTATTCGATGGCGACGTAATGAGCAACAGCTTCTACATCAGCGATGTTATGGGTCGAGAAAAAGACAGTGCGGCCTTCAGGAACCACGTCTTTGGAAATAACTTGTAAAAATTCATGTTGAGCCAAAGGATCTAAGCCGCTCATCGGTTCATCCAACACTAAAAGATCAGGTTTCGGCGCTAAAGCAAGGATTAATGCTAATTTAGTACATTGACCTTTGGATAGGTTTCTGATTTTTTGAGCTGGATTCATCTTAAATCGTTGTAAAAAGTTTTGAACCAATTGATCATCCCAGGTGGGATAGAGGGAACGGCAAAAACGGATCATTTCAACAATGGTCATCCATCCGTAAAGCCCTTGCTCTTCGGAAACATACCCAATACGCTGCCGGAGGGTAGGCCCAATTTGATAAGGTTCTTCACCAAGAACCCGCACTTCGCCTCCAGAAGCCGGGATCAATCCAAGGAGCGTCCGGATCAAGGTGGTTTTTCCAGCCCCATTCGTACCCAGTAAACCAAAGACAGAGCCTCGCGGGACTTCTAAATTAATTCCTTTCAATACCTTCTTTCGGCCGTAATTTTTTTGAAGATTGTTGCAATAGATGACAGGTTCCGTGAAAATCCCCTCCTTCTTATATACGAATAACCTCCAAACACCTTAATTTTTCGATATTTTCCATTAAAACCCTGCTATTTTCGTTAACAAAATTATTGGACATACCTATAGCAAGTTTATGTAACATATTAAGAATGATAGTGTAATATATTAGTTAACAAAAGAGAAAAAAGCTTGAAAAAGTTAACACAAAGTGATATTCTTTTATATAAATAACAAAAACCTAACATCAAAGGAGGCGGTTTTATGATGGAAACTCCAAATACTGTAGATACCTTGTTTGGTGAGAATGTGTTTAGCGATGCGGTAATGAGGGAACGGTTGCCCAAAAATATTTATAAAGCACTTCGCAAAACCATCGATAATGGGTTACCATTGGATCCGAGTATCGCTGATGTGGTGGCCAATGCGATGAAAGATTGGGCCATTGAGAAAGGTGCGACTCATTTTACCCACTGGTTCCAGCCGATGACCGGTGTAACGGCTGAAAAACATGATGCCTTTATTTCTCCCATCGGTAATGAAAAAGTGATTTTGGAATTTTCGGGTAAAGAATTGATTAAGGGAGAACCGGATGCTTCCTCATTCCCGTCGGGAGGACTCCGTGCTACCTTTGAAGCCCGGGGATATACGGTATGGGATTGTACTTCACCGGTGTTTGTAAAGGATAATTCCTTGTATATACCGACGGCGTTCTGCTCTTATACCGGAGAAGCGTTGGATAAAAAGACACCGTTACTTCGGTCCATGGAAGCTCTTTCGAAACAAGCGGTTCGGGTTTTAAGACTTTTGGGGAATACTACTGCAACCCGTGTGACCACTACGGTTGGTCCTGAACAGGAATATTTCTTGATCGATAAAACCATGTATGATCAGAGAAAAGATCTGATCATGACCGGACGGACTCTGTTTGGTGCAAAACCTCCGAAAGGACAGGAGTTAGAGGATCATTATTTTGGAAATTTAAAAGAGCGGATCTCCAAATTTATGCAGGAAGTTGATCGGGAACTGTGGAAACTGGGCGTAACAGCCAAGACTAAACATAATGAAGTTGCTCCGGCCCAGCATGAAATTGCGACGATTTACAATACCACCAATATTGCAACAGACCATAACCAACTGGTGATGGAAACCTTACGTAAAGTTGCCCTGCGTCATGGATTGGTCTGTTTGTTGCACGAAAAACCCTTTGCCGGGGTTAACGGTTCCGGAAAGCATAATAACTGGTCCATGAGCACTGATGACGGCCAAAATCTTTTGGAACCGGGACATACGCCTCATGAAAATGAACAGTTCTTACTTTTCTTGGCGGCAGTCATCGAAGCTGTGGATGAATATGCTGATTTGTTGCGGATGTCAGCAGCTAACCCGGGCAATGATCACCGGTTAGGCGCCAATGAAGCACCACCGGCCATTATCTCCATTTTCTTGGGTGAACAGTTGACCGATATTTTGGAACAACTTGAAAACGGTGGCGCCAAATCTTCCAAGACCGGCGGCGAGTTGAAGATCGGTGTGACCACGTTGCCACCATTGCCGAAGGATACGACCGACCGGAACCGGACTTCGCCCTTTGCTTTCACCGGAAATAAGTTTGAATTCCGGATGGTTCCGTCTTCTGCGTCGATTGCCGGCCCGAATACCGTATTAAATACGATCGTTGCTGAAACTTTATCCCGGGTTGCCGATAGACTCGAAAAAGCTTCGAACGTTGACGAAGAAGTACAGAAATATATTAAGGAAGTTATTAAGAATCATAAACGGATTATCTTCAACGGCAACAACTATTCTGCAGAATGGGTAGCTGAAGCGGAAAAACGGGGCCTTCCCAATATTTCATCGACTGTCGCTGCGATTCAAGCACTGGTCGCTGAAAAGAACGTTAAGCTGTTTGAAAAACATCAGGTGTTAACCCCTGTTGAAATCCATGCCCGGTATGAGATCCACCTGGAGAATTATATTAAGACCATTAATATCGAGGCTCTGACCATGCTGGATATGGCAAAACGGCAAATTTTGCCGGCAGTTATCGAGTACAGCAGCGTGGTTGCAGGTTCCATCAGTGCAATTAAAGCGGTATCCGATGTGAAAGTTACGGCTCAGGAGAAACTCTTAGGCCAGTTGACCGAAGGCCTCAATGGACTGAGCAAGGCTATTGAGATGTTGGAAAAAGCATTAGAGAATGCGGAAGAAGCTGGAGAATCAACCTTGGCCCATGCTGAATATTATCGGGACGTGGTCTTCTCGGCCATGAAAGATTTGCGCGCAGTAGCAGATCAGTTGGAAACCATTGTCTCCGAGGAATATTGGCCGATTCCGACCTATGCGGATATTCTGTTCAATGTGTAATATCGGATTAGTCCATCGGATAGAGGTTATTTGAAAAGGTCAAAATATGGGAAGCTGTATAGCTATGCGTACAGCTTCCCTTTTCTTGTTTAAAAATGATATTGCTATGGAGGGAAATTATCGGTATAATTATGACCATGTAATAATAATAAATCATAATAATAAGTGATAACAATGAAAAAGAACGTAATGAATAAAGCGGAACGGCACCGCCGTCTCCAAGAGGCGATTGCTGCAAATCCATTTATTACCGATGAAGAACTGGCAGAAATCTTCAATGTTAGCGTTCCAACCATTCGCTTAGATCGCTTGGAGTTGTCCATTCCTGAGGTGCGCAAGCGTACCAAGGAGATGGCAGCCCATTACTTTGGCGAATCCCATTCTCTGGAGAACCGGGAGATTGTCGGTGAAGTGATCGAAATCGAACCGGGTAAACGGGGATTATCTCTATTAGAAACGGATCGCACTATGTGTCTTGCTAAATGCGATATTATCCGTGGTCATATTATTTTTGGCCAGGCCAATTCATTGGCCAACGCAGTGGTCAATCTGCCGGTGGCTTTGACAGGAAAAGCTGAAGTCCATTATTTACGGACGGTACGAACAGGAGAGCGGCTCATCGCTAAGGCACAAGTCATAGAGAAAAAAGGCCATCGTTTTCTGATTGAAGTGGTGGTACGTTCCAAAGAAGAGATCGTTTTCACCGGCACGTTCATCATTTATGGAATGAATTTGGAAACGGCCAGTTATTTAAAACTGTTGAAGGATGCTGAACAAGAGGAGGGTTTTTAGTGAAACAAGTCGGAATTTGTGGAATTGGTGCCGCGGCGCCGAAAAAAGTATTGTCCAATTTTGATTTGGAGAGGATGGTTGATACCAGCGATGAATGGATCGTCACCCGGACTGGCATTCGAGAACGCCGGGTTTTGGAGAAGGATGAGGGGATCCTGGGTTATGTGGTTGAAGCTGCAGAAATTGCTCGAAAACAGTCAGGGATCGCTCCGGAGCAGATCGATTTTGTCATCAGTTCCACATTGTCGCCGGATAGGGTCAGCCCGGCACAAGCTTTCGAAGTAGCCCGTGAACTCCAAGCTAATCAAGCCTTCTGTTTTGATTTAAACGCAGCTTGCTCCGGTTTGATGTATGGACTGGCCACTGCAGAGAGTTTCTTAAAGACCAGAGAAATAAAATATGGTTTGGTCACTGCCGGTGAACAGGTATCCCGTTTTTTGGATTACAATGACCGTTCAACCTGTATTTTATTTGGCGATGGCGCTGCGGCGTTGATGCTTACTAACGATAATCCGGAACATGTGATTTTAGCCACGGAGCTCGGTGCCAATCCGAATATGTCTGAAGAGGTGGTCATTGGCGGTGTACGGCATTTGCTCAATAACCAACCTGGCGATTATTATTTCCGGCAAAACGGTAAATCAGTGTTTCGTTTTGCCGTTAGCAAAATCAAAGAGTTGTACGAAACCATTCCGGAAAAGGCCGGGGTCCGGCCGGAACAGATCAAGTATTTGATTCCCCATCAGGCTAATATACGGATCATTGACGCAGCAGCTAAAGAAATAGCTTCAGCAGGAACCGAGGTTATCGCCAATGTGGACCGGTATGGAAATACATCCTCAGCTTCTATCGGGCTTGCCCTGCATGAGGTTTGGGGTCGTTTCCAAAAAGGGGATTTGATTCTTATGGTCGGTTTTGGTGCCGGTTTAAGTTGGGGCGGAGCGTTAATCCAATGGTAACCATTGGTTCGAAAGAAAGAAGAAATTCCATGGAAAGGTTGCGTTTTTCCCTTAAGAGATGATATATTCATAATATTATCGATATTTTATCCAAGTCTCGTTCAACCGGAAATTTTCAGACGGTAACTTGCACAATTATAATAAATGAGGTGTCAGGTTTGTTTTTGGATTATGCAAAAATTTATATAAAGTCCGGTGACGGCGGTTCGGGTGCCGTCAGTTTCAGACGGGAAAAATATGTCCCCAGGGGCGGCCCGGATGGTGGTGACGGTGGCCGCGGCGGCCATATTATTTTTCAAGTTAGCCCGGATTTGACCACGTTAAGCCATTTTCGTTATCAGCGTCATTTTAAAGCGGAAAATGGAAAGCCGGGTGAAGGTGCCAACCGTTTCGGACGTAACGGTGAAGATCTGATTATTAAAGTTCCATCCGGCACCATTGTCAAGGATGCGGAGACTGGGCGAATTCTTGCAGATCTGACCGAGCCTGTCACCGAAATGGTTCTATTAAAAGGAGGCCGGGGTGGACGGGGAAACAGCCATTTTGCGACGCCTACCCGTCAAGCCCCGCGATTTGCCGAAAAAGGAGAACTCGGCTCGGAGTTGTGGGTCGTATTGGAACTAAAGCTTTTGGCTGATGTGGGATTGATCGGATATCCTAATGTGGGTAAATCCACGCTAATATCCAGGATTTCTGCAGCCCGTCCCAAAATTGCGGATTATCCCTTCACCACTCTTGAACCCAATCTCGGGGTGGTGGATTATAAAGACCAAAGCTTTGTGGCTGTGGATATTCCGGGATTGATCGAAGGAGCCCATCTCGGTGTCGGATTGGGTTTGCAGTTTTTACGCCATGTAGAAAGGACCCGGGTTTTGGTTCATCTGATCGATATTTCGGGCTTTTCCGGCCGGGAACCTTATGATGATTATCTGAAAATCAACCAGGAATTGAAAGAATATAATCCGGGACTGGCTGAAAAGGTTCAAATCATCGCCTTAAATAAATGTGACATGCCAGATTCTGAAAAGCTCGCAGCAGAATTCCGTGAGAAGGTTCAGGGAGTTCCGATATTCACCATCTCTGCGGCGACCGGCAAAGGCATAGATCAGCTCCTGGATCGGATTATTGAAGTATTAAAGGAAATTCCTGTGGAAATTCAGCGTTTTGAAGTTGAACCTATGGAAAAAAGCCTCTCACAACAAGATCAGGAAATTGTGATTGAGCGTGAAGATGATGTGTATGTCGTTAAGAATGAATCCTTATTGAAACGAGTCCAACGGTTTGATCCGGAAAATGATGAATCCATGAAGAGCCTTCATCGCTTGTTAAAACGGTGGAAGGTTTACGAAGCTTTGGAAAATGCGGGCATTCAGGAAGGGGATTCGGTCCGTTTGGGCGATTATGAATTTATTTATTACAGTGAGGATTAATGTTATTTAAGAAAAGTGAAGTTTTCCGCTTCGCTTTTTTTATGAAAATTATGAGTTATGCTATAATGATGGATAGACTTAAACATGCTTGCCGGAAGGAACTAAAAGGACGTCAAAGAAAAGAGGTAAAAAAATGTTGACAAATAAAGAACGAAATTTTTTGCGGCGAATCGGTAATGAATTGTCGCCTATCGTCATCGTGGGCAAAGGCGGGATTAATGACAATGTGGTGGAGCAGTTGGATCAGGCATTGACTGCAAGGGAATTGGTTAAATGCCGGGTTTTGCCGCATACGGATAATGATCCCCGCAAAGTAGCGGATACTTTAGCGAAAAGAACCTCGGCTGACGTGGTCTTGGTGGTCGGGAATAACATGTTGCTTTACCGGAGACCCGAAGCGGGAAAAGCCAGTAAACTGAATTGGCCTGCGGAGGACTAACATGGAGTACCTGAAGGAAATCCAAAAGATTCAACGGATTGTGGTAAAGGTAGGAACCTCTACCTTAACCCACTCTACCGGAAAACTCAATTTCAACCGTTTGGAGCAACTGGTCCGGCAATTGTCGGATCTTCGTAATCAAGGGAAAGAAGTGGTTTTGGTCACCTCCGGTGCAGTCGGCGCCGGTATGGGACGATTGGGATTGACGAAGCGTCCGGCTTCCATTGTGGAGCGGCAAGCGTTGGCAGCCATCGGCCAGGGACTGTTGATGCAGATTTATGAAAAGCTTTTTGCAGAATACGGCCAGGTGGTTGCTCAAGTATTATTGACCCGAAGCGATGTTAGTGAACGCCAACGTTATCTCAATGCGCGAAATACATTATTGGCCTTATTGAACTATCAGGTAATTCCCATCATTAATGAGAATGATACGGTGGCGACGGAAGAATTAAAGATCGGGGAGAACGATGCTTTGTCAGCGTTGGTGACCGGATTGATCGACGGAGAACTGTTGGTGTTGCTTTCCGATATTGACGGATTATACACCAGTGATCCGAAACAAAATCCCGATGCGGAGCTTATACCCTGTGTTCCCGAGATCACTCCGGAGATCCGCCAAATGGCCGGAGGAGCCGGTTCGTCTTTCGGTACCGGCGGTATGATTACCAAGTTGAATGCGGCCCAAATGGCCACGTCTGCCGGAGCTATGATGGTACTGATGAACGGCAAGGATCCTTCGAAATTACAGCAGTTGTTTGAAGGGAAGCCTGTGGGCACCGTTTTTTTGAGCAAACATTCGGTGGTCAATCACAGGAAACGTTGGATCGCGTACGGGCCCCAAATTGGCGGAGAACTGGTGATTGACCGGGGTGCGGAACGAGCCATGACGACAGATGGAAAAAGCCTGCTGCCTTCGGGAATCATTCGGATTTCCGGCAATTTCGAAGAAGGGGATTTGGTCCGGATCCTGAGTATTGATGGTACGGAGATCGGCCGAGGGTTTACCAATTATAATCGTGAGCAGTTATCTCAGATCATCGGAAAAAAGACTTCGGAGATCGAAAAGATATTAGGATTTAAAAATGCAGATGAAGTCGTCCATCGGGATAACTTCGTGTTGACCGTGTCATAAAATCAAGCATTGAAAAGAAATGGAGTCGAATGAGATGGGGACGTTTGGAATAATCGGGGGAACCTTTGACCCCATTCATTTTGGGCATTTAATATTAGCTGAAAAAGCACGGGAAGCTTTTAATTTAACTAAAGTGGTTTTTGTACCGGCTGCGGTTCCGCCTCATAAGATCGGTGAAGTGGCGACACCCGCAGAAATACGGCTGCAAATGGTCCAATTGGCGGTTGCCGACAATCCCTGTTTCGAAGTTTCCCGCGTTGAACTGGACAGGGAAGGCCCATCTTATACTGTGGATACCATTCGGCAACTGAAACAGCAGGGTCATGGGGATGAAGCTGCTTTCATCATGGGATTTGATTCCTTGCTTGAACTTCATTCCTGGAAAAACTACCGGGAACTGTTGGAAGAGGCGAAGATCATTACTGCCTTTCGCCCGGGATATCCTATTTTAAAAAACGAAGCGGAATGGCCCAAGTTTCTCCTTCCATATCGGGAGCGGATTTTACTTCTGGAAGCACCTCTTTTGGAGATTTCCTCCACTTGGCTGAGGGTGGAGATGATGTACGGCCGTTCCATTCGCTACCTGGTGCCGGATCCGGTGTGTGAGTTCATCCGTAAGCATCAGCTGTATGGTGAAGTTTAAACTTCCAAAATTTAGACAAATAGGAGTTTATCTTGGTATTTATCTTGAAATAGAGGCATTTTAAATCTTTTTCCTCATCTTTCAGGTTCGAGTGAATTGACTCCAGGGGTATAGTCAATTTATTTTGACGCAAAATATACCTGTCTACCACAGCCGGTTAGACGGAGACTGAAGGTGAGGTGAAGAGGATGTCAAAAACACTGTATGTCGGAAATTTACCCTGGGGAGCAACAAAAGAAGATCTGGCGGCGTTGTTTGCTGAACATACGGAGGTCATATCCAGCCGGATTATTACAGAACCGGGTACAGGGCGTTCTCGAGGGTTTGGATTTATCGAAATTGACGATAATGAAGATGTCCAAGAGATTATTAACCAAGTTAATGGAAAAGACATGGGTGGCCGTGAAATTATAGTGAATGAGGCAAAACCAAGACAAAACAAAATGTAGGGGTGTGACAACACCCTTTATTTTTTTATTAAAATAGCTTTTATTTTACGAAAAATGAAGGGGACGATAAATTTTTACCGAATATTTTAACTATATGACCACCAATGGACCTACGGAGGCAGCAACATGGAAAAACGTAACTTTTCACGCATACCGTTTAAAATCGAAGCCCAATTTGAGTACAATGGCCAAACCATTCGAGGTGAAGTCGAAAATCTCAGTATGAAGGGGATGTTGTTAAAAACGGATATCCAACCGGAGATCCATACGATGCTCCCGATCACCATAGTTTTATCGGAAGGATATGATGAGTCATTGGTACTTCACATCAATGGCACGGTCGTCCGGCAAACTCCGGAGGGCATTGGGATTTACTTTGACGAGATGGATTTGGACTCTTTTTCACATTTGAGCAAAATCATTGAATACAATAGTGGAGACCCGGAAAAGGTAAAAAATGAATTAATTGACTATATTCGTAAAAATTTGACTGAGGAAGAAAAATAGTCGGGAAGATGTTACCAGAACGAGACGAGATCATCGCTTTTTTAAAAAAGCATATTTCCATTGAACGATTGATACATTGTGAACGGGTGGAAGCGGCAGCCTTGCAGTTGGCCGGGAAGTTTGGCGCGGATCCGGCAAGGATCACCGCCGCCGCCCTTCTTCATGATGTTTGCCGGGAGCATTCTCCGGATTTACTATTGCAACTGGCAATTAAGTTTGATATATTAATAGACGATATTCAACGGGCTGAACCCTTGTTACTTCATGGTTCCGTGGGTGCCGCTTTGGTTGAATCCGAATTGGGAATTCGAGATCAAGCCGTATTAGAAGCGATCCGGCATCATATTACTGGAGCTTCGAGCATCGGGGCATTGGCCCAATTGATCTTTGTGGCTGATTTTATCGAACCCGGGCGAACTTTTGAGGCTAGCCGGGTTTTACGACTCAAAGCTCCCGAATGGGAAGCGGATCAAATTTTATTGTATGTTTACAACCAAACTCTTCGTTATGTCGTCGAACGGGATTATTTGGCCCATCCCGATACAGTCATGGGACGAAATGAACTGATAAGGAAAGGTGTTAAGGCGCATTGAAGGATCAATTGAAGGATCATATGAAACTGATTTGGGAAGCTATGTTGGAAAAGAAAGCTCTGGACCCGGTGATTTTGGATGTACGGTCAGTTTCCGGTGTGACAGACTTTTTTTTAATATGTTCAGGCAATACGCAGGTTCAAGTCAAGGCCATTGCCGATAATATCGATGATAAGCATAAAGAATCAGGAATGGTTTGCCCTCTAAAGGAGGGTTATGCCGACGGCCGATGGGTTTTGATGGACTTCGGCAATATGGTCGTTCATATTTTACACCAAACTGAACGGGAATTTTATGCTTTAGAAAAACTTTGGCATGATGCCAAAATGATTCGGGATATTGACGAACTGGTCTTATAGTTCGGGCCTAACGAGGAGGATATTGATGAGTAAAATTGAGCGTTATCACCATGCGGAGATCGAACCGCGCTGGCAAAAGAAATGGGAGGAGTCCGGGTTACACCGGTCAAAGATTGATCCTTCCAAACCTAAATATTATGCGTTGACCATGCTTCCTTATCCCAGCGGGGATTTACATATTGGGCATTGGTACGCTTTTACGCCGTCGGACGCTTACGCCCGGTATAAACGGATGAATGGCTATAATGTACTGTTTCCTATGGGCTTTGACGCTTTTGGATTACCTGCGGAGAATGCTGCCATTAAACGGGGAATTCATCCTTTTAAATGGACCATGGCTAATATTGAACGGATGCGTAAACAATTGAAGAGCATGGGTGCCATCTTTGACTGGGAACGGGAGGTCGTTACCTGCCTGCCTGAGTTTTACCGCTGGACCCAATGGTTCTTCTTAAAGTTTTATGAAAAGGGCATCGCCTATAAGAAGTTTTCGCCGGTGGATTTTTGCCCACAGTGTAATACGACTCTCGCCCGGGAACAGGTATGGGGCGAAGACCGTCATTGCGAGCGCTGTGGGACCCCGGTTATTAAAAAAGAATTGAACCAGTGGTTCTTTAAGATTACCGATTATGCCGATGAATTGCTGGACTTTTCCGAATTGGATTGGCCTGAACGGGTTAAAACCATGCAGGAAAATTGGATCGGACGCAGTGAAGGTGCTGAAGTAACTTTCCGGACGGAAAACGGAGAAGAATTCGTGATCTTTACGACCCGGCCGGATACCCTGTGGGGCGTCACCTTTATGGTACTGGCACCGGAGCATCCCTTAGTGAAAAAGATTACTGCTCCCGAATTGAAGGAAGCTGTTGATCAATATATCGCTCAGGCTGAAAGACAAACGGAGATCGAAAGATTAGCTGCTAATAAAGAAAAAACCGGCGTCTTTACAGGAGCTTACGCCATCAATCCGGTTAACCAGGAAAAGATCCCGATTTGGGTCGCTGATTATGTCATGATGGGCTATGGTACAGGTGCCATTATGGCTGTGCCAGCCCATGACGAACGGGATTTTGCTTTCGCCAAAAAATATAGTCTCCCCATTAAACAAGTGATTGCTCCGAGTAACGGAGAATTAGCGGAATTGACTGAAGCTTTCACCGAAGTTGAAAATGGCGTCATGGTGAATTCCGGGAAGTTTACTGGTACTCCGGCTGCTGACGGGAAAAAAGCGGTGACGGAATGGCTGGAGGAACAGGGACTCGGCAAAAAAGCCGTGAACTACCGCCTCCGTGACTGGTTGATCAGCCGGCAGCGGTATTGGGGTGCGCCGATACCGATCATTTATTGTCCGACCTGCGGAACGGTGCCGGTGCCTGAAAAAGATCTGCCGGTACTCTTGCCGGAAGATGCGGAATTTTTGCCGACTGGCGAATCTCCCTTAAAATATCATGAAGAATTTCGGAATACAACCTGTCCGAAATGTGGTGGACCTGCGGAACGGGAAACGGATACCATGGATACCTTTATGTGTTCTTCCTGGTATCAGTATGGTTATTTAAGCCCGTATTACAAAGGGGAAACCCCCATTGATCCGGAAGAAGCTAAATACTGGCTGCCGGTGGATCTGTATACCGGCGGTATCGAACATGCTTGTATGCATTTAATTTACACCCGCTTCTTTACCAAAGTCATGCGGGATCTTGGCTTGGTTCCTTTCAACGAGCCTATGTTGAAACTGCGAAACCAAGGAATTATTCTCGGCGAAGACAGCGAAAAAATGAGTAAATCCCGGGGCAATGTGATTGCTCCCGATGATTTGGTTGAAAAGTATGGAGCTGATACAGTCCGGGCGTATCTGATGTTCGGATGGCGCTGGGAACAAGGTGGCCCATGGGACAGCCGGGGGGTCGAAGGTGTTTTCCGCTTCCTCAACCGTGTCTGGGATATCCTGTTAGAACCGGTTGATCCGGCTTCATCGGCTGAGGCTGAAAAAATCCTGCTTCGGAAGACCCATCAGACCATTTACAGAGCAACCCAGGATTTTGAAAGCTTTTCCTTTAATACCTATATTGCAGCATTGATGGAATTTTTAAATGTCATTTCCAAGGTGAAAGCCGAAGTTTATGCTTCAGCAGCCTGGCAGGAAGCAGTACGGACGTTCCTTCTGTTGATTGCTCCGGCTTGTCCTCATATTGCCGAAGAGATCTGGTCGAAGCTCGGGTTTGAAGGTTCGGTTCATACGCAATCCTGGCCGGAATACCGAGCGGATCTGGCAGCCGAAGAGACTGTAGAGATCGTATTGCAAGTCAATGGCAAGATCCGTGAGAAACTGGTAGTTCCGGTAAATAGCACTGAAGAACAGCTGAAAGAAATTGCCTTGGAAAACCAGGTGATTCAAAGCTTGGTGGCTGGGAAAACCATTCGGAAAGTCGTCGCGGTTCCCAACCGATTGGTCAACATCGTCGTTGGCTAAGTCAAATTGAAATCCAAAATAGTAAGTCCGGGGAAACTCCGGACTTTTTTGTTTGAATAAACGCCCAGTTAAACGGAGATTTTATCCTTAGACAAAATCTCGATGGGGCGTGAAACAATTTGAAGCGGATTAATTTTTCCCGGAAGCAACGCTGTTATCTGACGATGGTTTTCGGTTTTATTTTGGTTTTATCCGTTAGTGTGATGATTCAATCCTTGGCGTTGCCACGCCATCTGACCTTGTCCCCCGGGCAAAGCATTACTCTTTCGGTGAATTTCCCGTTAAGCTTCAATGGTGTTAAGAAGGATCTTTTATCGCTAAGCCGCTTTGATCATTTTTTTAAACAGGATTTAACCCTTCAATCTTCAGATTCTACCAATTACGATATTGATTTGACCTTATTTGGAAAAATACCGATTAGAAAACTTCATGTGGACGTGATGGAACCGCCAAAGGTTATTCCTTGCGGACATGCCATCGGTGTATTGGTTGCTTCCCGCGGGGTGATCGTGGTCGGGCATATCCCGGTCTACGGGGTTGACCGGAAGCAATATTATCCGGCAAAACAAGCTGGATTGAAAGTGGGTGATGTATTGTTGGCAGTCGACAGTACTATCATCCATAATGTTGAAGACATGGAACGCTTCTTGGCCAAAGTCGAGGATGATAAACCTTTAACCCTGACCATTCAGCGACATGAAAAGATCATCAAACGCCAAATCCAACCTGTCTTAACGGAGATCCAGCCGCAAAAGAAGTATATGCTAGGTATTTTCATCGAAGATCCGGCAGCCGGTGTTGGAACATTATCTTTTTATACTCCCTCCAACCGGGCTTTTGCCGGCCTTGGGCATCAAATCGCCAATATCGGCGGACAAAATGGTATTAAACTTGAATGGGGCGAAATCGTCCTGGCCCATATCAACGGGGTCCGTATCGGCACTCCCGGGAAGCCTGGAGAAAAGATCGGCATATTTAATGCTGCTCAAAATCCCATTGGAAAGATTCATAAAAATTGCAAGTTCGGTATTTATGGAACGGCTTATCCCGGCTTTGAAGAATATCTTAAAGAAAAGCCCATTCCCATTGCTTTCAGTTCCCAAATCAAAGAGGGGCCAGCCCTTATCTATACGGTGATTAACGGAACTGAGGTCGAAGCATTTAAGGTGGAAATCATTAAAGTCTATAAGCAAAGTCAGCCGCGGGATAAAGGGTTAGTGGTTAAAGTTACCGACGAACGGTTACTGGAGGTAACTGGAGGTATTATTCAAGGCATGAGCGGAAGTCCCATCATCCAGGATGGACGTTTGGTGGGCGCGGTAACCCATGTGTTTGTCAATGATCCTACCCGGGGATACGGGGTGCTGGCGGAATGGATGGTCAGAGAAAGCAGTCAAATAGCATTACCACAAGAAGCATCGTAAGGATGCTTTTTTCATTATTCATTATGTGAAATATTTTGCGAATTGAAAGGAATTTTCCATTCATATCGCGAAATTTGAGGTAATTGATGGAGGTGTTTTGATTGGTGCCCGTTAAAATAGGAATTATTGATGATAATCAAGATTTCTGTCAACTCCTCCGTGATTTTTTTGCGAATCAGTCGGAAATCCAAGTGATTTTTCATGGACATAACGGCATGGAGGCGATTCAACTCATTGAAAAACACACCATTGATGTATTGTTGCTGGATATGATCATGCCGCAAGTGGATGGTTTTGGCGTGTTGGAGTGGCTGAAAAAACGGCCTCAGAGGCCTAAAGTCATCGTATTTTCCGCTTTTGCCCAAGAGGAGATAGCCCGGAAAGCAGTGGCTTTAGGAGTCGATTATTATGTGTTGAAGCCTTTTAATCTCACCATTTTAACCCAACGAATTTTAGAAATTGCCCGCGATAAATCCGTTGGGTTTATGGCCAATCCCCAGTCGGATGGGGCTAATTTGGAAATGGAAGTCGCCAAAATTCTCCGTCGTTTGAATATTTCATCCCATTATAAAGGTTATAATTATCTGCGGGATGCCGTTTTACTGACGATTAAAGAGCCAACTATCATCAATGAAGTGACCAAACGGCTTTATCCGACCATTGCCGAACGTTACGGGACAACAGCTCACCGAGTGGAACGGGCGATGCGCTTTGCCATCGAAAGCGCATGGAACAAAGGAGAGGTTGATACCTTACACCGCTTGTTTGGCTACTGTGTGGATGATCGAAAAGGTAAACCGACCAATGCTTCTTTTGTTGCCATTATCGCCGATAAAATTCGCTTGGAAAAGAGACTGAAAGTCAATGAGTAACTTTCGGGGTGAAACAATGGAAATCAAGGCTGTTGCCAGAATCGACTGCCGTACGAAAAATTTGGTCAAACGGATTAAGCCAGGGGAAATAGCCATCATTGACCATACGGATTTGGATCATGTGGCCGCTGATTCCTTGTGCAAAGCCCGAATCAAAATGGTGATTAATGCTAGTCCTTCCATCTCAGGACGTTACCCCAATCCGGGACCGTCCATATTGTTGAAGGAAGGTATCGCCATATTGGACAATGTGGGCCGAACCGTTTTTGATAGGGTTCGGGACGGAGATCTGATCGAGGTTCGAGACAATCAAGTATGGAAAGACGGGGAAATGGTCGGAGAAGGCGAATATTTGGAAGCCAACGCCGTCAATCTTCGACTCCGTGAAATACGAAAGAATTTAGGTACAGAACTGGACAAATTTTTACATAATACGTTAGATTATGCTGTCAAGGAGAAAGAGTTAATTCTGGGAACCTTGCCACTCCCGGAAGTGGATACGGTCTTTGAAGACCGGCCGGTATTGATGGTGGTCCGGGGACAAAATTACCGGGAAGATCTGACCATCATCAAATCTTATATTGATGACGTGAATCCGGTCCTCATCGGGGTAGACGGCGGAGCCGACGCCCTTCTGGAATTTGGATACAAGCCTGATGTCATTATAGGCGACATGGATAGTGTGACGGATGATGCGTTAAAATCGGGAGCAGAAATCATCGTCCATGCCTATACCGATGGACGGGCTCCAGGTATGGAACGGATCAGAGCCTTAGGGCTGGAGGCTAAGACTTTTCCGGCTCCCGGTACCAGCGAGGATATTGCCATGCTTTTGGCGTATGAAAAAGGCGCCGATCTCATCGTCGCCGTTGGTACCCATTCCAATATGATCGATTTTTTGGAAAAGGGGCGCAAAGGGATGGGAAGCACTTTTCTGGTTCGCTTAAAAGTAGGTTCCATATTAGTGGATGCCCGGGGAGTCAGTAAAATCTATCAAGGCCGGGTAAAACTCCGTTATCTTCTGCAAGTGTCGTTGGCAGGCATCGTTACCATCGGGGTGGTTTTGTTCCAAACCGATTGGTCACGCAACATGATGCGAACATTTTGGCTACAGCTAAAAATATTATTCGGATTCTGAACCGATGACAAAAATTAACTGTTATTCGTGCCCGATTAGTGGTATTATTAAAAAATGGCATTTTAACTTATACACCTCCGTAAGGGAGGTTTCCTATTGGGTGATTTAAGGGTTTTTACTGCGGGAGGACTATCCGGATATGATTATTGATCTTCGTTATCATGTAGTGTCGCTGGTGGCTGTCTTTTTGGCATTGGGTTTAGGCATTATTATCGGAGTGAATTTCGGGAAAACCGTTAACGATGAATTTGAAGAGCAATTAACCCGTTTGGAAGAGACATATGTGAAATTCCGGGAGGATCAAAAAGCACTGCGTACTGCTTTGCAAGCTAAAGAGGCTCAGCTGGAGATGGCGGAACAGTTTCAAAGAGCGATTTTGCCGAATTTGATTGTCAATCGCTTAATCGGAAAACGGATCGCCATCATCCGAACCAATCCCTCCATTGACTTTAAATATGCCAAACAGATGGTGAATATGCTTCGTCAGGCAGGTGCAGAAGTGACGTCAGTCACTTCGTTTATCAAACCCATTGACTGGGAGGATCCTCAAATCCGAACGGAGATATTGGATGCTTTCGATCTGACGATGGCAGAAACTAAAACGTTAAATGCGGAGTTTTCAAAAAAAATTGCTGAAATCATCATTGATGGTCAAGGCAGTGCCCAATTGATTTATCTTCAAAATAAAGAATTGGTGCAGTTGTGGGGAGATTATAATCGTGGCCACGTGGATACGATTGTCTTCTTTGGCGGCGCAGAAAATCCGGAAAGTGATTTTACGAAGTCCATCGATACCAACTTATTGGATGCTTTCCGGAAATATAACGTGGTGCTGGTGGGCGTTGAACCGAGTTTTGTCAGTCAGTCCTATATGCGTCTGTATCAATCCAAATGTCAGGGAACCGTGGACAATATCGAAACGCCACCGGGTGAAGCCACTCTGGTGTATCTCTTGGCATCGGGTAAAAAAGGGTATTATGGCGTGAAAGATACAGCTCGGGCTTTGATTCCGACGTTTAAATTAAATTATTAAGTCCCGTAATTGATAATGAATCATAATTATTTCAAAGGGCTCCAATGTTGGAGGTTAATATGGCTGAAAATCACGAAAAAGAAATTGTGACGATTATTATTCCTGCATATAATGAGGCCGAGACCATTAAAGCGACGGTCCAGGCAGTTAAAGGATTGGAGAAAGTGGATCAAGTCATTGTCGTCAATGACTGTTCTACGGATGATACTGAAACACTTGCTGAAGAAGCCGGTGCCGAAGTGGTGAGCCTCCCGGAAAACCGGGGTAAAGGCGGAGCGCTCAATTATGGCATGAAATTTGCCCGAGGAACTATCATCGGTTTGCTCGATGGCGATCTGGGACGGACTGCGATGGAAGTGGACAAACTGTTGGAACCGGTTTTATCCAACAAGGCGGATATGACCATCGGAAGGTTTCCGCCGCCAACCAAAAAGGGCGGTTTTGGATTGGTGACGTTACTTGCCAAACGGGGCATCCGTTGGTTTACCGGTTTGGAAGTAGCCAGCCCCCTCTCCGGACAGAGGGTGATCCGTAAAAGCGTATTGGAGAAAATTGGCGAATTTGAATCCGGTTTCGGAGTGGAGGTCGGACTGACCATCGATGTATTTCGCCATGGTTTTCGGGTGAAAGAGGTCCCTGTTCAAATGACCCATGCGGAAACCGGCCGGGATTTGGCTGGATTCATTCACCGAGGTAAACAATTGGTGGATGTCTTTGCTGTTTTGATGAAACGCTTATTTCATAAATAATCATGACCAATCATATTTGAGGTGAATTATGGCTGAAGTAACCCAATTCATGACCACGTTATTTTTATCGCTGCTCAGGTATATCATTATTTTGTTCATTTGTTACGGTATTACGGCGTTTATCTTCCCGTATCTTCTGCGGATGATGCAGGAGAGCAATTTACAGAAACCTAATTTCCGGGAGGAGTTAATTCCGTCGGAAGCCGGGATGATCTTTGTGGTGTTACTGCCGTTAACCATCGGGATTGGAATGTTTTTAAAAGTGAAGTCCTTTACAACGTTAAATGCGATCTTGTTTTTATTTGTGGTTATCGGGATGGGTTTCTTAGGCCTGTTGGATGATTTGATCGGAACCAATGAACATAAAGGATTTCGAGGACATTTTAAAGCATTGCTCAAAGAAAAACGGCTGACCAGCGGCGGTTTCAAAGCAATTTTCGGAGCGGTCATTGCTATGGTGTTCAGTCTGGCAACAGCAAGTTTGATGAATGCCCACTGGAATCTGTGGGTGATCCTGATCAACTTTATCCTGGTGGTTCTGTCCGCTAATACTATCAATTTGTTTGATTTACGGCCGGGACGGGCGGGAAAGGTATTTTTGGTTGGATTTATCCTGATATTGGCCTTCAGTAAAGATTTTGAAAATTATATGGGATTATTCTTGCCGCTTTTGGCCATAGTTTTATATTATCTTCCCTTTGACCTGAAAGCCAAAGTGATGATGGGCGATGTGGGTTCAAATATCCTGGGGGCCACATTAGGCGTGATGATGGCCTGGATGTTGACGGACTTTTCAAAAATTATCGCTGCAACCCTATTAATTATCCTTCAATTACTGGCGGAAAAGTATTCTTTTACAAAAATCATCGAAAAATACCGTTGGTTGAAGAAATTTGATAATTGGGGGAGAGGGGAGAATTAGTGCGGTTAGGGGCACATTTGTCCATCAAAAACGGGTTTGAAGGCGCACTCTCGAAAGCTGTCGAGCTGGGTTGTGAAGGCTTCCAGATGTTTGTGGGAAATCCCCGCGGTTGGACCAGAAAACCCATTGAAGAATCGGAATATCACAAGTTTATCGAAAAGCGGGCAGAGACCGATATTTGGCCGGTGGTGGTTCATCTATCCTATTTACCCAATCCGGCTTCGGAAGATGAAGAATTATATCATAAATCAGTCCTGACCCTGGCTGAAGATTTTCGGCGGGCCAACCGATTGGGGGCTGATTTTTTTGTGTTTCATCCCGGAAAGTCTAAAGGGTCATCCATGGATATGGCCATGGAACGGGTAGCGGATGCGGTCAATCTGGTTCTGGAGGAAGTAACAGGCCCGACAGTCCTTCTTTTCGAAAACCAGGCCGGAGCAGGAACGGAGATTGCAGCCACCCTGGAATCTCTGGGAGATTTGATCCGACGAGTGAAGTATCCGGAGCGGGTTGGGGTCTGTTGGGATACTTGTCACGCCTTCGCTGCCGGATATGATATGGCGACGGAAGAAGGGTGTACCGCTGTTTTTGGCGGATTTGAAAAGTATATCGGATTAGAGTATTTGAAACTGTTTCATCTGAATGATTCTATGGGGAAATTGGGTTCGGGTTTAGACCGGCATCAGCATATCGGAGACGGAGAGATCGGACTCACCGGTTTTTCCTGGTTAGTCAATCATGCCACGTTAAGCCGGGTGCCTGGAATTTTAGAAACTCCCCAAAAGGATGATGGAGACGATTTGCGTAATTTGGCCACTTTAAGGGCTCTTATAAAGAAAGGTTGATGCTTTGGTGAAACAGGTTGAACTTTATACCGATGGTGCCTGTTCCGGCAATCCCGGTCCAGGAGGCTGGGGCGCCATCTTGATTTATGCCGGCGTTGAAAAGGAGTTGTCCGGCTTTGTACCCCAGACAACCAATCAACGAATGGAGCTGACGGCGGCCATTGAAGGATTGAAGGCCCTCAAGTATCCGTGCCATGTGAAACTCTATTCGGACAGTGCCTATCTCATCAATGCTTTTAACCAGCATTGGCTCGACAACTGGCAGAAAAACGGCTGGGTAAATTCGCAAAAAAAGCCGGTTGAGAATCAGGATTTGTGGCAGGAATTGATTAAACTGGCCCGGATCCATACCATCGAGTGGATCAAAGTGAAAGGCCATCATGACAATGAAAAGAATAACCGCTGCGATGAGTTGGCACGGGCAGCTATTGCCCGTCAGAATGCAGCATCCGGCGGGACATAATTTAATCCCTATATTTGGCAGGAATTTCTATATCAAATGGCGAAAAATAGCGAATCATATCAATATTTGAAGGAGTGAGACGGTTTGTTGAATCAAGAGCAACTTCACGAATTAACCGAAAGGGCCCGTCAAATGAGAGGCCATATCATCCGAATGCTGACTGCCGCAAAGTCCGGACATCCTGGAGGCTCATTGTCTTCGGTTGAATTATTGGCGTATTTGTATTTTCATAAAATGAATATCGACCCGAGTAATCCTAAAATGCCGGATCGGGATCGGTTTGTCCTGAGTAAAGGCCATGCAGCTCCCGTGCTCTATGCTGCCCTGGCGGAACGCGGATTTTTTGACAAGTCGCTCCTGGGCTCACTCCGGAAGTTTAAGAGTATCATTCAAGGCCACCCGGATATGAAGAAGACTCCCGGCGTGGATATTTCCAGCGGTTCTTTGGGGCAGGGCTTATCCGTAGGCAATGGTATGGCTCTTGCTGCCAAACTGGATAAGAAAAATTATCGGGTTTATGTCCTGATGGGTGACGGCGAGTTGGAAGAAGGCCAGGTCTGGGAAGCAGCTATGACCTCGGTTCATTATAAACTGGATAACCTAACCGCATTCGTGGATTACAATCACTTGCAAATCGACGGCAGCATCGAAGAAGTCAAATCCCTGTACGATGTGCCAGGACGGTTCAGAGCTTTTGGCTGGCATGTGATCGAGATCGACGGCCATTCCTTTGAAGCTTTGGATAAGGCAGTGGCTGAAGCGGAAGCTACCAAAGGCCGCCCAACGATGGTGATTATGAACACCTGCAAAGGGAAGGGCTGTTCCTTTATGGAAAATCAAGCCGGATGGCACGGGATGGCGCCTAAACCTGAAGAAGCGGCTGCTGCTTTGAAGGAATTGGGTTTTGACGCTTAAAAGAAAAGATACGTGGATATGAAAGGAGTTATAGCAATGGGAGAACGAATCGCAACCCGTGATGCTTACGGGAATGCGTTGTTAAAATTGGCGGAAATCAATCCGAATGTGGTGGTTTTGGATGCAGACTTGTCCAAGTCGACGAAGACCACGGCCTTTAGCAAAAAATATCCGGAACGCTTTTTTCAGATGGGAATCGCTGAAGCAGATATGATGGCCACTGCCGGCGGGTTGGCGACGGCCGGGAAAATACCGTTTGCCAGTACCTTTGCCATCTTTGCCACCGGCCGTGCCTATGATCAGGTCCGGAACACCATCGGTTATTCGGCCCTGAATGTGAAAATTGCTGCAACCCATGCCGGGATCACGGTGGGAGACGACGGCGGATCCCATCAATCCATCGAAGATATCGCCTTGATGCGGGTTATTCCGGGTATGACTATTTTAAATCCGGCCGATGCCGCCGAAACGGAGAAACTGGTGTTGGCTGCAGCTGAACATGAAGGGCCGGTTTATATCCGGCTTGGCCGCGAACCGATGCCGGTGGTCTTCGGTGAGGACTACAAACCGGAGATCGGAAAAGCGGTGCGGCTTCGGGAAGGCAATGGGGCTACGATTATCGCCACCGGGATCATGGTGGAACGGGCTTTAATCGCTGCAGATATCTTAAATCAAAAAGGGATCACGGTCCGTGTTGTTAATGTCCATACGATAAAACCTTTAGACGCAGCGGAGGTTATTAAAGCGGCTTGGGATACGGGGGCCATCGTTACTGCTGAAGAACATAGCATTATTGGCGGTTTGGGCAGCGCTGTTGCTGAGGTGGTCGTCCAAAACCGGCCGGTTCCGATGGAGTTCATTGGCATCAAAGACCGGTTCGGCCAATCAGGCAAACCCTCCGAACTGCTGACGGAATACGGTATGGATCCGGAACATATTGTGGCTGCAGTTGAAAAGGTGATCGGCCGGAAAAATTCGTGATTTCGAGCCGTTAAATAAGGAAAGGAGCGTTTCCATGTATAAGAAGATTGCGTTTATGACCGGCGGAGGCGATTGTGCCGGAATCAATTCTTTTATTGCAGCAGCTGTCCGTCAGGGCATCAATCATTATCAGGCGGAGTTTGTCGGCATCAAGAAAGCGTTTGAAGGGGCCTGTTCCGACAACATTGAAACGCATCTGCTCCCACTCGATTTGGAGACGGTTAGTTCATTGGAGATCCAACCCAGTACGATCCTGGAGTCTTCGCGTTTTAATCCCTTCTCCGAAGAGAACGTGGCCAAAGGATACCCTCAAAAATTATTGGATAATTTAAAGAAGATCGGCGTCGATGCGGTTCTGGCCACTGGTGGAAATGATACTATCAAATCCTGTATGGGCCTAAGCAAACTTAACTTCCCGGTGATCGCTGCACCGAAAAGCATTGATAACGATGTGTCCGGTACGGATACGATGCTCGGTTATAAGACGGCGATTACTTTCGGAGCCAAAGCAGTCCGGAGTACAGCGGAATCCGCCCGGACCCACCGAAGAATTTCACTGGTTGAGATCATGGGCCGGGATGCGGGCTGGCTGACGTTGGAGATCGGGATCGCTGCCGGGGTAGACATGATCCTGATCCCGGAGAAACCGGTAAGCTTAGCAACTTTATGTGAACGCATTGATGCAATTTATAAAAAACAAAAATATGTGAATATCGCGGTTGCCGAAGGTTTCCGCATCAAAGCCGATGATCCGGTGCTGTTGAAGGCGAAAGAGGAAAATCCGGTAGTAAAGGCCTTAACTGAAGAAAACCTGGGCTTTGACTCCCACGGCAATCCGAAATTAGGCGGTATCGCCCAGATCCTGCGGCGGATCATCAAAGTTCAGCTGGGGATCAAAAAGATCGAAGATATCCGGGCGACGGACTTAGGTTTTACCCTGCGCGGCTTAATCCCTGAGGCCGATGACGTGGTCCTGGGAACCCGCTTTGGCGTTAATGCAGTAAATCTTCTCTTTAACGGCGTATCCGGAAAGATGGTCGGATTACAAGGGACTCAAATCGTAATGGTTCCTTTCGAAGAAGCTCTAGTTCAAAAACCGGTTAACTGGAGTGACGAAGAACTCCGAAGCGTAGGCGTTGTATTCTAATCATTGATGTTTGCCGGTGAGATAAAAAAATATCAATGAAGGAGTGATGGATTTTGTTAGTTACCTCAAAAGCAATTTTGGAAGCGAGCTTAAATGGCTATCGGCAGGGTAAACCCTTTGCCATTGGTGCCTATAACGTAAACAACATGGAACAGATGCAAGGCATCATCAAAGCGGCCAAAGAAACCCAGTCTCCGGTGATCGTTCAAGTCAGCCGGGGCGCTCTGAAGTACGCAGAAGACAAATATCTGCGGAATATCATTATGGCAGCTGTTGAGCTGAACCCGGAGATCCCCATTGCGATTCATCTGGATCACGGCAACAACTTGGAAAGCGTTAAACGGGCCATCGATCTCGGGTTTACCTCGGTGATGATCGACGGATCCCTTATGGAAGACTCCAAGACCCCCTCGGACTTCGAGTATAATGTGAAAGTCACCAGCGAAGTCGTGAAATATGCCCATGACCGGGGCGTATCCGTCGAAGGCGAACTGGGAACCCTCGGCGGCATTGAGGACGGCGTCGGATCCGGCATTACCCACTTGACCGACCCGGACCAAGCCGTTGAGTTCGTCGAACGGACCGGCGTGGACTCCCTGGCTATCTCCATCGGTACTTCCCACGGCGCTTTTAAATTTAAGGGAGAAGCCAAGATCGCTTACGATGTCATCGAGAAATGCCGGAAGAACCTGCCCAATACCTATTTGGTAGCCCATGGTTCCTCCAGCGTTCCCAAAGAACTGATCGACATCATCAACCAATACGGCGGACAGATGGAGCATGCTGCCGGCGTCCCCCTGGAAGCGCTCCAGAAAGCCATTACATACGGTATCAATAAGATCAACGTGGACACCGACATCCGCCTGGCAGCCACTGCAGCCACCCGGAAATACCTGGCCGAAAACCCGTCCAAGTTTGACCAACGGGACTATTGCGGCGCAGCCCGGGAAGCCGTTGCCCAGGAGATCGTAAAACGGATGAACGCCTTCTACACCAGCGGCCACATCAAGGATGTGCCGAATTGGGGATTGGAAGAGATGAAAGAGATGTATAAAGGGAAGTAATACAGTAATAAAGAAAAAAGCGGCCGAAGGGCCGTTTTTTTCTTATTTGGAAGCTCCCTCATGATGGTGAGGGGTTATTGATTTTAAGAAACTCGGGTTTTCAAATAAAGGAATAATATGTATAATAATTTACAGAATGAGGAAGCATTTTACAGATTATTGCGAGATTATATTTTCTTAATATGGTATTGTAATAAGTGAGGAAATAAATATGAATGTTGAGAATTTTATAGAATCACAATATCGAAGGCTTGATGAAATCAATGAAGAGTATATAGATTTATATCAAGGAATAAATCATGCTAAACTAAGAGAGATTTTATCAACACTTCATTGGAAATTAGTTTCTTTATTTAATTTAATGAATAATAGGTTGCCTACAAATTCCGAATATGGTGCTCATTTTTGGGCAGGTCCGAGTCGAGAATTAATTAAAGCTATTGATATTATTGAAAATTTACAGCGAGTATTACAAAATACTTCATTTGCCTTTAATCTAGACGAGTATCATCAACAAGTAATAATGTTTTGCAAAAGCTTTTTAAAGGCAAGTGGTGGAAGTTTGATACCTCCTGGAATGGATAAAATTGTGTTATATTATACCATTCCAATTTTTATACCAAAAAATGGTATTACAGTAATCAATGGGGAGACAAAAAAATCATACGAATTGAAACTGATTGGAGAAGGATCGTATGCCCAGGTATTTAAGTATAAAGATGAGTTTTATCAAAAAACATTTGTATTAAAACGTGCTAAGAAAGATTTAAATGAAAAAGAAATTATAAGATTTAAACGAGAATTTGAGCAAATGAAAAGTTTAAATTCGCCTTATATCGTAGAAGTATATTGTTACAATGAGGCTATTAATGAATATATCATGGAATATATGGATATGACATTAGACCATTACATTACAAAAAATAATGGAAAATTGAATTTATTACAACGCAAAAATATATGTTATCAAATATTGAAAGCATTTTCTTATATACACTCAAAAGGATTGCTGCATCGAGACATAAGCCCTAAAAATATTCTTGTTAAAGAATATGAAGATGTTTTGGTAGTTAAGGTTGCTGACTTTGGATTGGTAAGAATTCAAGAAAGTAATTTAACAACATTAAATACAGAATTTAAAGGATATTTCAATGATCCTTCTTTAATAATTGAGGGTTTTGATAAATACAATACTTTACATGAAACCTATGCATTAACAAGGATTTTGCTATATGTGATGACTGGGAAATCAAATGCAACCAAAATAGAGGACTCTAATTTGAAGGCATTTGTTGATAGAGGACTTAATCCTGATAAAAATAAAAGATTTCAAAATATTGAAGAGTTATATGAGGCATTTAAGAAACTTTAGAATTAGTATTTTGTGTTCAAGGAATAAGGAATCTTTGCTTGTTTAGGTAGGGATAAAAAATGAGCAATTTAATGGCCGTTTCAAGAGAACAGGAACTATTGCTTTTGAAGGAAGCTGGAATTGCATCATAATGTATTTGTTATGGTCTTACATCTCTTCGGAATGCAAAATTTGTAGAAAAAGGAAATTAACATTCTTTTTTTATGATAACTATTGGTTTGGAACGTTTTGTTTATAAAAATTGATTTTAATTAGTCGATAGAGGGGAAACTAATAATAAATTTCCAGACAACGGCATTTTAAAGGGCTATGGACATGATATTAGCAATCTGATGAATTTGGTAGTTGATGGCTATGATGAATTATTGCAATTTTCTAGAGACGATGAAATTTTTACTACTATAATTAATTTATTAACGAAATTCGCTAAAGTAACTCGTTATTACAACCTTGATATATTAACAAATAAAAAACTGCAGATTTTAATGATCCCTTAAAAGAAATGGAGTATTGTTCAAGTAAAAAATCCTAGAACGTCATAAGAGAAAAAATAATCTTTCAAATGATATAGTTAATTTCATTTATAGAATGGATTCAATTTCGTTAGTAAGATATACAGATATAAAAGGATATGAATGCCGACGGCTGTGATTCATCCGGAATCAAAGTCGCGCATCCCGCCGTCCATGGCGGGTTTTCTTTTGTCGGCAAATCTGCATGGTGATTTTTAAAAGGCTCTAAGGATGGAGCCTAGCGACGCATCTTTTCATGGATGAAAAACTGCGGTCGCCAACAGACGCCCTGCTAAATTGACAGTCGAAAGGCCATGGATGGCGAAGACATTCAAGAACCCCGGATGAATAAAAGGAGGTTCGGAACCTAGGTTCCGACGGGTTTTGGTTACTTTTGACCGGTCAAAAGTAACCCGCCGCCGGAATCTGTGGGCCAGAATAAACAACTAAAGAAAAAAGTATATATTAATAATTAGTACATGAGCATAAACAGCACCTTCTGTCGACAGAAGTATCTGCAGGAAAACATGTGATGGTGTGGAAATTTATTCAAACATCCTGATAACAATTGAGCAGCTTTGATTTAATAAAACGATTCCGGGAGAGGAATAGTTTTTTGTTAGTACTGAGAGATATTAACGAGCTGTAACGGGTCATCGGGTACCTACACCGCCCGGCAGGTCTGTAGATCCGCTTGAGGATATAGTATGGGAACAGCGAAGATGTTAAGTGAAAGATGCTCAATATTCGCACCTTCCGGGCTTGGATAATCGAAGAAGTTTTTTCTATCTGGAGAAAAATATGATTAAATGGAAAGAAGCAAAAAAAGCAATCAAGGTATCTTTGGGTGAAGAGCTAGTAAAAATTGGTTTTGTAAATCCCTGTTATTTGATGTATAGATATCGAGAAGATTTTATTGATGTTATTCTGTGTTATTACAATAATTATCAACCGAGAGGAATAAGAATAAAGAATAATTTTAAAACATGGGATTCGATTTTTAGAGGAAGAGTAAATTTAAACCAAAGAGAATTGTCAATAGAATTACAGGATACCTTTGAAGAACAGGTAAAATTAATTAAAGTTTTGACTCCACAAATTTTAGGTTATGTAAATGAATGGTTTAGTAATTTTGCTGATATTAATTCTGCAATAAAAGCTGTAGAGAATATTGAAAGTTATGATGATACAAGAAGTATAATGTTAGCAGGAAAAGGTAGCCCAGTTTATAATCAATTATTAATGGACTTGAAAGGATTACTGAAAAAAGATATTGTTTGAAAGTGGCTATCATATGAGTGCAAAGCCCGCACATCGTGCGCTCGGAGTTATGGTTTGGTTTTCTGTAGTTTTCATGTGATATCAAGATTTAATGCGAGTGATGATATCCTGGGCCGCTAAAACATAATGGTGTAGCTTCCTTCACTACAAAATCAATCTCTGAATTCTGTCAAAAATATCTGTTATACATTATTGTTTTTCGAATGACGGCATCTACGAAACTTTTCTGTTTAATTAACACTAAATAATTACAACAACCTACCGATAAATAATATATAGAAATGTACCCTTAATTTACCATCTTCTTTTCTTTGAATCTTGTTTGCCAGCAAATCTGGAGACAGATTCGATTTCCAATCTAGGTAAGTGAAGAGGAGGTTTATATGGCAATTGATATACTTAGTTTAAATGCAACTGAAGTTGTTACATTAATAAAAAATGATTATCCTTTACAGGCATATAGTAAACGAGAAAATCAGGTTGAGATAAAGGATAAACTGAATAGTGCAATAAAGAATGGCGAGGTTCGTGATCTCCTTCAATTGTCCGGAGTTGATGCACTGAAAATTGATTCTATAAGGAATGAAGGCGGTCCCCAAAGAACTACAGTGAACTACTCGGTTGATGTTTTTTTTAGAAAAGACATGCCCAAAATTCAGAATGGGGATGGCACTTATAGTATATCTGGAGTGAAATTTACAGAGGACGAACTTCTTAAGGCACGCAACTTTATGAAAGCTATAGCGGCAGAATTGACAAATGGCGGTACGCTGGACTATTCCGATTATGCAAAAATGTCAATTGCAGAAAACTCTGTTAACTCTTTTGCTAAAGACAATTTCTCAAATGAACAACAGCAGGTAATATCAAAAGCCATGAGGGAATACAACGCAGGGCTTGAAGAACTGCAAGAACGATTATTATCTGAGGATAGTGTTGTTTCAAATGATTATGGTGAGCTTTCGAAATATTATGGTAAAAGCCAGCGGCTGAGTCAGAGCGAAGTGGATGCAATAAATAAGATGAAAGAAGAGTTAAGCCGACTTACAGGAAGAGAGCTTCCCAAATCTGTTGTTGGTGATGCACCAGGAATTATTTGCGCGGCTACTAATACTAAATTGATCTCTGAGATTAAGGATATTTTTTCAAATATTGACTTTAATGATAAAGATGAAGTAAATAATGCAATGAAGAAGTACAGGGAATTGATTCGTCCGGCATATGATGCCCAGGGATATTTGTCGAGAGATGATAGCGCACTTTATAGAGATACTGATTCTTTCATGAAACTGATAGAAAAGCTGAAAATGAGCCTGGATTCAGCGCATATTGATTACTCAGTATAATAAGTACTGTTAATATTACTAACAAACAGTATTTATCAGTTGGCTGTGATTCATCCGGAATCGAAGCCGCGCATCCCGCCTTCCTTGGCGGGTTTTCTTTTGTCGGTAAATTTGCGTTGAAAAAATTTTCATGGATATAAGTCTGGTGATTTTTAAAACGCTCCAAGGATGGAGCCTAGCGATGTATCTTTTCAGAAAACAGTTATTCACGGATGCTTGTCGATTCATCGAACTCTAAAAAATTATAGGAAGTACGATGAACGACCCAAAAACAGCGGTTGCCTACGAAAGCCTTAGCTTGATTGACAGTCGAAAGGCTATGGATGGCGAACCCATGAGAGACCTTGGATGATTAAAGGAAGGTCCGGAATCCGTAGGTTCTGTCCGGCAGGATGGCTGCAAGGATGAGGCCCCATGGATGGGAAAAGCCGAATTACGAACGCCTTTTTGCACCGCTTTTTTGGCGGTAAAAAAGCGGCAGTGGGCGTTCATTAATCTATAATAGTATTAATTTAAACAGAACAGTGCCTCCTGTCGGCAGAAAAATTGCAGGGAATGATGTGATCGTATGGATTACTTCTGGAAAAACCACCCCGATCACCATTGAACAGAAATTGATTTGTCAAAGAAGGATTATTCACACAATGAATCATTATCACTTTGTCGAAAGAAAACCCACAGCGGAAGAATTATTAGATTTGAGACAGGCTGTGGGATGGAGCATAGGAGATCCTGAGTCTTTCGAAAAAGGTTTGAAAAATTCGATATGGAGTTTGTGTCCTGATGGACGGTAATATTATCGGTACAGCCCGGGTTGTAGGGGATGGGAGTACCTGCTTTTACATTCAGGATGTCATTGTCAGGCCGGAGTATCAGAAAAAGGGTATTGGTTTTGAAATCATGAAATATGTCATGAGATATATTAAAAGAAATGCATGTAACAATGCTGTTGTAGGCCTAATGTCAGCTAAAAATCGGGAAGGGTTCTACGAGAAATTTGGGTTTTGGAAAAGGCCAAACGAACACTTTGGCCACGGAATGATGCAGTTTTGGAAGAGAAGTGAGGAAAAGGAGATTGCTATTAAAAGCCTCAGCTCCTTTATGGCAGGATCATAGGCGTCCGGCTATATTCTGGGGGTCAGTAAGGTGAATAGCATCTTGTGTCGGCGAATGAATTTGCAGGAAAATATGTCATGGTGTGGAAATAACTTAAAATAGAGACACCCTGATAATAATTGAACAGCTATGTTTTTTTAAACGATTCCGAGTGAGGGGATCGTTTTTTGTTAGGCTGAATGCGGGTATGAAAGATAGTGGTTCTTGTAAATGTGGGAATTTGTTTGTGGATTTTGATGCTTTTCGGTTTGGAGCTACTATGGGTGATAAAAGTATTGAAGTTTATATTGTCAAAAAAGATTAATTAATACCATAAAACAAAATGATACATAAGGCTTATGGTATCCTGGTTGGTGTTCTGTTTGAGAGTTAGCTGAAACTCGTATAACACGGTATGTATCGCTAATAGGTGCGGATAGTGATGCCTAAGATAATCTGGGTTGGTTCTACATTTATGAAATTGTTTCAAGGAACTTATTCATGATGGGATGCGCCACATCACCGAGTCCAAATCGAAGTGTGCCAGGGCGTCGGGAACTCGGTGACATACAACGATATATGGCGTGTAAGCCCGCATCGTGCGGGTTGGGCTATTTAATGTAATTAAGAAACTATGATTATTATTGATTTTAATGGCCGATATTATATAAGGGATTGCAGAGAGGAGAAAACATAATGGTGGATTATCAAATCATTGAGCGAAAGCCGACCGCTGAAGAAATGTTGGAGTTAAGACAATCCGTCGGATGGCGTTCAAGAGACATTGAAAGTTATCAAAAGGGTTTGGAAAACTCCCTGTACGGGGTCTGTGTTTATGTAGACGGTAAAATTATCGGTGTAGCCCGGGTCGTAGGGGATGGGATTACCTGCTTTTATATTCAGGATGTTATCGTCAAGCCGGAATACCAAAAAAAGGGCATTGGTTATGAAATCATGAAACATGTCATGAAATATATTGAAAGAAATGCTTGTCATAACGCTGTGGTCGGATTAATGGCAGCCAAAAACGTGGAAAGGTTCTATGAGAAGTTTGGGTTTTGGAAAAGGCCAAACGAACACTTTGGCCATGGGATGACGCAGTTTTGGAAGAAAACAGATGAAGAATAACTGGGATCGGACATCTGGTTTGCATCACTAAAAAAGAGGTGAGCTGCTATGAGCTCACCTCTTTTTTTAGATTGAACCTATGGCCTGTTGGTTTGATGCCCCCATATTTTTGTGTTTAATCACAAAACTGAGGAAAATAACGAATATGATCAGCGCGCTAATGATGCCGATGGGATAAGAGATGGATACGGGAAGTTTAAAACCTTCCGGTGCTTGTAAGATATAAGTGACGGAAACTGCGGTCATAAAGGTGGCCGGAAGGGTGGCGATCCAATGAAATAGGCGGTTTTGGACCAAGTAGACCGCTGCTGCCCAAAGGGCGATCATGGCTAAGGTCTGATTGGACCAGGCAAAATATCTCCAGACAATATCGAAATTGATCTGGGAGAGAACAGCTCCAATCAGAAATAAAGGAATGGAAATAGATAGCCGGTTGGAAATCTTCTTTTGATTATAATTGATCCAGTCGGCGATAGTCAGCCTGGCGCTGCGAAATGCAGTATCACCTGAGGTGATCGGGCAGACGATTACACCAAGGATGGCAAGGATTCCACCGACTTTTCCAAGGAGCGAAATGGAGACATTGTGAACAACTCCGCCAGGGCCGCCTGACTTGAGAGCTTCAGCCAAACCGTTGGTTCCGTTATAAAAGGCTAGGCTGGCTGCAGCCCAGATCAAGGCGATTATTCCCTCGGCGATCATTGCACCGTAAAAGACCTTCCGTCCATATTTTTCATTTTGAATACATCGGGCCATCATCGGGGATTGCGTGGCGTGGAACCCGCTGATCGCACCACAAGCAATGGAGATGAACATCAAGGGCCAAAGCGGTAGCTTGCCGGGGTGAAAATTGGATAAGGTCAATTCCGGAATGTGATAACCTTTAACAAAGATTCCGCCAATGATGCCTACGGCCATAATCATTAAGATGATTCCGAATAGCGGATAAATCCGGCCGATGATCTTGTCGATGGGAAGGATAGTCGCTAAAAAGTAATAAATGAGGATGAGAATCAGCCAAAAGTTAGTATCCAGTGATTTCGGGGTAAGACTGGCCAACAGTTTGGCCGGGCCAGTCATGAATACGGTCCCTACTAAAATCAATAAAATAACGGAGAAAGCGATCATCACTATTTTCATCGTCGGGCCCAGGTATTTTCCGACTATCTCCGAGATACTGGCGCCGTTGTTCCGGACTGAGAGCATGCCGGAAAAATAATCATGGACTGCACCGGCGAAAATACTTCCGAAGACGATCCATAAAAAAGCTACCGGGCCCCAGAGAGCACCGGCTATTGCACCGAAAATAGGCCCCAGTCCAGCAATATTCAGCAGTTGAATCAGAAAGATCTTTTTCCAACCTAAAGGAACATAATCGACACCGTCTGTGACGGCCATGGCCGGAGTGATTTTTAAGTCATCCGGTTTGAATATTTTTTCGACAAAAACTCCATAGGTAAAATAACCTACCACCAGTAAAGCGAGAGATAGTAGAAACGTTATCATGAGACCCCTCCTTTTTTATCAATATAATTTGCACACCGTGAAAAACGGTGGCAAAATGAATCGGAGGTTTTTCAAGTTTGAAATTGCAAAAAATCCTTTTGGACTAACCTTAGCACAAAATCTGTGAGTTGGTGATGCTAACTTCATGGGCAGTTAGCGAATAATGCCCCCCTCATCTTCCTTGGGTAATCCTGCTAAAATCTTGGATTAAAGGCTACAGTTGATCTTATGAGTGAAAAGTGAATGGCATGCCGTATTGTGAAAAAACTCAGCTTAGCAAAATGGTAAAGTTTAACATTTTGACATTGTACTTTTTATCACAATGTGGTATAAAATAGAAATAAAGGTTTGTGATCTGTGACTGGAAAGGTCATGGATGATGAACCTTCCATCATACATAGTTTGAAGTTGTTCTGAAGCTGAAGAGCAGTCTGAGGCTGGAGAGCATGGGCATTAGAGGCGAAAAAGTGTCTTTTCAGACCCTTTTTTGAGAGTGTTCTCCATTCTCAAAAAAGGGTTTTTATATTGGCGTAGGAGGTGTGGCGTTGAACTTTTTGGAGAAATACCGGCAGGACTTTGCAGAATACGACAACATGGAACGGGACTTTATCGATGACGCATTGATTTGGGACCAATTAAACAAATGGGCAAATCCCAAACCAAAAGATGTTCATAGGGTTTTGGAAAAAGCAGCCTCCCAAACACGGTTGGAACCGGAGGAGATGGCCATTTTAATTCAAAACCGGGACGAAGAAACCATTGCAGAGATGTATGCCTTGGCTAACCGTTTGAAGCGGGAAGTTTACGGCGACCGGATCGTTTTCTTCGCTCCCCTTTATATTAGCGATAAATGTGCCAATGACTGCCTTTACTGCGGTTACCGCAGTTCCAATCATGCCATCAAACGAAAAACCTTAACTATGGAGGAACTTCGACACCAGGTGGAGCTGATGATCGGTGAGGGACAAAAACGGACCGTCCTGGTGTACGGCGAGTCGCCAGAGACTGATATCGCGTATATTTGTGAAACCGTGCGGCAGGTCTATAGCGTCAGGAGTGGCCGGGGGGAGATCCGGCGGGCCAATATCAACTGTGCTCCTTTGTCCCGGGATGAACTGCGTCAGCTTAAAGAAGCAGGCATCGGGACTTATCAGGTGTTTCAGGAGACTTACCATCATGAAACCTATCGTAAACTCCATCCGGCGAATACCATTAAAGGTCATTACCGCTGGCGGCTGTACTGCCATGATCGGGCTTTGGACGTCGGTGTAGACGATGTGGGGCTTGGGGTTCTTTTCGGACTCTATGACTGGCGGTTTGAGGCCATGGGGTTGTTGTATCATACGATCCATCTGGAAGAGAAGTATAACGGGATAGGCCCCCATACCATCTCCTTTCCCCGGATTCAACCGGCATTAAATACGCCCTATGCATCCCGTCCGGAGTATGCAGTGAATGACGCTGATTTTAAAAAGTTGGTGGCCGTTATCCGGCTGTCCATTCCATATACCGGGATGATCCTGACTGCCAGGGAAAGTGCTCAAGTCCGGAGAGAAGTGATTTCACTTGGAATTTCCCAGATTGATGCGGGAAGCCGGATCGGGGTCGGCGGCTACCAGGAAGCCACCAATGCCATGCCCGATAAGGAACAGTTTCAACTGGGGGATACCCGTTCCCTGGATGAGGTGATCCGTGAAACTTGCCTGTCTGGGAATATTCCTTCACTGTGTACCGCTTGTTACCGGAAGGGAAGGACCGGGGAGCATTTTATGGGATTGGCTAAGTCCAGCTTTGTCCGGAATTTCTGTATGCCTAATGCCATTTGCACCTTGAAGGAATATTTGCTGGATTATGCTAGTCCGGAAACGCGGCAAGCAGGAGAAGCAGTAATCGATAAATACCTGGCAGAGATTGAGGATGGGAAGACTAGGGCCTTCGTTGAGGAGGCTTTAAGAAAATTGGAAACGGGCCAACGGGATCAATATCTTTAATGAGGAGTCTAGAAATGAGTTACCGTACGGAACATGATCTATTGGGCGAACGCCAAATCCCGGCAGATGCTTATTACGGCATCCATTCCCTGCGGGCCAGGGAGAATTTTGACTTAAGCGGCCGCTGTTGGCATCCGGAGTTGATCCGGGCGATGGCGGAAGTTAAAAAAGCAGCTGCATTAGCCAATGAGGCAGCCGGTATTTTAGATGCTTCACTGGTTAAGGCGATTGTCACGGCCTGTGACGAGATCATCGCCGGCCGGTGGCACGATCAGTTCATAACCGATGTTTTACAGGGAGGAGCAGGGACTTCGGTCAATATGAATACCAACGAAGTCATCGCCAACCGGGCCATCGAGTTGCTGGGCGGCCAAAAAGGAGATTACCAGCTGGTGAACCCTCTGGATCATGTGAACTTGAGCCAATCTACGAATGACGTTTTTCCAACTGCCGTACGGATTGCGGCGTTGCGGCTATTGAAGCCGGTGAGTGAAGGCTTTGCCCAACTCCAAGAAGCTTTGCAGGAAAAAGAGGAAGAGTTTGCCGGGTTCATCAAGATGGGACGTACCGAGCTTCAGGATGCCCTCCCGGTCATGTTGGGCCAGGAGTTCGGCGCCTACGCTCAGGCTGTGGCGAGAGACAGGTGGCGGATTTACAAAGCGGAAGAACGGCTCCGCCAGATTAACCTGGGCGGTACCGCTGTAGGAACCGGACTCAATGCTGCACCGGGTTATCTTTACCGGGTCATGGATGAACTCCGGCAAATTACCGGGTTGGGGCTGGCCCGATCTGAATATTTAATGGACGCCACCCAAAACCAGGATGTTCTGGTGGAAGTCTCCGGCATGTTGAAGGCGGCAGCGGTGAACCTCGCGAAGATCGCCAATGATTTACGGTGGATGGCTTCCGGGCCCAGGGCGGGCCTGGGAGAGATACAGCTTCCGCCGGTTCAGGCCGGTTCGTCGATCATGCCTGGCAAGGTCAATCCGGTTATCCCGGAAGCAGTGCGTCAGGCTGCCTTTCAAGTGATCGCTAATGATCTGGCGGTTACCATGGGGGCACACGCCGGAGAATTTGAGCTTAACCCGATGTTACCATTGATCGCCGATAATCTTTTTAACTCATTGGAGCTGTTGGCCAAAGCGGTCACCTTATTTGTGAAACGCTGTATTACCGGAATAACTGCGAATCCGGAACGGTGTAAGGAAATTTTGGAGGAGAGCACAGTTTATGCGACGGCATTATCTCCATATCTGGGCTATCAGGGGGCAGCTTTACTCGCCCAGCAAGCACAATCCAGTGGAAAGACCATACGACAAACGGCACTGGAGGCCGGATTATTCAACGCTGCAGAGCTTGAAAGAATCCTCGATCCCTATCAGTTGACTAAACCGGGTATTCCCGGCCGGAGGTAAAGTCCATTCTTACCTTTTGATTTAATTTTCTGGAGGTTACGATGACCACTTTAAATGAAACTCCCAATGCGTTACGGCTGCAGATTGCTATCTTCGGCCGGCGGAACGCCGGAAAATCCAGCTTAATCAATGCCCTGACCAATCAGGCCGTGGCTTTGGTCTCCGATGAACCTGGAACCACCACCGATCCGGTGATGAAGGCTATGGAGTTGTTGCCTTTAGGCCCGGTCAATTTGATTGACACAGCCGGTTTGGATGATGAAGGGCCTTTGGGGGAGCTTAGGGTGGAACGGTCATACCAGATGTTAAACCGGACGGATCTGGCGATCCTGGTTGTTGACGGTACTATCGGGGTCACCGATTTCGAAACTCAATTGCTCCGTAAGATCCAGGCCCGGAAAATACCGGTCGCCGGGGTCATCACCAAGACCGATATGGCTGGGTATAACCGGGCCCAATGCCAAAAGTGGCAGAAGGAATTAGGAATGGAACTGATTGAGGTATCGGCCCGAAATGGCGCAGGGATCAACGAATTGAAAAAGGCTCTGTCCCGCCAAGCAGTTAATCTTGAACCGGAGTTGTTTTTAGTAGGGGACCTGATCCATCCCGGTGATTTTGTGGTGTTGGTGATCCCGATAGATAAAGCCGCTCCCAAAGGCCGTCTGATCCTCCCTCAACAGCAGGTGATCCGGGATGTCCTGGAACGTGATGCTATTGCCGTCATGACCAAAGAATATGAGCTCAAAGCAACCTTAGAGCGTTTGGGGAAGAAACCGGCGCTGGTCATCACCGACTCACAGGTATTTTTGAAAGTTACCGCTGATACGCCGCAGGAAATTCCCTTGACTTCTTTTTCGATTTTATTCGCCCGTTTCAAAGGCGATCTGCCGGAGTTGGTTCGGGGAGTCAAGGTCGTAGAAAGCCTTCGGCCCGGCGACAAGGTACTGATAGCCGAAGGATGTACTCATCACCGGCAGTGTGATGATATTGGAACGGTAAAGATTCCAAGGTGGCTCCGGCAAAAGGTCGGTGGGGAACTTTCGTTTGAATGGGCTAGCGGCTTCAGTTTGCCGCAGGATTTATCCAAGTACCGTCTGGTGATCCATTGCGGCGGCTGTATGCTTAACCGGAGGGAGATGAGATATCGGGTGGCATCGGCTAAGGAGCAAGGGATACCCATTGTCAATTATGGAGTGTTCATTGCATATGTGCAGGGGATCTTTCCGAGAGCCCTGGAACCTTTTCCGGAGTTGAAACCTTTATTGAACGAGGAATTTGAAATAACGGGAAGAACATTTTAAATCTAATCAAATGTTCTGGAGGTATTTGATGAATACGGAGAAACGTTTAGGGGTCATTGCCATTATTTTAGAGCGGCCACAGGAGATACAGGAACGTGTGAACGGTTTGATCAGCGAGTTTAACCGGATTGTGGTGGGCAGGATGGGGATTCCCCACTGGGAGCGGCAGGTGGGAGTGATCGCTTTAATCGTGGACGGTTCTGAGGATGAGATCAATACCCTCACCGGAAGGTTGGGGAATATCAACGGCGTCAGCGCCCGGGCGACGATGGCTAAGAAAGGTTAAAGGAGCGGAGAGATGGGAAAAAGCCCGAATGATCTTGGAGCTTCATATAGCAGGATAGATTTGAACGATCAGAACCGAATCTTACGGTTATTGGCCAATCCAGGCGGAGAAGAAGCCCGACAGGTTCTGGCCGATGCCGACCGGTTACGATCGAGGACAGTTGGCGATAAGGTTCATCTCCGGGGGCTGATTGAGTTCTCCAACTATTGCCGGAATAACTGCCTTTACTGCGGTTTGCGCCGGGGTAACCGGAAAGTTGCCCGGTACCGGATGACCCCGGAGGAGATCATCGCTGCCGCAGAGCATGGTGCCAGTCTCGGCTATCGTACGGTGGTGCTTCAATCCGGTGAAGATCCGGCGTACACCGCTGAGACCATTGCAGCCGTGATCCGGGATATTAAAGGCCTCGGCCTGGTAGTCACCTTAAGCATTGGCGAGCGGGAGCCTTGGGAATATGAACTCTGGCGTAAAGCCGGGGCTGAACGGTATCTGATGCGGCATGAAACGGCGGATCCGGCCTTATACCAGCGGCTTCATCCCGGCCAAAGCCTGGAGCAGCGCGTCGCGTTGCTGAAAATCCTTAAACAACTGGATTATCAAGTGGGCACCGGTTTTATGGTGGGGCTGCCCGGTCAGGACAGTCGAACTTTATATGCGGATCTGGAACTCGCTTTAGCGTTGAATGCGGAGATGGTGGGGATCGGCCCTTTTATTCCGCATCCCGATACTCCCTTGGGACGGGAAGCTGGCGGGACTGTGGAACTGACCTGCCTGATGGTAGCACTCACCCGGCTGGCCTTGCCTTATGCCCTTATCCCGGCCACCACTGCGTTGGGAAGCATCGATCCGTTCGGGCGGGAGGCAGCTCTTCAGGCTGGAGCCAATGTGGTGATGCCCAATCTGACCCCCAGAAAATACCGGCCGGATTATCAGATTTATCCCAATAAGATCTGCCTGGGTGAGGAAGCTGCCGACTGCCGGGGCTGCATTTCCAAGAGGATTGAGTCCCTTGGCCGGAGGGTAGCGGATGATCCGGGGCATAACCTCCTCTGGTTGCAGCGCAGAGTCGGTAGTCCCGTAGCCGGTTCATAGCCATATGCAAAGCGGCCAATTTCATTTCAAAACCTGAAGGAAAAGCTCCCTGTGTGTGGAAATTAATGTTATCAGATACCACCCTAAGGGCAGCTGATAATTTCGATTTCCAAGACGATTCCGGGTGAGGAATCGTTTTTTATTTAATTCTAATCTATTAATGTCAAGATGAGACTAAGTGAGTTAGAAAGAATTCATTCAAGAGAACTTTATAGTTTGGTTATCAAGGATCAACATGAAATATTACAACTAAAAGGTAGTTCAGTAAGTCTTATATGATGAGTAGAGGATGCGAAGAGTGTGGTTTTAGCCGTTAAAAGCAAGTGAGGTAGCATGATGAATAAAGAACAACTCATTCAAAAGATGATAACCTATTATTCCGGCGATCCGAAGCGAATCCAACATTTTATGAAAGTGCACAGCTTTGCGCGGTTTATAGGAATATCTGAAAAGCTTGATGAAAGTACGCTGAATATTCTAGAGATTGCGGCGATCGTTCATGATATTGGAATCAAAGTTTCCGAGGAAAAGTACGGTTCGGCCAATGGAAAGTATCAGGAGTCCGAAGGGCCAATCGTCGCTGCTGATATGCTTAAAGAATTGGATTGCTCAAAGGAAGTTATGGACAGAGTTTGTTACCTGGTCGGTTATCATCATACTTATACGGAAATTGACGGTTTGGATTATCAAATCCTGGTGGAAGCCGACTTTCTGGTGAATATGTATGAAGGTGCCATGAGGCCGGAGGCAATACAGTCTGTTTGCCCTGTACCCCTTTTGATGGACAGTATAAACACATAGTATACTGTAATCAGAGAGGGGAAATTAAAAATGGTAAAACAGTTTAGCGCTGAATTTAAAATGGAAGCAGTTAAAAGAGTAGAAACCACCGGTGGTCCAGTATCTAAAGTTGCCACAGAGTTAGGCATTAATGAAAATACACTGTATGGCTGGATTAAACGCTATCGTGAAAAACCCAATGCACCTTTTCCCGGTAGTGGCAGGCTAAGTCCGGATGATGAGCGCATCAGAAAGCTTGAGCGCCAGATTCGGGATCTCCGGGAGGAAAATGAGATTTTAAAAAAGGCGGCAGCTTACTTCGCGAAGAACCTGAAGTAAAGAGGTTTGAATTCATCAGAGCTAACCGCTGTAAATTCCGGGTGGCGAAGCTATGCGAAATGCTTGGTGTTTCACGAAGTGGTTATTATGCATGGGAGAATCGCCCGAAAAGTACAAGAGACACAGAAAATGAAGTGCTCAAGGAAGAAATAAAGTCGATACATAAGAAGACAAAGCAAACCTATGGTTCTCGTAAAATGACCAAGGAACTCCGACGTAAAGGTAAATTGGTTAATCATAAGCGTGTAGAGCGACTTATGAAACAGGAAGGCTTGAGATCAAAGGTAGCTAAAAAATATAAGGCAACAACAAATTCAAACCATCACCTGCCAGTGGCGGAGAATATTTTAAACCGTCAGTTTTCAGCAGAAAAACCCAATATGAAAATGGTCAGCGACATAACCTATCTATGGACAGAAGAAGGCTGGCTTTATATAGCTGGGGTGATGGATTTATGTGGTCAAAAAATAGTTGGGCTCTCACTGAGTGATAGAATGACGAAGGAGCTTGTTATCAACGCTCTGGATAGTGTCTGTAAACGGTATAGACCTGCCCCAGGGATGTTAATTCATTCTGATCGTGGTAGCCAATATTGTTCAAACGATTATCAAAATTACCTTAAGAAGCGCGGTTTTATTTGCAGCATGTCCCGGAAAGGAAACTGCTGGGACAATGCACCAATGGAAGCATTTTGGGGCAAGATGAAGTATGAGTGGCTAATTGGGCGAAGGTTTAAGACTCGAGATGAGGCGCGTGCCGCTGTTTTTGAATATGTTGAGATCTTTTATAATCGGCAACGGCTTCATGCCGCAAACGGATACCTAACGCCAGAAGAATATTATTTGTCGGCTATGGCTGCCTAATTGCAAGAAATCAAGAAATATTAAGCTATCCTGTGAAAAGCAACGTTATCCTTGCGTTTTACCTGTCTATTGAACGGGGGACGCCGCATATCATTGATAAACGCTTATAAACGGAACTCCTGTGATTACTGTCCGCCAATGAAAATAACTTTCAAAGGCGGACGAATTTTTGATCAAAAATAGAGGCATATAGTTACTTTATAATAGGTAATATGAAAGATAAAATTGCATATTTACCTGTACGATTTTCAGCTGAATAAAGAATATTCGCTGATTATCGTCCTTAAAATTGACTTTTACCTGAAATTGGGTATAATGTTACTTAATTTAAGGTGAACCACAAAATGAGAAAGATTATTGCAGCCCGTTAAAACAGATCATTGACTGCATCCAGAAATAAGGCAACATAGTGGGCCTTATTTTTTATTAAGACGAAAGGAGTAATCATTTTGGTCAATTTTCCGCAACCCATTTTAAATCTTCCTGAAGCGGATATCCCATTGAAAGGGGTTAAGGCCTTTTTATCCCAGGGTAAAAACCACCAGATTATTTTCATGGAATTTTCGGAAGATGTTGATTTGCCGGAGCATAGCCATGAAAGCCAATGGGGTATTGTTCTCGAAGGAGAGATTGAGCTGATTATTGGCGGAGTCAAAAACAGATACAAAACATATTCAATAATTGCACTAGTAAACACATAAAAATCAGGCGGTATCAACCGCCTGTTTCGTTTTCATGGGCAACTTCCCACAGATAAAGAGATGCCACGGAAGCATAGGGTGAATACCGTTTATAATATTCTTTCCATTGTTCCCGGGTAAGGGTATTCAGCCTATAGAGCGTCATTAAACCGCGGCGTATGGCTAAATCGTTAAAACTTAACACATTGGGACGACACAGTGAGAAGATAAGCAACATCTCAGCAGTCCAAACTCCGACCCCGGGAAGGGAAGTTAATTGCCGGATAATTTCAGCGTCGGGCAAAGTATGCAATTGGTCAAAATGGATTTTTCCAGAGATTGCAGCTTCAGCGATGCCCTTGATGTAATTAGCTTTTCGAGATGACATGCCACATTTCTGAATGGTTTCGACAGGTGTTGCGGCTATCCGGGACGGCGTAACTTCTTCGACTTGAAGGATGAACCGGTTCCATACAGTTTCAGCGGCTTTATTGGAGATTTGTTGGCTGATGATGGATGAGATCAATGCTTCAAAAGGGTCTGGCGTAATTTCACGCCGGATGATCCCAACCCGCTCAATCACCTTTCCAAGTTTGGGATCGCGGTTTTTAAGATGGGCAATCTCAGCTTCGCCATATTCAAAATATCGGGTCATATCATTCCTCCTAAAAAACTCTCCTTTATTTTACCAATTTTTCTCCGGCGATAGTGAATAATTTACATATTGTTGCGTGTATTTTGGAATGTTGTAGATTCTTGATGTTTTTTGCTGTTATGGATTGGATAAACTTTTCGAGGAAAAACAGGAAAAAGTGTCGTTTTGCAGAATACATTTACCAAAAATTCATAGAAAGATGAAGGGAGTCCATGCGTTTTATTCGTGTTGATCAGATTGAACCAGGAATGATTCTGGCGAAAACGTTATATGATGAGAACACCGGTACGGTTTTATTGAGTGCCGGTTTACCCATTAAACCCCAATTCATTCAACGGATTAAAGAATTGGGATATGAAACAGTATGTGTTTTTGAACCTCACGAACTTACAGAAACTATCAAATTGGATCCGATTCGCGAAGATACTCGGGCCAAAGGTTTGAAAATCATCAAAGAAACCATGGGGAAATTGTGCATCAATAAAACCTCAATTGAGATGAAAGAAGTCCAAGAACTCATCGATGAGATCATCTTTCAGATTTTATCCGATCCCCTTGTCGGTTTGGATTTGGTACAGATTCGCACTTTCGATAATTATCTTTTCATGCATTCAGTGAATGTCGGAGTGACCGCGGTTTTAATCGGTTCTTTAATGGGAATGACCCGTAATCAATTGCAAATGTTAGGTGTCGGCGCAATCATGCATGATGTGGGTAAAACCATGATCAATCCTGATATTTTAAATAAATCCGACAAGCTAAAACCTACCGAATATGAAATCATTAAAAACCATACAAAAAACGGGTTTGATCTTTTGAAAACCAGAACCAGTTTGAGTTTTCTTTCAGCTCATGTGGCCTATCAGCATCATGAGCGGGAAGACGGGTCGGGATATCCCCGGAGGTTAAAAAGCGACCAGATTCATGTGTTTGCTAAAATTACGGCCGTTGCTGATACTTTTGATGCGATGACTTCTCCGCGTCGTTTTCAAGATGCCACATCTCCCGAATTGGCCATTGCAGCCATTTTACAGGATGTTCCTAAAAAATACGATTCTCAGGTCGTGGATAAATTAACCCGTTTTGTTCTGTCATAGATGAACTTTAACTTCTTAAGTCATAATGACATAAAAATGCCTGCGTTAATGCAGGCTATTTTTTTATGTCAAAATGGAATATTCCTTTATTAATTGGGAATAATAAAGAGTATGCTTCGTTCGTTTTTAACGATTGGAACTTATATTCGCCGGATCTTCCCTGCGGTAAAAGGGGAGTTGGATCAGTGGAAGGCCTATGCAGAACAGATACCCAATTTGGCGTTACGGATGCAAGCGTTAGCCAGTATCCGGACTAAAACCTTTCATGCATTAGGCGGTGCCATTTATGCCTTGTATCCAAGGGTAGTCGATCCCCATCCGGTTATCCGGTTTGTGACCGCTCTACAGACGATTAGCGACTATCTTGATAATCTCTGTGATCGTTTGGGCGTTCTTGATGAAACCGCGTTTTTGCAGCTGCACCTTGCCATGGCAGATGCCGTAGATCCCAGTCGGGAACTTCATGATTATTATCGTTTTTATCCTTATCAGGATGATGGAGGATATCTCACGGCCTTGGTGAAGACTTGCCGGGAAACCATTAGGCATCAGCCTGGGGCGAAGCTAGTCATTCCCCGTATATCCCATTATGTTCAACTTTACTCACATTTACAAGCTTATAAACATTTAGCCATCGAAATAAGGGAAAAGAAATTGCAGCAATGGGCAGAACAGAATATCTTTACCCATTCCGGCATTTACTGGCAGGAATATGCGGCTGCTACAGGTTCTACCTTAGGGATGTTCTATTTATTTGCGATGGCTTCTGAGGCTATGCTGGATATGAAAGAAATTCAGGTGATCGAGGAAGTCTATTTCCCCTGGATTACCGGCCTTCATATTTTATTGGATTATTGGATCGATGCCGCTGAAGATATTGAAACAGGGGATTTGAATTTTACGATGTATTATGATTCATCTGATCAATGCCTTCATCGCATTCAGTTTTTTGTTAAACAGGCGTATCAACAAAGTGCCCGTTTGCCTTATCCTCAATTTCACCGGATGATAGTATCCGGTTTATTGGCCATGTATTTATCTGATCCTAAAGCGATGGACCTGGCTAACCGAAAGAAAACTGTGGCATTGCTGCAATGCGGCAGCAGAGAAGCTTGGCTGTATCACCGGTGGTGTCTAGGGCTGCGGCGAGCCGGTATACTATAAACTTAATATTAATTGGCTCGTGCCTGTAGCTTATCAGTAAGCTCTTCAAGGAAGCGCCGTTCCGGTGAATTTGGGCATTGACGGAGGTTTTGTCGGGCAATGTCCAAATGGTTTACGGTGATTCGGTAAGCTTCTTTTAATACGCCGGATTGACGAATGGCGTTTTCAATGATGGGAAGGAGCGTTTGATCGAAGGGTCTTTCCTGGAGTTTTTCTTTCAACCATTCATATTCGGATGAGCGTTCTAGCAACAGCAAAATAGGTAATGTTAGGTTGCCTTTGGTCAAGTCGGTAAACTTGGGTTTTCCCATATAAATCTCATCACCGCAAAAATCTAAAATATCATCGATAATCTGATAGGCCAGGCCAAGATGGAGTCCAAATTGAGCGATGGTTTCAACAGCATCAGGCGGTGCCTGACACACTAAAGCTCCAACCCTGCATGAAGCTTCTATGAGAGAAGCCGTTTTTTGAGTGATGCGCGAGTAGTAACGGTCAAAGTCTGTTAAGGGTTGAAATTGATCGCTGTCTTGTTCGATTTCGCCTTGGCACATGGTTTGGACTGTATGGGCCATCACTTCCAAAGGTTCAACCAGCTTCTGGTCGGCGAGAATCCGGAAAGCTTTGGCAAAAAGATAATCGCCTCCTAAAACCGCATGTTGAACTCCCCATAAAGCTTGGGCTGTCGGTTGATTTCGGCGGAACTCGGTTTCATCGATAATGTCATCATGAATCAATGATGCCATATGGATTAATTCGACGGATACCGCAGCTTGGAAAAGTTCCTCGGAAGCTTCTCCAAATAGCATTCCACTATGACAGACTAATAAAGGCCGGACTCGTTTACCGCCTGCCCGGAGAATATGGTAACAGATTTTTCGGATGATGCCTCTGCTGTCTTTCAATGCTTCGATTAACTTAGATTCTATAAGATCGATATAATTGAATTCTTCCGGGTTGATCAATGTCCTTTGGAACCCGGTGGGAGAATCATTCCGCGTATATACCATAATGATAACCTCTGTTTTGATCTTTGTTTCCACAGGTAAGATACCCTAATTATCGATTTTTATGTTGGGACAGAGGCATCTTCAATAAAAAAAGGCAATTTTCTAAATTGCCTGTTAGGTGCCTAAGATTTCAGCTTCAGCCATCAGCGTGATGCGACGCAATGGGGTTTTATCTTCAGTATTTCGAGTCAAACCCATATGCAAATTTAATTCCTGCCATAACTTTGAAAATCCATCCATATCAGGAGTACGTGGTCGGGGCAACGAATTGGAAATTACGGTCTTGATCCGGCCGGGCTGCCCTTGAAAAACGACGATTTCATCACTTAATAAAATAGCTTCTTCAATGCTGTGAGTGACGAAAAGAATAGTGATGCCGGTCCGTTCCCATATTTGTTCCAATTCGCGTTGCATACCATTACGGGTTAAAGCATCCAAACTTCCGAAAGGTTCATCCATCAACAATATTTGGGGTTTAACAGCTAATGCCCGGGCTATTGCCACCCGTTGCTTCATTCCGCCGGAAAGCTGATGGGGATAAAAATCCTCAAAGCCTCGTAAACCGACAAGGTCTAAATATTCAATGGCCTGATCGCGACAGAGGTCCAGTTCTCGAATTCCTCCGGCAACCCGAAGAGCATAGGTGATATTCTTTAAAACGGTCATCCAGGGAAACAGCTGATCGAAACTTTGAAAGACAACCATCCGGTCTTTACCGGGTTTATTGGCCGGCTTCCGGTTCATCAATATACTTCCGGACGTAGGCGCTTCAAATCCGGCAATACAGCGCAAAAGGGTGGATTTTCCGCATCCGGACGGGCCGACAATGGTCATAAATCGCCCCGGTTTAATGGAAAGGCTTACATCTTCAAAGACTTGAATGGTTTTACGATTGACCAAAAAATGCTTGCTTAAACGGTTCAGGATAAGTTCCTCCACGAAACCGTCAACTCCTTCCTATCCATGGGTGGTCATTCCCCAGCGGCGAACGGTTATGTTTTCAATCCATTCAAAACCGACCCTCTCAATGAGCAAACCAATGAGCACAATCACGATCATACCGGCAAATACATCGGCTGTCTCCAGAAAAAACCGTTTTTTGTAAATGAACCATCCTAAACCGCCTTCGCCACCTGAGGCTCCAAAAACCATCTCTGCAGCTACTGCCGCCTGCCAAGCACGGGCCCATGCAATTCTCAACCCGCTCAAGATATGCGGAAATGCCCCGGGAAGTAGTACGAACCAAGTCAGTTTAAACCGGTTTAATCCAAGATTTCTTCCAACTTCAATTTGAGTTGGAGGGATAGAACGTAGGCCAATGCTTAAGTTGGCGATGACCGGCCAAATGGCTGAAATGGTAATGACGGCAATAATGGATTGGGGTCCGGTACCAAGCCAAAGAATGATGATGGGCAATATGGCGATTCCCGGCAGTGGATGCATAATAGCCAATAGTACCTGAACCCATTCCGAGATCCAGCGAATACATACGGATAAGGCGGTGATAATCATAGCGCTGATAATAGCGATACTCAGTCCAATGCCGATCAGATAGAGAGAAAATATCATACGATGGATCAATTCCCCGTTGAGGGTTTGGGCAATGAAGCTTTGAATGACGCTGGCAAAGGAGGGAAATAGTAAACTGGGAAGATCACAAAGGCGTACGCTCAATTCCCACGTTGCCAGCAAGATGGTGATGAATATAAATTGTCGTATGGTTTTGAAGATTGTATTCGATTGTGTGTTGTTCATGGCATTTTCCTTAAAGTTTTACGTTTTCCCAAATAATTTCTTTCACATCGGCCGGTACTTTTTTGATATAACCGGCTTCTTTCATAAATTTGGCAAAACCCATTAATCCTAAGGCTCTGGTGGTGTATTCCATTCCAGGCCAAGTCATATATTTATAGGTTTTTTCCGGACTGAGTTTGAATTCGGGAGCCAGCAATTCGGCTGCTTTTTTAGTATTTTGGTTAATCCAAGCCATGGATTCTTCGATTGCATTGACAAAAGCCCGATAGTGAACAGACCGGCGATTGTGAAATTTAGAAGTGACAACCCCGACATTAAAACTGAACCGGGTTCCAAAGGCTCTTACATCGTCAGTGACCAGATGAAAACCGGATTGCTCCAATTCCTCAAAAAGATAGGGTGGAGTCGTGAAATGGGCAACGATCCCCCGTTTGGAAATGAGGGAAGCGGCAGCATCAGGATGGGGTAAAGCGATCAGATTTTGATCAAGGGCGGTAGGGTTTCCCAACTCTTTTTTGGCAGCCATGGATAATAAAATATGTTGGACGCTTCCTGGTGATGGGACAGCAATTTTATCGGCAGGTTTGAAATCTTTTAAACTTTTAATACGAGGGTCATTGGTTACCAAGCCGACTGGAACGACTACAAATCCCATGGAAACTTTCCAATCGCATCCTTTATCCCAGCCAATTAGAAATGGTGGAATTCCCATAAAACCCACATCCGCATCTCCGGAAATTAAGCTTTCCCGAACAGCGGCACCGGACCCATATTCTTTCCAAATAGGCGTTAATCCGTGTTTTTGAAAGATTTGAAGCTTTTCAGCGATCATCAATGGCGCATAGACCAATCCAAACTGACCGGCGATCTTCAGTTCGGGACGGGATGCATAAAGAAGATTGCCGTTAAATATTGACACTAGTACTAGTGTGATGCACAAAAAGGTTGTGATCAGTCTTTTTGAACGGAACAAATATATACGCCTCCTTAAGTCACAGGATTTTTGACTATATATTTATACCATATGTTCCAATGGCCTATCCGGTGAGGGCTTTTTCGTAAAAATCAAAATATCAAAGTTATTGTCCTATGGAAACGATTTTTGTCCTTATTTTTCAGTTATGCTCTTAAATGCTGATTTTAAAGAGGTTTTCGTAAAAAATTAACGAATATATTATTGCAGTCAATCATTCCCGGTGGGTGCTAAATAATGAAGAAAACGCTGATAAGGGAGATCCAAAAAATCCAGTCTTATTTTACGTTTCTTTATATTATTTTTGCTTCTGTCCTTGTGATGACGGTTTTTTGGAATTATTCTTTCAAAATCAGTTGTGATAACCTCCAAAGGATGACTAATCAAATCTCTGATTTTGTTCGTCAAATCCCCCATATCTTCTCTGAAACATCATTGAAACCTGAACAGATTCAATCCACTTTAAATCCCTTGATACAATCGATAGTTAAATCTCATCCGGAGCAATTTTTTGCCGGTTTTTATTTAAAAAAAATGAACCGGATTGTAGCAATGTCGGGCAAATCATATCATGAAACTGTTTTTAACCATGATTTGATAGCCAATGAATTATTTTCGGGAAAAACCAAACGATATGCCTTGAAGATCCAGAAATCTATCATTACATTGTATTATTCCAAACTGCGACATTGTTGGATGTTAAAGTGCGAACAACCGGTTATGTTGAACAATGTGGTGATCGGATATAGCTTTGCCGGTTTAAATTTGAATTTTTTATTTAAAACCGACATCCAGTTTGGGATGATTGTCCTTGGTTTGCTCAGTCTGTTAGGATTGATCTATTTCTCGATTAGTAACCGGATAAAACGGAAAATATCTCAAAATATGGACCGGTTGTTGATGCTTCATAATTCATCTGCTGATATGCCATTAGATTATGAGTATCATCAAATGGCCGAACTTAATGAAAATGCAAGGAAATCTTTTCAAAGAACTGAAGGATTTCTTCAAGATGCTCATCAAAAAATCAATGATATTCTCGATAGTATTCATGATGGTTTTTTGATTTTGGATTCGGATTGGCGGATTACATTTGTCAATCAAAATGCTATTGATTTATTACCGTTTCGCTTGGAATCTTCACCGGTTGGGCGAACGCTCTGGGAATTATTACCTAATATGCGTTCTGGTCTTCTTTATGATAATCTTTCAAAAGCATTTCAAGATCAGAGTCAGCTCAGTTTTGAAATGGGGGATGAAGCGGAAGATAAATGGTATCATTTCGATGTCTATCCCAATGGCGACAGTCTGACCGTTATCATCCGGGAAATTACCGATCGGGTGTTGATCAAAAGGTCTTTGGAACGGACCGAACAGCAGATATTGGATATCATCGAAGGGATAACCGATGGTTTTTATGCATTGGATCATAATTTCCGGTATTTGTATATGAATGAATCGGGAAGCGCACTTTTGGGATACAAACGGGAAGAACTAATCCATAAGAAAATTTGGGATGTTTTCCCCGAATGGAAAGGTACTTTCTTGTACGAGCAATACCATAAAACATTGCACGAGCAAATACCGGTTATTTTCGAAAGTCAATTTGGAAACGACGGTCATTGGTTTGAGAACAGAGTCTATCCTTCTAAAGAAGGGATCATCGTCTTTATTTCCGATATCACCAAACGGAAAGAAGCGGAATTGATGATTACGGCGGAGCGTGAATTTTTGGCCACCGTATTGGCCTCCGTTGAGGAAGGCGTGATTGCCACCGACCTCCACGGGAAGGTGCTCATGTTTAGCCGGCGTGCAGAGAAATTAACCGGATGGACTACTGCTGAAGTTGAAAATAAGTATTTATCTGAATGGTTTTATGTGATGGACGATCAATCCAGCGAATCTTATGACTATTTGATAAATCAGAGTTTGGCCTCACGTCAACCGGTGGCCATTGAAAATGCAGTATTGGTCACCAAAACCTTAAATGAAGTTCAGATCCGCTTATATTGCACTCCGTTAATTAATCCTTTGGATCAGCAATTGATGGGTATGGTCATCGTTTTCGAAGACGTTACACATAAGAAATTGCTGCAGGAAACCTTACAAAAGACGGAAAAGTATGAATCCTTGGCGATTTTAGCCGGTGGTATCGCTCATGATTTCAATAACTATTTGGCGGCAATTTTATCCAATATTCAATTAGCCAAGTTGTTGCTGGCAAAGGGGAAAAAGGTTGACCGTCATCTGGATCAGGTCATCGATGTTTCGTTGAAAGCCAGTGAATTGACACGTCAACTGCTTACATTTTCAAAAGGAGGCGCACCGGTTAAACGTTTAGGCTCTATAGCCCAATTGATTGAAGATACCGTCAACTTTAACCTTAGGGGTTCTAAAGTCAAATGCGTTTTTTCTATTTCAAAAAATCTTTGGAATGCTGAATTTGACCCCGTTCAGATATCTCAAGTGATCACCAATTTAACCCTCAATGCGAAACAAGCGATGGAAGATGGGGGAATTCTTAAAGTCATTGCCAAAAATGTGGTCATCACCGATAAATTGTTGTATAAGCCCGGGAATTACTTGAAGATTATCTTTAAAGATCAAGGGCCCGGTATCCCGGAAGAAATTGTTGACAAGGTATTTGATCCATTTTTCACAACCAAACCGGAAGGCAGTGGTCTTGGTTTGGCGTTAAGCTATTCGATTATTCGTAAACATGACGGTTATATTGAAGTGGATTCCATTCCGGGACAAGGGTGTAAGTTTACGGTTTATATTCCGGCATCCCAGACTCAGATTGAAAGAGAGCCCAATACGGATGAAATACACTCAGAACCCATCGTTCACGGACATATTTTGCTGATGGATGATGAAGAAATGATCCGAAATGTGATCGCAGAAAGTCTCCGATGTTTGGGATACAGTGTGGTGACAACAAAGAATGGTGTAGAAACCATAGCATATTATTGCCAAGCGTTGGAAGAAAATCATCCTTTTGATGTTGTTATTTTGGATCTGACAGTTCCTGGAGGAATGGGCGGTCTAGAAACCATCGACCAACTTCTCAAAATCGATCCGAATGTCAAAGCGGTTGTTTCCAGTGGATACGCTACGGATCCGGTGATTTCTGGATATCAGAAGTTTGGATTTGCAGCATATGTCAGTAAACCGTATAAATTGGATGAACTTTCGGAAGTTTTGCAAAAACTTTTAAGAGAAAGGGAATATAAAGACGAGGTTTCCTAAAATGAAAAAGCCGGCTAGATGCCGACCTGGTGAATTATTTACGTAAAAGTTCGACTTGACTCGGTTCTCCTGGTTTACCAACATGGATACGAATGTAACCATCTCGCTGGAGGTTGTTTAAAGAATGAGAAAGATCAAAAACATTAGCGCCCATCATGCTTTCTAGCGATTGCACATCCACAGGAGTAGGTCGCATATAAACATTTTGACAAATGGTTTTTAATGCCTCGAGCAATTGTTGATCCCGTTCCTTGCTCATTGGAAACAACCTCCTTTAATATTTAAACTATCTATTATAATTGTCGGATATAAGTAGAGGTTAGTTTAGATATTATTGAAACTTTTTCAATCCATAAGCAAATGATTAAAGGTATCGAAAATTGGTTTCCCAATGAACCAACCAATATTCGAAATCTTGATAATCAACATCGTTGATTTGTAATCTCCAGTAACTTGCTTCCCCCGGACGTATCGTAAGATTAAAATCATAAAAGATCGTTTCTACCTGTAACCACCATTCTTGATCATGCGTTCGAAAGTAAACTTGCACCCTATGGCTATCGATCCAATATATCGGGCGGGTGCCATTGTTATAAAAATATCCCTCAATAATTAACTTTCCAGGACTGTCATAATAAACATTTTCAGTATGCCATTGAATACTGGGGTTGGCATGCGCCGCTACCGCAACTCCAATGATCATCACACTGAGAACCAGACTAATCAGGAGTATGCGCATTGATTTTTTCAATAAGCTCACCTTCGTTTCTATGGATTATAATATGATTTATCATATTAATGCTTTTGGCAGGAGGTGAGACATTCAGAAAATAATTTCAAGAAGCCTTCTCTTTAATCCCAACAGTATTGGGGGGATGATTGGTGGGTTTTAAAATTACTGTAGGTATTTTGGGGCATTTAAAGCGCTGTGGTGATAATGACCAGTTTATCTACTTTTCAGAGATATTCCAAAGATTAAACCAGGCATTGCAGGCTGAAGGTCATCCAACTTATAAAGAACCGTCCCATGCCAATGGCGATTCCTGGACAGTCAGAATGGAGTATATAGGGCTATATTATCTTAAAAGACTGGCTGCTCATATTGCACTCTATGAGGAACTTCCCAAACCCGTTTACGGTGAACCCTTTGAAGAAGATAACAGTTTTCATACTTATATCGATACTTTGGGATTGTCTGCTGAAACGCATCATTTTGACCATTTGCTATTTCACAGCGATTGTCTCGGATTTTATCTTCCGGTTGATTTTGAAACGGTGATTTTTCCGGATATTGAATTAGAGATCCCGGGAGATATGATTGGCTCATCATACCGGCTTCGGGACGAATGCCGGAACATCGCCAAATATTTGCAATTGGAAGGAGAATTCCATTTTAAGCCTGATGAGTTTTTAAAAGCCTGTGAACATCCGGAAGGTGGAGCGCTTTGGCAACAATATCCTGTTGAATCCTATGTATGTATTGTGCTTTATCAAGCCAGCCTGAAGTCCATTCAATCCGGATTTGCCATTGTCTTCCATTCCTAATCTGTTTGGAATATTAAACGATGATCAAGGGGATACTGAGGGCATCTTCTTCTAAAGGAGGATCTGTGATGTTCAAACGGGGAGTGGCAGTTTTGCTTATCCTATTGCTTCTTGGAACTTCCGGGTGCAAAAGGTCATCCCCATCTGTTCCTACGAAAAAAAGTAATGTGGATACACCCTCAGACCAATTGCTCGCCTATTTTCCCAAATCTACCGAAACTGTCTGGGAATATGACGGAATGGCGGAGTATGGGTGTCGAATGACCTTAATGTCTCAACGGAGCCAAGAAGAACCTCCTCGTACTATATATCGCTTGGAGGGAGAGGTGGCCGATATGTCCGATGGTGAATCCACTGCTAATTTTCATTTTGAGCTCAAATATCATTTTACACAGGACAGCGTTTATGAAGAAATTTTGGAATCAGGTTCACCATTTCCCCATCGCATTCCATATTTAAAGATGTTAACATTACCCTTAAAAAAGGGGAACCGTTGGGAACAGGAAGTCACTGTCAACGGACAAAGCCAGTCATTAACCGCTGAAATTATCACCATAGGATCTGAAAAGGTTTTTGAGAAAGATATTCAAACCCTTACAGTACGCTATCGAGTGCCTATGGCAAATATGCCTGGCGGAATATATGAAGAAGTGAGAGTGTTTGCCAAAGGCTATGGCATACTTCGATTTGAAAATACCTTTGGTCCTAACAAAACGGATCGGTTTAACTACTTTCTCCGAGCGATGCACCAGTCTTCAGAGGATAACGTACAGTAAATAATAGATTACCCAGGTTATTGCCTGGGTTTTTTATTTTAGGGAATCATTTATAGGCTTTGTTCTTGTGAAGACAATCACGAGCTTGTTAGGAAAATGAAACTTTACTTTAGCTTTCAAGCTGTGATACATTGCACTTAATAAAATATAAATTGAAGAAGGAGAAACCATTGAGTAAGCATATTATTGAAGAAGCCAATCGCTGTTTATTATGCAAGGTCCCTCAATGTAAAAAAGGATGTCCAGTTGGTACGCCGGTGAATGAAGTGATTCAACTTCTTGTCCAAGGACATATTGAGCAAGCAGGCGAAAAACTGTTTCTTAATAATCCATTGTCGGTTGTTTGCTCTTTAATCTGCCCTCATGAGCGATTTTGTGAAGGACATTGCGTGTTACAAAAGAAGGGAAGTCCTATTCATTTTAGTTCCATTGAGAATTACATTTCCGAATATTATTTAGACAAGGCTTCAATTCAACCCATTGAAAAGAATGGTTTCCGAATTGGAATCATCGGTTCCGGACCTGCTGGTATCACCGTAGCTTTTGTCCTGGCGCTTAAAGGGTATGATATTACCATTTTCGAATCGGAAGAAAAAATCGGTGGAGTTATGCAATATGGAATTCCTGATTTCCGATTACCTAAATCGGTTTTAGAAAAGATAAAGCAAACGCTGCTGAAGATGAATATTAAAATCCGCCCTAATACCCTTATTGGACAGGCTCTCAGTATTGATGATTTGTTTCGCGACGGTTATCAGGCTATCTTCATCGGAACCGGCGTTTGGCGCCCGAATATTTTGAAAATTAAGGGAGAAAGTCTGGGACATGTTCATTATGCCATCAATTATTTGAAAAATCCTGATGTCTATGATTTAGGACGATCGGTGGCAATCATTGGAGCAGGCAACGTGGCGATGGACGTGGCTAGAACAGCTATTCGTAAAGGGAGTCGGGAAGTTACGGTATTGTTTTTCAGGGGTGAAAATGATATTACAGCGAACAAGTTTGATTATGAATATGCCAAAATCGATGGAGTCAAATTTCAATTTTATGCTGCTCCGGTTGAATTTGTTGACGAAGGAGTAATTTATGCCAAAGTCTCCGAAGCCATCGATGCAAATGGTCAAAAGCAATATGTAACAGGTGATGATAGAAATCTGTTTAAGGCTGATTCGGTGATCATTGCCATCAGCCAAAGCCCTCTGAATAATATTGTCAGTACAACCGAAGGTATTCGAACAAGTGATCATGGCCTAATCATCACTGATTCCATTGGCCGTACCACACGGCCTGGAGTATTTGCTTCTGGTGATGTGGTTACGGGGGCTAAGACAGTGGTTGAAGCCGTTAACCTATCAAAAAAGACTGCAGAAGCCATTGATGCTTATGTGCGTTCTGTCAACGGACTCCCGGTTGAAGAAGTTGTTTAGGGAAATTTGTTCATAATGAAGAGGTACCTCTTTCAGATAAATTGATAAAATGCAATAGAAGCAATCTGAAATGGAGGTATCTACATGAATATATCATATTCACCGATACAATCGCCTAAGGACCTCCAGATAGAAACCGAGACTGTTAAGAGTTTAAAAGTAGTCGGGGAAACTGTTGGACAATTGGTGTTAGCTAATAAAACATGTATCAATGCGATTAAAATTGATCGGATTAAGGCCCATATCCTGAAATCCACGGATCGAGTGTTCAAAGATAAGATTATTAAAGATGGCATTATCCGAAAAGAAATCTTTTATGTCAATCCCGATAATATCTTGCGTTTTTTATCGGAAGACGTCCCGTTTACGTTAAATGTCGACATCCCGGGATTGTCTCCTGGACCATTTACCCATGTCCAAAATCATGTGTTAGATATAAAGATCGATCATCATTTAAAACCGGCTCGCCAATGTTTCCCCGGATGTCTGGAGCAGATTATTGTTGCCCATATTCATTTTGTTGCAGCTGAATGGTGTCAATTAGAGTTAGTGACTTCAGTGAGATAATTCACTATTTTCACTTAGAAGAAAGAATATAATAAAAAATCATGAAGAAGACAGATAACATTAAACCACAGATTTTTCTGTGGTTTTTTTATTCAGAAGGCAACTTTATCCGGAAATGTCTTATGCAATATCTCAAATTTGAAACGTTCTGCGTATGATGGGATTATCACGGGAGGTGATGTAATGAAAAAAAGCACTTCCAAATTTCCTGATTTAGAAGGCCTATTGCTTAAAATACGAGATGCAATCCTTGGATTAAAAGTATCAAGTGATTTTCGGGAAACTCTTTTAAAAGATATTAACTTAGCCCTTGAGTGTTTAGCGGAGGATAATATTCTTTGCGTTCTTAATGCATTGGGTGTGATTGTCGATAAATTATTAACGCAATTATTGTCATGTACTGATTTGTGTAATCAGATTATTCCTTTATTGAATTTAATCAATCAAGTGCAGCAAATTCTTCTTCGGATACCGGTAGACGTTGTTGGCCCGACTGGACCCACTGGTCCTACGGGAGCAATGGGAGCTACTGGTGCTACAGGACCGACTGGAGCTACCGGACCTGCTGGACCTACAGGACCGACTGGCGCAACCGGGCCTGCTGGACCGACCGGGGCCACTGGACCTGCTGGACCTACGGGACCGACTGGAGCTACCGGACCTGCTGGACCTACAGGGCCGACTGGAGCCACTGGACCTGCTGGAGCTATAGGACCGACTGGACCGACTGGCGCAACCGGGCCTGCTGGACCGACCGGGGCCACTGGACCTGCTGGACCTACAGGGCCGACTGGAGCCACTGGACCTGCTGGACCTACAGGACCGACTGGAGCCACTGGTGCCACCGGAGCTACCGGACCAACTGGACCTACAGGTGCTACTGGAGCTGGATTCCCGGCGACTTATGCTTACATTTATAATGCCGTTGAAGTCTTGAATTTAGCCCCTGAAGAAAACGTACCGTTCAGCAACAATGGATTAATTGTCGGCGGTATCGAACATACTCCGGGAAGTACCGACATTATCATCAATGAAAGCGGAGTTTATGAGATTACCTTTATGGTCCTGGCTAACCGAGTCTCTCAATTCGCATTATTCCTCGATGATGAATTGATTCCTGGCTCTATCTACGGTGTCGGTGGCGCCAACATTCAAAATACCGGACGGGTGATCATCTTAATAACAGCTCCTGCAGTCTTAACTGTCCGCAGTCACACTTCATTCAACACAGTTGATTTGGAAGAAGAAGTTGGCGGTACTCAGGAACAAGTCAATGCATCGATTCGGATTATCCGCTTAAGTTAATAAAAGAGAAGCCCTCTTCGGAGGGCTTTTCTTATAAATTTTCAACGGTAAAGAGGAGATTCAGATGGTCACGATCAGTTTATGTATGATTGTTAAAAATGAAGCCTTAACCCTAGGAGAATGTCTGGAATCAGTAAAAGATATTGCGGATGAAATCATCATCGTGGATACAGGCTCTACTGATCAAACGAAGGAGATCGCCAAACGGTATACCGATAAAATTTATGATTTTGAATGGATAGACGATTTTTCCGCAGCACGAAATTATTCCTTCAGTAAAGCCACGAAGGATTATATTTTATGGTTGGATGCTGATGATCGGATCCGAGATGAAGATCAGAAAGCATTTCTTCAATTAAAGCAAACTCTTGAACCGGATGTTGATGTGGTGATGATGCCTTATCAGACAGGACTGGATTGTTCGGGCCGTCCTGCACTGACGTATTATCGGGAAAGGTTATTGCGCCGTAATGCTCATTTTAGATGGCAGGAACCGGTCCACGAATATATCCAGCCCTCTGGAAAGATCATCCATGCCCCTGTGAAGATCACCCATTGTAAATTAAATCATGGTGTAAGCCGACGCAATTTAGAGATCTATCAGAAACAGTTGAATGCTGGAAAAACGCTCTCCTCACGATCTCTTTTATATTATGGAATGGAACTCTATTATCATCAGGAATATCCGGAATCAGCTGCACGTTTGGAGCAATTCCTAAACGAGGGAAAAGGATGGGTAGAAGACAATATTAAAGCCTGTTTTTATTTGGGAAAGATTTATAACGTATTAGGAGATTTTGAAAAGTCTCTTCAAAGTTTTCTTGCCAGCTTCAGATATGATTTACCCCGTGCTGAACATTGTTGTGAAATCGGATATCTTTATAAAGCCCGGAAAGATTATCAACGTGCTCTTTTTTGGTTTGATTTGGCTTCTCGCTTAAATCAACCGAAAGAGAATTGGGGATTTTATTTTAATGATTATTGGGGGTATATACCTAATATAGAACTTTCAGTCATCCATTATTGGTTAGGGGACCTAGAAAAAGCGATTGAGTATAACGAACGGGCTGCAGCAGTCAAACCGGAAGATAAATCTATCCTGTTTAACCGCAAATTTTATGAGATTGAAAAATTTCGACAGCAATCAATAAATAGGAAAAGATCTTGACGTAATTGCTGAAATCGATATAATAAAATACGTTTATTCTTTGAAATATTTGGATTTTTAAAATAGACTAAAGAAAAGGAGCAAATGGATGAATCATATCATTTTAGACGCTTTTCATGGGTATCGATCGCGTTTAGATGACATTATGCTAGTTTACGAAGCATTGGAAGAAATACCTCAAAAGCTGGGATTGAAAACTGTGATGCCGCCGTTCATCTTGCCCTATTACAATGGAGTGGTTCCAGAGGATTGCGGTATCAGTGCCTTTGTTTTTTTAGCCGGCGGCCATTTTACGATTCATACATTTTCGTTCCGGGAAACCTATTTTGTGGATGTTTTATCGCCGCAACCTATTGACGAGGAGAAGCTTAAGCATTTATTAAAAGAAGCTTTTCCAGCTGAAATTGTGACTTCATATTGCCTTAAACGTGAACGAGGAAGATGTTATCAACCGAAAATCGAGATCAATCGGGATTTGGATTTTGGACCCCATCTGTTTATGGACATTAAAAATTACAACGGTCCCAAAACATTGGATGAACTATTTGACCTTTTTGACACGATGCCATTTGAAATCGGAATGACCCCGATTATCCGGCCGATTGTAGTGAAAAGCATGGTTGATGACGAGCGGGTGACGTCCATCTTAACCATGATCGCTGAAAGCCACATCAGTTTGCATTACTATGAAAATTCCAACCAAGCTTATTTTGATCTTTTCTCTTGCCGGTTCTTTGAAACGGATACAGTCATAGGCAAACTGAAAGAAATTTTAAAAGGTGAAACTGTCAACGAAACACTGATTTCAAGAGGGAGTAAATATGAACATTTAAAGAACAAACTGGTGGCTCCGGCTGTCGATACCAGGGCTTGGCTTAAAAATGTTTATCGCCGTTAATGGTTATCATTTAAATCTGAATGGTTATAGTCGATTTTATTAAATGTGAAAAGCCGCCGGACCATAATATCCGGCGGCTTTTTAATAAGACTTAAGACCACAGGATGAAGGCAGAGTTTTACTCTTTTTGAAAGCATATTTAAACAATTGTTTGATAAGATAATAAACTCCCCAAAAGCAGATTATACCGATGACGGCATAAGATAAACCCTCCCAGGTTATCGGAAAGCCTGGCGTGAAATCTTTAAGAGTTTCCAAGATGATATCAGATTCCCGATAATGGATAAAGACCCACCCTCGCCATAAAGGTGGAGCTTCCCTAAGGGCCAAATAGGCTTTTTCCAACATCTCAAATCGTTTTACTAGATCGGCGATGATTTTTCCTGAGGAGTTAAAGATACTGTTACTAGAGTCCAAATGGATCCGTATATACTCCTCAAGTGAAAGATGATGAAGGTTTGCAGCTTGAGTGTATTGGGTTAATTGCAAGCGGGCTTCCTCAAGATGACCGCCTAAGCGTTGAAGATATTGAGCATAAAAATGAGGAAATTGGCCAAACAAAAGGCCGCCAAAAAAGCTGAAAAACCGTTCTAGCAGTCCATCAAAGAACCGCCATATCCTGAAAGAATGTCCGCTCACAAAAACCGCTCCTTTCGGTGATTCTCGATGAAACTTATGAACAGTGTTAGCGGTTCATTCTTCATCTGCGGTTGATTATTTTTTATTGAATAACTTCAAATATTCTCCATATCCCTCGGATTCAAGCTGTTCAAGAGGGATAAACCGGAGTGCAGCAGAGTTAATGCAGTACCGGAGTCCAAAAGGTCCCGGACCGTCATCGAATACATGGCCTAAATGGGAATCTGCTTTTAAACTTCGTACCTCTGTCCGGGTTATTCCGAAACTATGATCAGGATGTTCGGTGATGGAATCAGGGTTTATGGGTTTCGTAAAACTAGGCCAGCCGCAACCAGCATCGAATTTATCAAGAGAAGCAAACAAGGGCTCACCTGAGACCACATCGACATAAAGACCGGGTTGCCAATGGTTCCAGTATTCATTTTGGAAGGGCGGCTCAGTATCCTTATCTTGGGTTACTCGATATTGATTGGAAGTAAGTTTTTTAATGGCTTTGCTGTAGTCAGACTTGTCTTTCCGGACATCGGAGAAGAGAGGACAAGTAACAGGATGTTCTTCAAGATACTTTGCCCTTCCTGATCCGATACGATACCGTTCATAATGTCCCGGATTTTTTAGATAATAGTTTTGATGCTCCGTTTCGGCAGGATAAAAAGGCATGGCAGGAAGGATTTGAGTTGCTATTGGATGATCATATAGCCCCGATTGCTCCAGTTTAGCTTTTGATAATTCGGCTAACCTGCGCTGTTCATCGTCATGATAAAAGATGGCTGTTCGATATTGGGCGCCGCGATCAGCAAATTGTCCTCCCGGATCAGTCGGATCAATTTGTTTCCAAAAGATATCCAAAAGTTGTTCATAGGAAATCTGATCCGGATCGTAGAGAATATCGACGGCTTCAACATGGCCGGTTTTTCCTGAACAGACCTGTTCATAACTGGGATTAGCAATCGTTCCTCCGGTATACCCGCTCTGAACTTCCAAGACACCTGGCTGGTTTTGAAAGGGTTTGACCATACACCAGAAACATCCTCCGGCAAAAGTAGCGTGGTTTTCCATCCTTTGACCTCCATAACGTGATTATCATCTGACTCAATCCTGGGGGATAAGTGTATTATATAGTATTTTCACTTAAGACATGCGATGGGGTTTTACCAAAAGAATCCATCCATTTCTCCCTGATGAGCCTTTGAAAACAATGGCATACTAAGGATGCCATTGTTTAATTTTTTAAAGGAGTTTTAAGATGGAAGCAGGACTTCATTTCCGAAAGGTCTCCAAACGAATCGGTTCGAAACAACTGGTGGATGAAGTCAGTTTCAGCGTTTATCCTGGCGAAGTGTTTGGATTATTGGGCCCGAACGGAGCCGGTAAAACAACCCTTATTCGCCTGGCGGTCGGTTTGATCGCCATGACTAAGGGCGAAATCGTGATCGATGGGTATTCGTTAAAAAAGTCATTCTCACATGCGATTGAACAGGTAGGGGCAATAATCGAAACTCCTGTATTTTATGATTTTTTAACCGGTTACCAAAACCTGGTTCATTATGCCAATCTCTCCGGCCGTGTAAGTAAAGATCGTATTGACGAAATTGTAGACCGTTTAAATATGGAAAGTTTTATCCATGCCAAAACAAGAACCTATTCATTGGGGATGAAACAACGTCTGGGGATAGCCCAAGCTTTGTTACACCAACCTACCGTATTGATCCTTGATGAACCGACAAATGGCCTGGATCCGGTGGGTATCCGGGAATTAAGAAAAACCTTACGATATTTGGCTGAACGGGAAAAGGTGGCGGTCTTAGTCTCCAGTCATCTCTTAGCAGAGATGGAGATGATGTGCGATCGGGTGGGTATCATAAGCAAAGGAAGGATGGTCAGCGTCCGAAATCTGGAAGGGGATGATATCAAAAACCGGCTGTTTGAAGTCAATTTACCCCAACAGGCATTCGACGTTATTCATGAAAAATTTCCGGAAGTTGATTTAGAGGTGACAAAACGAGTCTTAAAGATCCAAGCAGATGCCCAAATGACAGCTTTGATCAATGAGTCACTGGTCAAAGCCGGAATTGCTGTTTATGGGATTGCCGCTGAAAACCGGAGGTTAGAAGATTTATTTATGGAGGATACGGATGATGCGTTATCTGGTCCGATTAATATGGAATGAAAATTTGAAAATGCTCTATCGTACCAGTACGTTGGTGATGAGCGGGGGATTAATTGCACTGATTTTTCTAACTTTTGCATTGGATCGGTGGTACAATCCTTTTTATATCGGATATTGGCAGGCTGTTGCCAGCCAATCCTGGTTAAGTATTTTTATTGCGATGATTGCCGTGATTCTGGCCAGTCGGACCATAGCTGACGAATTCCAATGGGGTACCATCAAACTGTTACTCATCCGCCCTGCTGGCCGTTCGACGATTCTTTGGGCTAAATTCTGTGCAGTATTGAGTTTTTCTCTTCTCCTGTTAGTGGTTCTACTCATATGTTCGATGGTTCTAAATCTAATTTTTCAACCGCAGGATGTGACTGAGCCATCCGTATTTTCGACAGGGGAGAAGGGGAACGGAAGCCCTTGGCCGATGGTGTTAAAACTTTACGCTTTGCGGATGGTAGAGATCGGAATCTATGCAGGGTTGTCCTTTATGATTTCTGCACTGTTCAAAAGTGTCGCTTTGGCCACCGGTATCACTTTCTTTTTAATGATCTTTGGCTCAGAAATTGCCAATCAGCTCGGCACTTCCGGGTTGAGTCGTTTTTTTCTTTTTCACCATACCGGATTATCCCAATTTGCCCAATGGAATGCAACAGATTCAGCGTTTACCCTCTTTGAGTCATTGGTGATCGTTATCATTCATTTATTGATTTTTTATGGAATTGCCTGGCTCTGCTTTACAAAACAGGATGTATTTTAATTCGGCTGATGGTTGTCACGAACATATGTTCGTGATATAATAATTGCAGAACATATGTTTGTGAAGGGAAATGATCATGGACATTCTGGATAAGCTTACGATTTTAGCTGCAGCTGCCAAATACGATGCTTCCTGTGCCTCAAGCGGGAGCAATCGTCAAAATACGCCCAATGGATTGGGCAATGCTTCCGAAGCGCCATTAGGCATCTGCCATAGCTGGGCCGCTGACGGACGTTGTATATCCTTGTTAAAATTACTCTTTACCAATTATTGTATCCATGATTGCGTTTACTGTATTAACCGACGGAGTAACGATATTCCCAGAGCAGCATTTACAGTGAATGAACTGGTGGATCTAACCATCAATTTTTACCGCCGTAATTATATTGAAGGCCTCTTTTTGAGTTCAGGTGTTATAAAAAGTCCAGACTATACTATGGAACTATTGCTCCAAGTCATTAAGCGCCTTCGTATTGAGCACAACTTTAACGGATATATCCATGTGAAAGTCATCCCGGGAGCCAGTCGGGAGTTGGTGAAAGAAGTCGGTTGTTATGCCGACCGGTTGAGCGTCAATATTGAGCTCCCTTCGGAGCAGGGTCTAAAAAAACTGGCTCCTGATAAAAGGAAAGAAGATATTTTAGTGCCAATGGCCTATATCGGAAACCAAATCCAAGCGTTCCAGGATGAACGAAAGGTTTTACGCTCAGCACCGCTTTTTGCACCTGCCGGTCAAAGTACTCAGATGATCGTTGGGGCTTCGCCCGAATCTGATTTTCAAATTTTGAACATGGTGGAGAAATTATATCAAAAGGTACGATTGCGCCGAGTGTATTATTCAGCCTATATTCCGGTCAATCCAAACAATCCATTGTTACCTACGGGGATAACTCCGCCCCTTAAACGGGAAAACCGTTTATACCAGGCCGACTGGTTACTGAGATTTTATAAATTTAGAGCTGATGAAATTGTTAATTCCGATCATCCCTTTTTGGATACGGAGTTGGACCCCAAAACCAGTTGGGCTCTACGGAATTTTCATCATTTTCCAATGGATATTAACCGGGTCGATTATGAGCATTTGCTTCGTATACCCGGTGTCGGTCTTCAATCGGCTCAACGAATTGTGGCAGCGCGTCGTTTTAGTGCGTTAAAGCTGACTGATTTGCCGAAATTTGGGGTGGTTTTAAAACGGGCCAGGTATTTCATAACCTGTAACGGCCAATATCTCGAAAAAACCGATAATGATATTTACATTCGCCAAAAACTTTTGGCCGAATCTACGACACATCATGAAGGTAGTCAATTGCAGCAATTGACTTTGTTTTAAGAAGCCAATTCTTTTATGATAAAGGTGAATCATGCGGATTTATATTTATGATGGATCTTTTGAGGGATTGTTAACTGCGATCAAACAATGTTTAACGTATAATGGTGAAGTTTCAGAGATTACAACACCTGAACGTTATCAACCGGATCTTTTCAGCGACGGGATGGAGATAAAAACGATATCCGAGGAAGCCCGAAAGTTTTACCGTCAATTAGAGGGCCTTTCCAAAGAGATAACAGCCACCATCAGCTATGCTTTTCTGTCGGAGCAATCGGGAGTGGAGATGCTTATCTATGAGTATATAAAAACCGTATTCCGTTACGGAGTGGAAGTCATCACCAATATGAATCATCCGGCCATCTACAAGTTATATTACCTTCGTCGAAAAGTTTTGTTTGAGATTGGCCGTTATCATGGGTTTGTACGCTTTCAGCAATTGCCAAACGGTATTTTTTATAGCCCGATAGAACCTGATTATAATATTGTCCAATTCTTAGCACCGCATTTTTCTGCCCGTTTCGCCGACCAACGTTGGATGATTCATGATATTCGGCGTGGAACCGGTATTTTTTACGATCTAACGCACTGTGTTTATCTGTCATGGGTTGATCGAAATCATCCGCTCATTCGTTTGGTGCTTGAACATCCGGAAGAAAATGCGTTGCCTGCCAATATTATGGAGTTGAAATATCAACGTTTATGGAAAGATTATTTTAAAGCCATCGCCATCCAGGAACGACATAATACCAAAGTTCAACGTCAACATATGCCTCGGCGTTATTGGAAACATCTGATCGAAGACGTCGAGGTTTAGCTGAGAAAAAGAAACGATGATAGAGGAGAAAATGAGTTGAAAACTAATGAATCAACGACCCGGCATATCACCGGGTCGTTCATTGTTATTGATCATGATAAATTAGAAGAATCATTAAGATCTGGCTTGAATCTCTGTAAATGGACCGTTTTGCGCAAAGGCGATAGCAGCACCGGCTGCTGTTGCATATTCGGCATTCGGAGGAAAGATAAAGTTGACATGAAATAATTCACTCAGTTGTTTGAAAATATCCCGGGACTGAGGTACATTCGTCAAATTACCGGTTAAGACTACATCTGTCGTATGATCGATCCGGGTAGCAAATACAGCGATCATACCGATGGTTTGAAATACGAGATTGATGATGCCCAATGCGATATCGGACCGGGTGGCCAAATCGCTGAGTTTACCGAAGTTGGAGGCTGTCGTCTCCGGAGTTAGTCCCTCGACAATATCATGACTGATATCACTGATGTTCAGATCGATATGGGACAAATCGCCGCCAACCGCGGTTTCGATCAAATCATCAAAATGACGGACATTGAGCATTCGATTGGATAAACCCAGCAGTGTCCCGCCGCCGACGCCGGTACCGCCCATATGGCGTACTCCTGAAGAATCAGCTTTGACAAATGCGGTTCCTGTTCCCATACTGACGATGATAGCGTTAGACAGCTGGCTCAAAAAGAGGCCTCCGGCACCGATAGCCCGGAATTCATCAACTTTTCCAGTAGGAATGCCATACAATGGTTCGGTGATGTAAGACGAACCCACACCAGTGATCATAATCCGTTCAATATCATTGATGCTTAAGTGATTCGCGCTAATAAATTTTCCAAAGGCGCCATAAACTGAAGCAATGGGATCCGTCGCTTTCACTAACATGGGGCTGAATATTTTCCCTTGATCCAAACCAACGATTTTGGTGGTACTTCCGCCAATATCAATGCCTATAATTTTTTTCAATGGGTATTTCCTCCTTTTCAGCCATCAGGTAAAGGCTTTGAAAATGGCCAAAATCACTCCTGTCAAACCCTCTCCTCCTAGGAAACCGGATGCGGTAATGGTTCCGGTTTCATCATAATTGGGATTGATCCGGTTAATACCAAACCTAATAAAACCTCCGAGAAAAGCAGCGATACTAAACTCAAAGGGAAGCAACATTCCGATACCCAACGTCATAACCGGAACTTTTAAAAGATAGAGAGTAGCACCTAGGAGTAAACCCCCTCCAAATACTACCGGATCTCCGATACCATTCACCATATGGCTTACTGCAAAAGCCTGAGCTGCCGGTAAACCGAAGTCGGCACCGACACCGCCGAATTGGCGTATGACCGCAAACAGGGAGACGGTCGCTACTACTGTTCCAATGATACCGCCTGTAATTTGCGATATGAGTTGAGCCACAGGATTTGTTCCTAAAATTTCTCCGGTTTTATAGTCATTCATTAAATCTCCAGTATAACCGCAAGCAATAGCCACACCGGCAGCGATGAAAAAGGCTTGAGTGGTATCGACTTTGACAAATAATCGTATAGCAAGCAAAATAATGATTCCGAAAATTTCCATCGGATTGATCCCGGTTTCCCCGGTGATGGTGGAAGCCATCGCGGATGCCATAAAAATACCGAGGATTAAGAGGCAGGAAGGAATCGGATCCAATCCGGCGATCATGGTTAAACCAAAGGCAATTAGTAAAGCGATCCATGAAAATATTTTTGTCTTAGAGGAATAACATAGCTTAGTTTCATTTTTAGCAGAATGTTCAGCTTTGGCGGTTGAACTTTTTTTCAATGCAGAAATAACATAGGATAGTAAAATACCCACTCCGGTTCCAACCATCAAACCAATACCAGCCGTCGTCTTAAAACTGACTGCGGCATCAGCCGATGGAAACCATCCGAAAGTCGGACCTAGTGGAATAATGATCCAATAGGATAACACTCCACCCAAAAACCAGACACTCGTATACAAAAGCCCGATGATATATCCGGTACTGATGGCTAAGGGAGAAAGGATGGTTCCGAAAGCTGCAGGAATCATACCTAATCCGTCTCTAAGGAATGTAAAAATACTGGCTAAAAACATGCTTCCAAAGAGATTGAACGATTTTTTACCGCCGGCATCTCCGACGATAATCGCTTCTGCTGCTGCCTGACCAATGGGATAGGGGAGTTTTTCTTTGATAACAAATCGATATCGAACATACCAAGTTAAGATCGAACCCAAAATCATCCCGCTCATGGCAACGGCAAAGACTTCCCAAAAATGTTCGGCAAAAGCATCACCATGCCAAGTTCCGGTAATCCACAGACCGGGAATGGTAAAGGCAATTCCACCGGCAACCATAGACCCCGCAGACATGGCCGTTTGCGTCACGTTGATTTCATTTAACGTCGTGTTGCCTAATCCTTTTAAAACAGCCATTGATAAGATGGCTACAAAGATAGTAGGCCAGGGTAATGCGCTCATTCGCATCGCCACATAGATGGAACTAGCCGTGATGATAGCTGAGCCGATAGCTCCAAAGATAATGCTTCGTAATGATAATTGGGATACACCTGCGAAACATGGTTCTTTCGACATGTTTCTAACCTCCTTTAGATACAGTGCAGTTCCTTTAAAACTGTTCACTACACCGGATTCAGGTATAAAAAAACTTCCTGGCGAAAGGAAGTCGGTTCTTGATCTTCAGCTTCCGTCTCAGTCAACGAATGATCCAAGCGGATATGATTTTTAAATTACCAGATTCCGGTGCAGTTCCCAAGGATACCGCCTTCGTTTAATATATCATTGAAAAAAAACGTGATCAAGCCATATTTATAAAATCTCTGAATTTGTCTTCTAGAAATATTTCTCTTCGCACATTTTGCTCAGATCAACCATACGCTAGTATAGGCAAGATGCATAAAAAGGAGGTGCAAAAGAAGATGGCTTCACATCAACACCATGATTCCAAGGCATTTTTAAAACAGGCGAGTACAACATATCCACGGGTTACCAATTTATCAAGCCGGGTTCGAGAACGGGTCAATACAGCGCTTAAAAGGACGGCCTTTGAAGCGATTCCGGACTATGACCCCGGTACCAGTATTATTCAAGCGACGAATAGTTATACCGTGACAGTGAATCTCAATGATGTTTTAAGTGTAAAGTTTGACAGCTATTATTATCCGGAGATGGCCGCTCATGGTGTAACCGGTGTAAGTGCAGTAACACTTGATTTGAGAACAGGAAACCGGTATCCGTTTGAATGTTTGTTCCGGACAGGAGTTAATTATGAAGCGGTTATCAATCGGATCATCGAAGAGCAGATCGTTGCCAACCAGATCCCGATGTTAAAACCTTTTGAAGGCGTCTCTGAAGATCAAGAGTATTATTTGACTCCAGACACATTGGTCATTTTTTATCCGCCCTACGAGTATACGCCGGGTGCATATGGCGTACTTGAATTTAAAATTCCTTACACTCAAATCAGAGAGATCATCGATCCGATGGGACCCATCGGACGAATTATGAATATGCAATGCTAAATGAGGATAAAGAGTATCGCAACCCGCGATGCTCTTTTATTTTCTAAACAGGAGAAATCATAATGAATTTCTTGAATGGACATGGTAAGATATAAATATTATTATTATGTTCATGGAGAAGTGAAACTTGGCAAAATCATACAAGCAACTTTACCAACGGCTTCCCGAAGAATTACTTGATATGCTGGCTGAACATTACGACCCGAGCGTATTGGATAAAATTTATGCCGGGTTTATGAGTGAGCGGCCGGTGACATTACGAGTCAATACATTAAAATACAGCACCCGTCAAGTGATGAAAATCTTCCGCAGCGAGAATATTAAGTTTGAACGGGTGTTGTGGTATGATGACGCATTGATTGTCCGAAATCTTCGGGAGAAAGATTTGGAAAAACATCGGCTGTATCAGGAAGGTGGAATCTATCTCCAAAGTTTATCCAGTATGATACCGCCGTTGGTCCTTAAACCTCAGCCTGGGACCAAAATTTTAGATCTGACAGCTGCTCCCGGCAGTAAAACCACACAAATGGCAACATTGATGAAAAATACAGGATTTATTTTGGCCAATGAAATCAATGGAATCCGTGCAGAACGGCTCCGGTTTAATGTTGAACGTCAAGGGGCTACGATCATCCAGGTTCGTCAGGGGGATGGAAAACGCTTGGAGCCGGAATGGCATGAATACTTTGATGCTGTTTTATTGGATGCGCCTTGTAGCGGAGTGGGGCTCTTTCAATTAGATGCACCTCAAACTTACCGAGGATGGTCCTCTAGACAGGTGCGGGAATTGGCTAAAGAACAGAAAAAACTATTGGAAAGTGCGTTTTGGGCCTTAAAACCTGGCGGGGTTTTAGTCTACTCGACTTGTACATTATTACGGGAAGAAAATGAAGCAGTTTTAGAATGGATCTTGAAAAAGTTGGACGGAACGATCACTCTGGAGAATCTCAATTTTTCATTAACCGGCGCAGAACAGGTTCAACGGCTCAGTAAACCCGCCGGACAAATGGTTTATGTTTTGACGGTTATTCCTTCCGCTCTTTATGAAGGTTTTTTTGTCGCCAAATTGCGAAAAATACGATGACATGTTCATTAATAAAATATATCAGGAGGAGATTACGATATGAAATTTACCTTTGCTCACAATAACTTAAATGTATTGGACCTTGAAAAGAGTATGGCCTTTTATCGGGAAGCGCTGGGTTTAGAGGAGACGCGCTGGATAACAGCAGAAGATGATAGCTTTATTATCGTTTTTTTGGGGGATCAGGTTACACCCCATCGTTTAGAATTAACCTGGCTGAGAGACCGGAAAGAACCTTATAATTTAGGCGATAATGAGTTTCATCTGGCATTAACCTGCGATAACTTTGAAGCAGCTTATGCCCATCACCGTCAAATGGGATGCGTTTGTTATGAAAATCAAAAGATGGGGATTTATTTTATCGAAGATCCCGACGGTTATTGGATTGAAATTATACCGGCGTAAAGGTAAAGAAGGAGAGGGAAGGACATTGTTGAAAGAATTGATATATAAAAGCCGAAGTTACCGGCGCTTCGATGAATCCATAACGATCGATCCGAATAAACTGCGTCAATGGGTTGATTTAGGGCGTCTATCTCCCTCCGGAGCTAACCGGCAACCGCTGAAATACATTCTTTCAACGGACCCTGTGATGAACCAAAAGATTTTTCCCACCCTGAGCTGGGCAGGATATCTTAAGGACTGGCCGGGACCAAAAGAGGGAGAACGCCCTACAGCCTATATCGTTATTTTGGGGGACCGTAACATTAGCCAATCTTTTGGCTGTGACCATGGTATTGCAGCTCAAAGCATTTTATTGGGGGCGACGGAAGACGGTTATGGTGGCTGTATGATTGGAATGGTTGACCGTCCGGTCCTAAGCCAAATTCTTCAGATCCCGGAGCAATTCGAAATTTTGCTGGTGATCGCCCTAGGCAAACCAAAAGAAACCGTGATCATCGAACCGGCCGGAGAGGATATCCGGTATTGGCGGAGCGAGGATGGTGTCCATCATGTTCCAAAACGTTCCCTGGACGAAATCATCCTAAGATCTTACTGATCATTTCATTGCCATTCCTTCCAAACTTCCGGCTGATACCCAATTGTAGCCAGGCGGCCGTTACGGACAATAGGCGTTTTAAGCAATAACGGATGTTCCAATATTTCCGTTTCAATATTGTGAACCATATATTTTAAATTAAGGCGTTGGTATTCTTTGCCGTCGAAGTCAACGAGATTTTGAATTCCGCCGACCGCTGCGGCGATATTGGCTAATTCCCCTTTGCTGACGCCTTTTTCAGCCAAGTTTACCATTTGGAAAGGAATCCGCCGCTCTTTAAAATAACGCTCCGCTTTTCGGGTTTCCGCGCATTTTTTTGTCCCGAATATTTGAATATTCATGGTTTTCCTCCGTGAAGAAAAAGGGTTGTCCCATAACGGGACAGCCCTTTTTTAATTTATATACTGAACTTAGACTTAAAGAAAATGAGCTTTTAAAAACTCCAAATCCAGCTGAGGATATACCGGGAAGCGATCCAACAAAGCAGTCACTCGTTGTCTGGTTTGGTGTTTGACATTCTCATCGATCACATATTTGGCTTTGCTCAAGCTACCGGCATTATTTCCGCTTTCGATCACAGCCGGTTTGGTATTCTCCAAAACATACTTGATAATCGAAGCAATTTCCTTCATTTCCTCAGCGCCCATTCCCAAAGTGGTGACAGCCGGCGTACCAATGCGCAAACCGCTGGTATACCAAGGACCATTCACATCAAAGGGGAGGGAATTTCGGTTCAAGGTAATTCCACACTCACGAAGAACACTTTCAGCTTGGCGGCCGGTTAAACCAAAAGAAGTGACATCGATCAGCAATAAATGGTTGTCCGTTCCGCCGGTAGCAATCTTCATACCTTCAGCAATACAGGCTTCTGCCAGAAGTTTAGCATTCTCGACAATTTTATGTCCATAAGCCTTGAATTCGGGCTGGTTGGCCTCAGTCAAGGCGATGGCCTTTGCTGCGATCATATGGGGCAATGGCCCTCCAATCACCAACGGGCATCCTTTGTCTACATACTCGGCGAATTCCTTTTTGCAAAGCACCATACCGCCCCGGGGTCCACGAAGGGTTTTGTGGGTAGTGGTGGTTACAACGTGAGCATGGGGTACAGGATTGTAATCCCCTTCGAAAACGCCAGCTGCCACAAGTCCGGCAAAGTGGGCCATATCGACCATTAATACAGCACCGACTTCATCAGCAATTTCACGCATCTTCCGGAAATTAATTTTCCGCGGATAAGCACTGAAACCGGCCAGCAAGATCAAGGGTTTTACTTCACGGGCCTGAGCAAGCAAAGCATCGTAATCCAATAACCCCGTTTCTTTGCTGACGCTGTAACTATAAGCTTCAAACATTTGAGCAGAAACATTGTGACGGTATCCGTGGGTCAAATGGCCGCCCGAATAGTAATCCATCCCTAATAACCGCTGATTACCCAGTAGATGACGGAGTTTATTCCAATCCTCAATCGAAAGTTTATTAGGGTCGGTAACGCCCATTTGCTCCAAAGCCGGAACTTCAATTTTCGCATTGAGAATCGCCCAATAGGCAATAAGGTTAGCATCAGCACCGCTGTGAGGTTGGACATACGCATGTTCAGCGCCAAAAAGGAGACAGGCCTGTTCACAAGCATAGGCTTCAAGCTCATCCACATTATCGCATCCGGCATAGAAACGATGACGAGGATATCCTTCAGCATATTTATCAGTAAGCAAGTTTCCCATCGCCAATTGGGTGGCTAACGATGAATAGTTTTCACTCGCGATCAGTTTAAGGTTACTCCGCTGGTCGCTTAATTCCTGAACAATCAAACGAGCAACTCCTGGGGAAACTTTGGATACTTCTGTAAGATTGGCGATATACCCTAAAAAACCGGGATCGATCGCTTCGGGTTTGGTTTGACTGAGATAGGCCGTAATAGGGTTTTGGCTCATGGCTGTTCCCTCCAATAGTGTTAGTATTATTGAAAAGCAGTATGTAGTTTATAAAAATACTTAACTGGAAGATCATAGCACATTCAATCCAAAAAGTCAAAAAGTCATAACACAAGCAAATAAATGAAGGAAAAAAGGTAAATAATAGAAATTTATATCGTACTTTGAACGTTAGATTTATATTATGATGTTATTTGTAAAGGAGATTCTATGAAAAGACTATCCTGTCGAAGGGTATTTGTTGGAATTGTTATCTGTTTTGGCTTTTCCAAACTATTAATAGATATTCTCGGCCACCATTATGGATTTTGCAATTTGCTGCTTAACAATCAATGGGTCCATACAGTATTTGAATTTTTAATCGATATCGGTTTTATTTATCTATTGTTCGTCCGTAAATCTTTTGCTGAAAAAGCTTTGAAAAACAGCGAAAGGCGTTTTCAAGATTTGTTTGAAGCAACAACGGATATCTTCTTCACCTTGTCGTCGAAAGGTCATTTCACCATGATCAATCATCTTTTTCAATCGGTAACCGGTTTTCCCAGGGAAACATGGCTTGGCAAGTCATGGTTCCCCCTGATCCATCCGATGTATCAGGATAAAGTGCGGCATTTGTTCGACAGTCTGATAACCAATGGCCATGGAATGACCATTGAGGTGCCGATTTGCTGTAAATCTAATGAAATTATCATTTGTGAGATTACACTCACACCTTACCTCCGGGGTCAGCGATTGAAACTGGTATATGGAGCTATGCGGGACATTACTGCGCGGAAAATAACGGAAGAAGCATTGCAAGCTCAGAATGAACGATTAGCCGTGACCCTTCGGTCTATCGGTGATGGTGTCATTGCCACCGATATTCAGGGTAATGTGGTCCTCATCAATCCGGTTGCCGAACGTTTAACCGGTTGGAATCAGGAGGAAGCTTTAGGTAAGCATTTGTCCCAAATCTTTCATATCGTGAATGACCACACCCAAGAACCCTGCGAAAATCCGATTAAAAATATTCTTGATAACGGCCAGTCGGTAGGATTGACCAAAAATACAGTGTTAGTTTCGCGAAATCAAAAAGATCGTTATTATATTTCCAGTAATGGCTCTCCCATCCGGGATACCCAAGGGAAAATCATCGGTGCAGTTTTAGTTTTCCGGGATATTTCCGAACGCCGTCGAGCAGAGGAAGAGATGTTAAAAACCCAAAAGCTCGAATCCATCGGTATCTTGGCCGGCGGAATTGCCCATGACTTCAATAATATTTTATCAGGAATTTTAGCCAATACCCAATTTGCCAAAATGATGATAAAAAAAGGAAAGAATGTTGAAAAATATTTAGACAGCATGGAGGAGACTATTTTCCGAGCCGTAAGCCTGACTCGCCAACTTTTAACCTTTTCCAAAGGGGGAGCACCCGTTAAAAAAGTGGTTTCCATCGGCGAACTGATTAAGACGACGGTCGAGTTTTCACTGCGCGGCTCCAATTCCATTTGCGAATTTGCGATTGATGATGATCTGTGGCTGGTGGAGATAGATCCCGGACAAATCAGTCAAGTTCTTAACAATTTGGTGATCAACGCCGATCAAGCTATGCCGGATGGAGGAATCATCCGGGTAATGGCCCATAATGTTATGAAAACCAGGGAAGATTCGATGTTCCCTGAAGGAAAATATGTAAAAATATCTGTCATTGATCATGGCATTGGAATTGCAGAAGAACATTTACCTTACATTTTTGACCCGTATTTCACAACCAAAGTAAATGGAAACGGCCTTGGGTTAGCTACTTCATATGCTATCATTAAAAAGCATGACGGATATATTGAAGTACAGTCCCAGCCCAATAAAGGAACGATCATCAATATTTACTTGCCGGCGAAAGAGGGAACCACTGCAGATTGGGGTAAAAGGACGGGATTAATCCCAGGGCATGGCCGAATTTTATTTATGGATGATGATCCACTGATTCGAAACGGGGTTAAAGAGATGTTACGGGAGATTGGTTATGAAGTAGATTTAGCGAAAGACGGTGCAGAATTATTGGAAATGTTCAAGAAAAACTTTTATGATGCCGTCATTACAGATCTGACCATCCCGGGTGGTATGGGAGGCAAAACCATTATTCAAAAATTATTAAAGTTAGATCCTAAAGTGAAAGTGATCATATCCAGCGGCTATTCCAACAATCCGATTATGGCCGAATATCGTAAATACGGCTTTTGCGGCGTCGTTGTTAAACCGTATCAGATCGAAGAACTTAGCCGTGTCCTTTCGGAAGTTTTATCCGATTCATCACCGCTCGAAAACTTTCATACACCGTCACCCCTCTGAAAATTGACATTTAGGGAAGAAATATGCTAAGATAAATAAAAATTTTACATCAGGGGTGCTCCTATCGGGGCTGAGATCATACCCTCAAACCTGTTCGGGTAATGCCGGCGTAGGGAGAATAAATGATATTGAAAAACCCCTTTTATTTGGGGTTTTATTTTTTAAATAGCAAGGAGTGGACGGTGATAACCATGTTTTCTCAATGTATACGGCGAAGACTCTTTTGTTTCTTTATACTCATCAGCTTATTGTCAGGATGTCATTCGACCCGGGAACGGACCTTAACCGTTTATACATATTCCAGTTTTCCGGTGAAACTCATCGAAACGGTCAAGGAAAAATTTAAAAAAGATTATCAAATTACAGTCGATTTTAAATCATTCTCGGATACCGGACCCCTTTTCAATCAACTGATACGTGAACGGAAAAAACCCGTTGCCGATGTGGTTATCGGATTGGACAATAATTATTTCTTCAAGGCAGAAGAAGCCGGTTTATTTCAATCATATCAGCCTCAAGGTTTGGATAAAGTTCCGAAAGAGCTGATTTTTGACAGCCAATATCGGCTGGTGCCATTTGACTATGGTTATGTGGTTTTTAATTATGATCGTGAAAAGTTGAAAAACCCGCCGGCGTCCTTTTCCGATCTTCTGAAACCTGAATATCAGGGAAAGATCATTATCATGAATCCGTTGACTTCTTCACCGGGGCAAATTTTCCTTCTCACTACAGTCGCGTTCTTTGGAGAAGATGGTTACCTGGATTATTGGCGGAAACTCAAAAGTAATCTATTGACGATCGCACCCGGCTGGGAAGAAGGGTATGGAATGTATACCAGCGGTGAAGCGCCCATCGTTTTATCTTATGGAACCAGTCCCGTTTATCATTTACTCTATGACAATACGGAACGCTACCAACCGCTGGTCTTGAACAATACAGCTTATGCTCAGATCGAAGCTGCGGGCATCGTAAAAGGGGCTCCTCATCTTAAAGAAGCCAAAATGTTGATGGACTATATTTTATCAACGGAATTTCAGGAGCTCATCCCTGAAACTCAATTTATGTACCCTGTCCGTTCGGATGCAGCTCTTCCTGAAAGTTTCCGGGTGGCCGCAAAAGTTGATCGTTTATTAAATTTGCCACCGGAGCAGGTCTCGAAAAAACTAGATAAATGGCTTGCAGACTGGGAAAATGTTATCAATGAGTAAATAATGATGAAAAAAAGAGCAACAATTGGATTTTTGTATTTTTTGGTTTTTCTAAGTTTTTATCTGCCGGTTTTATATGTCTTTTATCAACTTGTGCTGATGGAAGACCTTTTCTTAAAGTTAGCCCAATTTATTCGTTCCGGCGTGTTTTGGAAAACATTAAGTTTTTCTCTGTCGCAGGCGGGAATCAGTGCAGCTCTCAGTATTTTATTGTCTCTTCCTGGCGCTTATTTCTGGGGGAGATTCAATTTTCGCGGAAAACAGTTTAGCCGTAGTCTGCTTGTTTTGCCGTTTATGATGCCAGGAATCGTCATTGTCCTGGGGATGGTAGTATTTTATGGGAAAAACGGCCTTTTCAATCAGCTGCTTTCCGCTTTGTTCTCTGAAAAGATCCGGTTTACCGGCCTTTATAGTTATTGGGGGATAGTACTGGCTCATGTAATTTATAATCTCCCTTTGTGTCTGCGGATGCTCGGTGAAAGCTGGGAACGAATTGACCCCAAGTTACGGGAAGCTTCGATCAATCTGGGTGCCGGCCCTTTTTTTACAGGATGGCGGTTAACACTTCCCTTAATTTTACCGACCATTGTTTACCTGTTTTTAGTCGTCTTTGTCTATTCGTTTCTCAGTTTTACAGTAGTTTTAGTTTTCGGAGGTTATCTTTATAAAACATTTGAAGTTCTGATTTATATCGAATACAACAGTAAACTCCGGTTTGAAGAAGCGTCAATGATCGCAGGACTGCAAACTCTGATTTTGCTGTTCATATTCTGGTTGCAATCGTTATTTCAGCGAAAAGGATATGCTGCCAAACCTGCTGCCAATCTACCACGGTTATGTTTTCATAAAAACCCTTTGCAAACTGTGGGTTTTTATATTTATCACATTATCATTCTGCTTTTCTTGGCGACTCCTTTTCTAACGGTGATTCAGCGATCATTCTTAGAAGGGGGAACCTTCGGCAATCATTTATCATTAGAAAATTATCAGTTGCTTTTTGGCGAAGGCTTTCGGTTTTCAGTCGGAGCATCCTTTGGAAAGGTGGTTTTGACCAGCTGTTTTCTATCAACTGCCGTAGCTTTGGTCACAACTATCGTGGCTTATGTGTTTGCTAAGGATAGGCAGTCAAAGCCTTGGGGGATTACTGATCTTTTACTCCAATTACCTCTTGGTATTTCCTTTATGTCTTTTGGCTTTGGCTTGGGCAGTTTGGCTGGTGACCTGCTTCCGGCCTGGTTATTACTGATGTGGGCCCATTTTTATCTGGCGTTTCCGCTGGTTTATTCTATTATGCGTACAGCTTGGCGGGATTTTGACTATAGTATGATCGAAAGTTCCTATTTGCTTGGCGCTTCACCCAGGCATACGTTGTTAGCGATCGAAGCACCTTTGATTCGTAAAGCTGTTCAAACAGCGTTTATTTATGGAATGGCGATTTCACTCAGTGATTTAGGGGCTGTTCTTTTATTGGGCAGGGGAGAAGTCATCACCATTTCGGTTGCCATTTATCGTTTGATAGGACACTATCGCTTTGCGCAGGGTACAGCCTTAGCCACTATTTTTATGGGTATTGCTTTCCTGGCATTTTTAGCAGTGGAGAAAGATTGGATCACCAAAAGGGAGGACAGTCATTGATGCATGCTGATTATTATTTCAAACTTCACAAGCAATATCCGGAATTCACTTTAAATGTTGAACTCCAATTAAATAAAGGCGAGTTCTTTTCTTTATTAGGACCCAGCGGCTGCGGGAAAACTACTTTACTCCGGCTGATTGCCGGTTTGGAGGACAATCCATCGGGCAGTATTCAGATTGATGGAGAAGAGCTGATCCATATTCCTCCTGCCGAACGACAAATCGGCATGGTCTTTCAGGATTACGCTTTATTTCCCCATTTAACCGTGATTGAAAATATTAGCTATGGATTGAAAGCCCGGCATCTTCCTGTACGGGAAATCCATCGTAAAGTCGAAGTAATGCTCGAACTTTTTGAGTTATCCTCTTTAAAAAACCGGTCGATTCATCAATTATCCGGCGGAGAAAAGCAACGAGTGGCTTTAGCCCGGTCCTTGATTATTGAACCCCGTATTTTATTATTGGATGAGCCTTTTTCGGCTTTGGATTACAATTTGCGGGCCCGATTACGCCGGGAATTACGGGACTATCAAAAACGTTTGGGATTTACCACAATTTTTGTGACCCATCAACAAGAGGAAGCTTTAATGCTCTCCGACCGGATGGGTTTAATGCAGCAGGGGAGACTTTTGCAATATGGAACTCCCGAAGTATTATATCAAAATCCGGTTAACCGTTTCGTTGCCGAATTTCTGGGAGAAACCAATTTTATACCGGTTATACCTGTCGATAGTAGAACAGTCCAATTATTAATTGGAGAATATCGATTGCCATTTCAACTATCGTCGCCAGACCGTAAAACAGGTCAAGTGATGGTTCGCCCTGAAAACATCACCATCCATGAATCTACAGCCTATCCCATCAGTTTTTCCGCCCGTCTGATTCGCGATGATTATATGGGCTATATGCGGCGACTGGAAGCCGATGCATATGGGAAACGCTTCATCATCTATAGCCATCCGTCCCTTCCGATTCCCGGAATCGGAGATGAAATGATCCTTGGTATTTCTCCGGAACGACTTCAATGGATTCCGGATTCGGTAGAATAAAATAAGAAAAACCCTCGTTGACCTCCTGTTTTTTGACAGGAGGATTTTTTTTGAAAATTTTCAAAAAAATGCTAAAGTCTTTTCTGAAAATTTCCGATTAAATTACCAGAAGATGTAAATAATATAATTAATTTCAAAATATGGGAAAGAAGGGGTGACGATGACAACAATTGCTGAAATTGCCGACCGCATCGGCGAACATATCTGTCAACAGGCAGGGTTAAATCAAAATCAAAACAAAGTTCGTTTTGGCATTGAAATTCTGCTAATTATGTCAATTACAACTTTCAGTACCTTAATCATTGCCGGGATTTGTGGCTTGTTTTTTGAAACTCTCGCTGTGATGATGGCAGCCCTGGGTATAAAGTTCATCATCGGAAGCTCACATTTATCCGGATTCAGCCGGTGTCTCATTTACAGTATTTGCTTAAGCTTGATAGGGGCTATCCTTACGAAAGCTTTCATCTCCTGGCTTACGGTTCCATTGATCATTTTAATCATGGTCATGAATTGGTTGATTTTATCGATTTCACCACTGTTACTGTCTTACCGGACCTTAGACAAAAAACAGACCCGTTCCCGCAAAATCTTGGCTGGCAGCATTCTTGGGTGTATTCTTCTGATGGTCTTGACTGAAAGAAACGTATGGACTACCGGGCTTTTCGTGGGATCAACCATCGCAGTCATCACGATTTCTCCAATTTATGTTCAATTCATGCGATGGATTGATAAAACAACAAAACACCACTAATTTAAAAAAAGGAGGTGAATTTCATGAAAAAATTTTATTTCTTACTGGCTTCTCTCGTATTGATGGTTGTTGCTCTCAGCTCCAGCTTCGCATGCTTCGGCTATGGTTATGAACCCAAAATGAGATAGTAAAATCTGTCAAAATATGTTATACGGGTCTATGTTATAATTCCGGACATGATGATAAGATAGAAGCATAATGAAAAGGAGAGAAAATCATGTCCAAAATCCGCCAACAATATGATGAGGATTTCCGCAAGAATGTGGTCAAGCTCAGTTACGCCACATCGAAAACAATCAAGGCATTAGCTGAAGACCTAGGGATTCACTCCAGTTTAATTTACCGATGGA
>JAKOTQ010000072.1 GCA_029776205.1 Bacillota bacterium | reverse complement strand
CCAAGAATCTGACATTTGTTTTCCATCTCTTGTCTTTGCACTCAGTCCTGCTTTTCCAAATTTGGCTTCATCAATCACATATTTAATATTTGAATTAGGATTCTTGTTTATATATATACCGTCTATCCCTTTTGTAATTTTATCATCCGGTGAGGTCGGAACCTTACCTCCTATCCGCTCCAAATCATACCCTGCTTCTTTCAATTTTGGATTATTAATAAGATTATCATCTGCCAGATACTCTCCATAATTGCCTTTTTGTTTGTTCGTAGCTTTCTCAAGGTCCAAATCATCAAATCCCATTTTGGGGTTATAGTCTGCATTATGTACCAATATCCTTTTTTTCCCAACATGATAAGTATGAAAATCATCCACTTTGAAGTTATAAACCTTAACAGGTTCATCTGTTATCTCAAGCTTTTTCTCTTCCACCACCAAAAGATTGCCTTTTGAATCAATCAGTTTATCTCCTACCTGCAGTTTTCCCGCTTCAACAAAGCCCACATCTTTAACATAAAACGGATGCTCAAAGGTTGTCTTGATTACCTCTCCATTGATTGTCAAATTCAAAAGCTCCGTCGTCTCTCTCACATATGTCTCAAGCACCGTCTTTTCCGCTACTTCAAAAGTCTCCGGATTCGTCGCAATTACCTTGTCCCCTGCCTTGATATTCTCTATCGCAACCAAGCCTGTCGCAGTTAATATCAGCGTACCTGCAACAAAGCACTTCATTGTTGATGCCGCCCCGGCACTGAAAACAGCCAGCGCGTTTACAGCAATCTGAAATCCGTTGTAAAGTGCATTGGAATGCAGCTTCCGGTTAAATTCAACCAATGCGTTGGATGGATCAAACAACGATACTCCCATTGCCAGCATGTCAAATCCGTCCATACCAAACGAGAGTGCTGCCGTAACCTTTGATGTAACATTTATCGCTTTTCCCACTGTGCTCATACATTGGATTCCTTTTCCTGCCGCTGCTCCCAAAGCACCCAGCCCGGCACATGCGGCTCCCGTTACCGCTCCGGAAATCGCTCCGCTCAATGCTCCGTCCGCAAATCCTTCCAGAAACGAACCTCCATTTATCGCCGCGGCTATTCCTCCAACCGCTCCTCCTATCAATCCTCCGGCCAATGCTCCCCAGAATGCTCCTGCCAGTATGACTCCCAATACCCCTCCTGTCAATGCCGCCGCTATCCCTAACCCGGTAATAACTACT
>JAKOTQ010000049.1 GCA_029776205.1 Bacillota bacterium | reverse complement strand
ACGAAAAAAGAAGAGATGACTGCCCGCTGAAGCCGGTGGAGAATAGCGGTATTTGTATTGTCGTGTTTAAAGGGGGTGAGTGAGGGGAAGGATCACGTATACCAGAAATCCGGGGTAAGCGTAGTCAAGAAGATTGTGTCGCGAAAGGAGGCTAAAAGCATGAAAGTTATTAAACCAAGTGTTGAAATTATGGATGAGTTTGATGGACTGGAGGTAATCAAAAAACTTGAATTATGTGGACGGGTTTGTTATAAGTCAGAAAATAAAATAAATGATACTTCATCCTATAAATTTATTCAAAACATAATCAATAGAGGGCATGAATCAGTATTGGAACACTTCAGTTTCACTGTAAAATTTATTTGTGACAGGGGTGTTTCCCATGAAATAGTTAGGCATAGAATAGCAAGCTATTCACAGGAATCCACCAGGTATTGTAATTATTCAAAAGGTGAATTTAATGGTGAAATAACTGTAATTGAACCTTGTTTCTTGGTTCCCGGAACAGAAGGTTATGACATGTGGTATAGTGCTTGTTTAGTCGCTGAACAAACGTATTTCAAAATGTTAGATTGGGGATGCAGCCCGCAAGAAGCAAGGGCAGTACTACCTAATAGCTTAAAGACTGAAATAATCATGACAGCAAACATCAGGGAATGGCGACATTTCTTGCGGTTAAGAACATCACCTGCTGCGCATCCGCAAATGAGGGAAGTTGCCAATTTACTGTTGAAGGAGTTGAAGGCAAAAATTCCAGTTGTATTTGATGATATTGGGGGTGTAGTTTGATGGGCGACAAGGGAAATCCAAAGTATAATCAAAGCGGATGTGCTGACCCAACAGCTTATGAAGCAATTGGCAACGTCATCAAATTTGAACTTATCGGCAGAATTGAAATCAGGGATCAGAAAACGAAAAAGGAATTCAAATAAAACAAAGTAATATTTTTTACCCTTTGATAAATAGTGACCCTGCGTTAACTTTCAGGGGGGTTTTAAAATACTACACGCGGGGTAGAAAAACCTCGAAAGAGGGGGTTGATGGATGACTAACTTAGACTTCGCTTTATCATATCTTCGTCGCGGCTGGTCCGTTGTTCCGGCGATGCCGAAGGACAAGAAGCCGCTGATTAAGTGGCAGGAATATCAACAACGCCGGCCGACTGAAGCAGAGGTCCGCGAGTGGTGGACCCGGTGGCCGGATGCGAACATTATCATTGTCACCGGAGCTGTATCGGAAATCATCGTTTTGGACGTTGACGGGCCGGAAGGACGGGCCTCGCTGCAGGAGCTGAAAGACCTTCATATTCTGGAGAAGATGCCCCGGACTCCGGTAAGTGCAACGGGCAAGGGCTTTCACTACATATTCCGTCATCCGGGCGGCGATCTCCGAAACTTCGCCAGGCGGCTTCCGGGCTTGGATTTCCGTGGCGACGGCGGTTACATTATAGCGCCGCCGTCGATACACCCGAGCGGTAGAGCTTATGATTGGAAAGTATCACCGGATGAACAGGATCCGGCCGATCCGCCGGACTGGTTGATGGATATTATTCTTGGCCGTGATTTCGTCGTTGGCGGCAAACAACATGGTAACCGGCCGAAAGTCGACACTAATCTGGTTCTCTCCGGAATCCCGGAAGGCGAACGGGATGTTACTATCTTCCGGTATGCCTGCCGGTTGCGGAACCAGGGCCTGAGTTTCGACGAAGCAGAGATTCTTATTTTACAGGCAGCCGATCGCTGCAATCCGCCATTTTCTCCGAAAGAAGCTCTCCGGAAACTGGAACAAGCCTGGAAGTACCCGGACGGCATTGAAAAGATGATCGAGCAGCTTAACAAAAGGGCCGACATCACGCCGGCACCCGGTGACCCGAAAAACTGTACGGAACTCGGCAACGCCGAACGGCTGATTGCAAAATTTGGCGCTTCATTCCGCTACTGCGGGGCCTGGAACCGTTGGCTTTACTGGAACGGAAAGCGCCTTGTTAACGATGATACCGGCGAAATTTTCCGGTGTGCCAAGGCGACGGTACGGAGTATCTATGCCGAGGCTGCTGCTTCGACTGATGATTTTCGACGCAAAGAACTGGCAAAGCACGCCGTTCGGTCCGAGTCGGATTCAAAGATCCGGGCTATGGTGAACCTGGCAAAATATGAGCCGATGGTGGCCGTCACTCCGGAACAGTTAGACACGGACCCGTGGCTGTTTAATGTGATGAACGGTACGCTGGATTTAAGGACCGGAAAATTAAAGCCACATTCGATTGACGATCTGATTACTAAGCTGGCGCCGGTGACGTATGATCCGAACGCTGACTGTCCTCGGTGGAAAGAATTTTTGAATCAGATATTCGACGGAAATCAGGAGCTGATCCGGTACATTCAAAAAATCGTCGGATACTCGCTGACCGGAGATACCCGAGAACAATGTTTGTTTTTCCTCTATGGACACGGTAGCAACGGAAAAAGCACGTTCCTCGACACAATCCAGGAATTCATGGGGCCGGATTACTGTAAACAAACACCAAGTGATACATTGATGGCCAAGAAAAATGATGGCGGAGTGCCTAATGATATTGCGATGCTGAAAGGCGCACGGTTGGTATCATCTGTAGAAACGGAACAGGGAAAGCGGCTGAATGAACCGATGGTGAAACAGCTCACGGGCGGAGATAAAATCAGCGCCAGGTTCATGCGGAGTGAATGGTTTGAATTTAAACCGACGTTTAAAATTTTCATTCTTACAAATCACCGGCCTAATATCGTTGGTGATGATAATGGTATTTGGCGGCGGATTCGGTTGATACCGTTCGAGATTATCATCCCTCCGGAAAAACAGGACAAACAGCTCGGCGAGAAACTGAAAGCAGAGCTTTCTGGAATCCTGAACTGGGCTATTGAAGGATGTATGATGTGGCAACGGGAAGGCCTGGAAATGCCGGACGATGTGGTCAGAGCGACCAGTGAGTACAGAAAAGACATGGACATTCTTGGAGATTTCTTCGAGGAACGTTGTGTGTTACGTGATGACATGATGGTGAATCATGCATTATTATACAAAGAATACGAAGATTACTGTCACGAGAATGGAGGGTATAAACTCAGTAGCAAGGCTTTTGCATTGAAACTCAAAGAACGAGGATTTGAAAAAATTCTCATGGGGAAATCCAGATCAAAGGGTTGGAAAGGAATTGGACTCCTGAAATTGGGTCATCACTTAACCGTTTATAACGGAAATCGGTCCGCCGAAAAAAATCGGTCTGCCAATGATGAAATGCTGCAAACCATTGAGGAACCTATATTTTAGACGATGGAAAAAATTACCGGCAGACCGATGTAGTGAAAAAAGGGTATAATTCTAATATTTTTTTACTCATAAGAGTTAATAGGAAAAAATACTACATCGGTCTGCCTAATAGTAAAAAATACAGTAGTGACAAGGCTTTGACCCGGCAGACCGATCCGAAACCGGCAGACCGATGTAAGAATATTCATTCAAAATGAATAAATATACGAAAGGTGGTGTATCCATGAATGAATCCTCGAACACTACGCCTCCCGGACCCAAGACCTGATTTAGCTGAGGATAGCGAGCTCTGGCAGGAACTGCTTGGGATTTGTCACCGGCGATACGGGCAGAATACGGAACTGTTTGGAATGCTTCGTGGTATGCGCTGCTGTGGTTTGCGGATAAAACAAGGGCAGACCGGATATGTGCTGAGGCCGGAGATTGGAGACCACGGATTTATGGACATGGCTGAGTATGAAACGATGAGAGATAAGTATTTGCAGCCATACAAGCAGCAGATAGCGGAGATGCTGATAATTTTGAAAAAAGAAAGGGAGTGGGTGGAGTGAATGTATCATCAAAAATCCCAATGGAAAAAACCATCGTCACCAAGATACTGAAGTGGCTGAATAGTTTGCCCGGCTGTTACGCTATCAAAACTCACGGCAGCCAGTACGGCAGCGGAGAGCCTGATATTGTCGGAGTGATATGCAGACAAGCATTTGTTTTTGAAGTAAAGCGGCCGGAGATCGGAAAAGTAACTAAACTCCAAGAAATAAAACTGCAGCAATGGCGAAAAGCCGGAGCAATAGCGGAAGTGGTGACATCTCTGGAGCAGGTGAAGGAAATCTTTGTGAAAGAGGGGATAAATCATGTTTCGTAAACGATACAGAGCGTATCAAATAAAATGGTTTCATCCATTGACCGGGGCGGCAGTGGTTAAGAGGATTTTCTAAGGGGAGAGGGGGTGGAAATATGGCTGAAAGTTACAAACGAGTTGAAATTCCACATCATGTTTTAAAATATATCAACACAGAACTTTCTATGTATCGGGTATATAAAGCGGCCATTGAGGAAATGGAGAAGGATATAGCTGACTTGAAGGCACAAAGCAAGAATTACAGTTTCAACCCAAGCGTAAGCAGTAGTGGTTTTGGCAGCAATCCGGCCCAGGATGCGGCGATCCGAATATCGGTCCTGGAGGAAAAAATCAAGGCGAAGAAATGGCGGACTGATAAGGTTGAAAAAGTATTGCAATTATTTTCCGGGAATGATGATGCGATGAATATTATTCGCCAAAAATATCTAAGTGGAGCTGATTTCAACAACGAGCAGATTATGGCTGCCGTCGGCCTGGCTTCAAACCGGAATCGATATTACGAATTGTTGAATCGGATTCAGTACTCGGCCGGGGTAATATTTGGGGTGATGCCGTGAATGGCAAAGAAAAATCCTCTACCAATCGGGAGTAATGTCAATACCTGAAATCAAAAAATTTTTCCATAACATACAAATCAAAGACAAATCAAAGACACCATATCTAATATACTCATGATATACTTTAAGCGTGGGAGCCGGGGAGAAAAACCGGCCGCGGAGTGAATCGCCTGAAACAATGAAATGTTTCAGGCGGCTTTTTTGGGTGGTGTAGTACACAAATGGACAAAGTAAAAAAAAGAAAAGAGCTATTCATTGCAGCATATAAAGAATGTGGAACCATTATACAAACTTGCAGAATGACAGGGATTTACCGATCCCAGGTTTACCGTTGGAAAGAAGAAGATCCGGAATTCCGCGATGCTTTGGAACAGGCTGAAGAAGAAGCCACCGAAGCATTGATTGCCGAAGCCAGGCGCCGCGGTCTCAATGGTGTTGATGAGCCAATTTATTATAAAGGCAAACAAGTAGGCGCCGTAAAGAAATATAGTGATAATCTGCTGATGTTTTTGATTAAGGCGAAGCGGCCGGAATACCGTGACAAGGTACAAAACGAGATTGTTACTCCGCCTGAAGGTTTCAATATTAACATTACCAGCATGACTCCGGAGGAACGGAGGGCGAGGATCAATGAGCTTATCGCCAAGAGAGGAACTGGAGTTACTCCAGCTTCTGGAGCTGGAAGCCAAGGAACAGGAACAGAAACGGATTGAAGCCGAAAAACAAAAAATTTGGGAAGATGAGGTTTATTATCTTACCCATTATGCTTACATCGAAGATAAGACTAATCCAGCAGGGATTAGTCTTTTCAATTTGTGGCCGGAACAAATCCGTGCTTTGCGAGTCATTCAAACCGAGCAGTTTGTGATCGCCGGTAAGTCGCGCCAAATCGGGATTACATGGCTGGTGCTTGAAGATACGTTATACAACATGATGAAGCGAAAAGGTTACACGGCCATCGCTATTTCAAAGCGTGATGATCCGGATGCCATCGAGCTATCATTACGACTCCAACTAACGCTTCGGCACTTACCGCCATGGTTGATCCAGGAAAAGCGTCAGGCAAAAGCTACCGGCTGGACCGGCCTTGTTTGGTATGCAAACGACCATGAAGTTTATATCGAACGCCCCGACGGTGAGCCAAGCCGGTTTTTGACGCTTCCGGCTTCGCCGGATACGGCCCACAGTTTCACGGCTAACCGGATTATTCTTGACGAGTGGGCATTACATCCGTTCGCTGAAGAAATCTGGACCGGTGCCTTTCCGACGATGAACCGGACCGACTTTTCCGGCCAGGTTATTGGCTTATCGACTGGCCGCCGGAATACACTGTTTGAACGAATCTGGAACGATGCCTCTAAGGGATTGAATCGATTCAAAAAGATATTTTTAAACGTTTGGGCGGACCCGCGGCGAACTCCGGAATGGTATGAACAAACCAAACGAGATTTGCCGAATACATGGCGTTCGCAGTATCCACAGAATGAGGAGGATTTGTTTGCCGTGGGCGAAGGCGCTTTCTTCGAGGAATGGGATGATTCAATCCATGTTTTTGCGGACCACTGGGAACCGCCCAAGGATTGGGCGATTGTTGCCGCTTATGATCCTGGTTTTGCGACACATGCTTGCTTTAAATGGTATGCCGTTACACCGGATGGCCGATTGAAATGTTTTCGGGAGTATTATCCGCACCGAGTGACGGACCGGGAACAGGCCAGAGAGATTATTCGGCGGTCCTGTTATAATGATGGCCAGGAACAGGATGTTGTCATTCGATATAGAGATAACTCGGGTCAGTTGGTTGAAGAAGTTATCCATGTTACCGGAACTCCATTCAAATTTGAGGATATAGTCGCTGATACAGATGCGTGGGTAGCCGAACGCGGAAGCGGAGAAAGCACGGCTGAAGTGTTTGCAAAGTATGGTCTTATCATGCGCCAGGCAACAAAGAACCTGGAGAACGGTTGGCGTAGACTCCATGAATGGCTGAAACCGTTTGAAGGGCCTGACGGAAAACTAACGGCCATGTTAACCTTTACCCGGGACTGTGCGAATACCATCCGGACCTATCCAGCCTGTGAACAAGCGAAGGATAATCCGGAGGACATTTCCAAGGATTCAGAACACCATCCTCAGGACGTGGACCGGTATATGGTAATGAGCCGGCCGATTCCAGCAAGGGACCAGAAGATTGATCCAATCATCGAACACGTCAACTTGCTACCAAAAGGCAGCGCCGAGGAAATCATAAAACGCAAGATGGCGGAGGTGATGACAAGGAAAAATACTCGCCGGGAAGTTGATGTGAGCCGAGTACTCAGGTGACGCACCCAAAACAGGGTGCATTATATGGGTGACGATGAAAAAAGGGGGTAATGGAGTGGAGGAAATCGTACAGCTTAAAAAGCAGATTGCAGAGCACCATGAATACATCGAATCTTTTAAGAAACAGTTTGTGCAGATGCACCAATTCGCGGAGGCTATCAATAAAGTATTGTTTGCGCAGGCACACATTATTGCTGAACTTCGCGAAAAGATCGAAGGACAAAAACCGTCAGGCATGGTTGGGCCGAACGGAGAAAAATTAAATTGAGGAGGCTATTTCGATGGCAAAAAAGATCGACAAAGAACAGGAAATCATAAATCGTTGTATCGATGCTTTTAATGACGGGAACCGGATGCGCGGAATCCCGACGGCGGCGACCCTTGGATATACCAAGACAGTGGTCCGGCAGAATGTAGAATTGCAGATGGAGATCGAGGAACTGAACAGGAAGATCGATCAGCTCAAGGCGACGATGGATTTATTTGTCAAGGCGCTGGAGGGATCCGGAGCAGCCGGTGAAGGGAAAGAAGGGAAAGAAGGTAAGTCGTAATGGTGCAATACATTGGGCTTGTTTTATTGATTTTGGTTGTAATTTATTTCATTGCCATTATCCAATATCGTACATACATCAAGGCACTTGATGCCGTGTTGCAAATCATCCGCGATGCCCAAACCGAGCGGCAGTATCTCTTGGACCGTATACAGACCGGCGACGCGGACCGTGCCAAGGCACTCAATTCGGAGCCGCGGAAAACGGAGCCGAAGGCCCCGAGCCGCGTGGATCTTGGCACGGCGGTTGGCCTGGAGGTGGCGCAGGCCGCGCCTGGTGAGCGTTGAAGTTCCGAGTGCTACTGCGATCAACCCTACTATTTTTTCGGATTTTCGTTGCTATTAGCTATTTTACACAGCTTGTTCTGTACTCCAGGCTTTACAGCTTGGAGTACAGTTTTCGGTACAGTTTTTTGTTTTGTGGTTCAAATGATTTGAGGTGATCAACCTTGCCTAAGAAAGACAAAAACGAATTCACCGATTCGAGAGCCTTAGAGCTTACTGACGAGTTTATTGCCAACAGCAAAAAAGATACACTTATAGCGAGATGGGAAAAAACTGAGTATTTTCTCAACGGTGAGATGCTTCTCTACCAGGACCGGTCCGGCCACTGGCGCCCGATCCAGCCGGGTATGGATCTCGGAAACGGCCTTGTTATCAGCGCTGACTCGGTTCTCAATTATCCCAAGGACCCACATATTTTGACACTGGCAAACGGCCTCATGGCCAAGGCACTCGGCAATCCGTTGATTCCGCAGGCCTTGCCGTTCTCGAGTGATGAAGCTGACAAAGAGGCGGCAAAAAAGGTGACGAACTTCCTTCTGGCCCACCGCGCGGAAGTCAATGAGGACCGTCAGGCGGCCGGAACGTCGATGCGTGAAGAAGTTATTGATTGGTTGTTCGTCACTGGCAACGCTTTCATTAAAGACTATTTTGATCCTAATGCCGGTGAAGTCGTGCCTGGATTACCGGAAGAAGAACAGCTTCGACGCGGGAAGATTCGGTCCGAGGTTATTTCGCCACAGTGTATGCTGGTGCCGAATAGTATTGCTAAAATGGATGATTTGCCTTGGATCGGCGAGCAGCGGGCGCTCTCGGTGGATTACATCTATGAAACCTATGGTGTTAAGGTTGAAGCTGAGGAGAACCTGGAGGATGTCCGGAGAACAACGAACTACGGTACATCAAATCTCAACGGCGACGATAACCGGCTGAAAAACCATGCAGTGGTCTACGAATTTTATATCAGGCCGTCGGCAGAAAACGATTATCAAGGCCGTAAAATCGTTCGGACCAAGGACAAAATTCTCTATAACGGCGTATACGATGCCAAGCTGATGGCCCACCCGGAGTACCGGGAAACCGATTGGCACCCGTACAGTCATGCAGGATGGAGGCGTTGCCCGGGAAAATTCTGGCGGAAGTCGATGTTCGAGGAACTGATTCCGCTCCAGATAAAGCTCAATGCTCAGTGGAAAAGGCTCCTTGAAAATGATGACGATCTCCGTGGCTGGTGGGTCAGCCAAGAGGGTTCAGTGGACTGGGAAAAAGTTCGGACTTCCGCCGAAGATGACGGATTTCAGAACATCCAATACATGAGAGGCTACGAAAAACCGTTCTTCCAGCCGCCGCCTCCGATAAATCAGGATGCGCTGGGCAAGATTCAGGGAATCGTTGCCCGGATGAATGACCTGGTGGCCCAGTACGAAACAACCCGGGGAAACAGTGATCCGAATGTCACCAGCGGCCGGCAGGCCGACGTGATGAATCAATCGTCGAATACTCAGACCACGCCGATATTGACGGCCATCGTGTCGTTGTTCATGGCACACTGGCGAAAAGTTGTTCACTTGGCCGCCGTGCATTTTGAGCCGAGTGGCCGGGAATTTCGGTTCTACGATCCAATTTCTCAGGGCAAAGATTGGCAGATAGATACGTTCAAGCCAAGCGATGTTCGCTGTGATGACATTGTACTTTATGGCGGCAATGCGTTCTATCAATCACCGGAGGCCCGTAAACAGGAACTTATGCAGATGGCCGAGATGGGTTATTTTGGCGACGTGAAAGGCAATCCGGCTGACCGAAAAGCGTTCCTTCGGTTGTATGATGCGCCGACTGCTGATTCATTGTATTCGGATGAGCTAATAGATATTGAAGCGGCGAAACGCGAGAATAAAATGTTCAGCAGGTTTCAGTTCCTCGAAAACCGGAGTTGGATACTGGAGCCGTTGATTCAAGCATATCAGCAGAATGTTGTTGCCTGGTTCCAGGCGAAAATGGCCTTTGAACAAGCCATGCCGCAATACCAGGCAAAGTTGGCTGAATTCGAGCGGCTTTATCCAATCTGGGAACGAGCAGAACGAGAGTACCAGTTGGCACTTGAAAAAGGGCAACCGGTCCCTGATCCTGGGCCTCCACCGGAACATCCCGGCGAACCGCCGATTGATCCGGGGCCGATGCCTGAACAGCCTCATCCGTATTGGAGAGCGCAGTATTTCGAGGATCATCAAGCTCATATCAAAATACATCGGGAATGGAGGAAATCATCAGAGTATGAGCGGTTATGCCGCGCCAATCCGGAACTGGATAAAGCGATGGATTCTCACGAGCAGAGTCAC
>JAKOTQ010000041.1 GCA_029776205.1 Bacillota bacterium | reverse complement strand
TCTCCAGTTCTTCGAGTTTTCTTATCTTGTTTGAACTAAGAAATCCCATAACATCAATGATGTAATTCTCGAAAATCTGATATATAATATTACTCATAAGAGACTCCTCCTTGGTATTTTGTTTGTTTTTCGTTGATCAATATTTTACCAAAAAAGAGGGGTCTCTTGTTTTTTTAACCTAAAACAATTTTACACTAAGGTTTTGCGGCCATAGGGATATTTTTCGACCGATCCCGGAAGGGTTTTCCTGAATCATATGGAATAATTACTTGGAAAACCAAAGTCCGTCATCGGATTCATCGCGTAATTTTCAACACCAACAATCTTGAAGGAGGCCACGATGCGTAAACCATTCATCTTATGTTGTTTCTTCTTAGTCATCTGCTCCATTGCCATGCCTTTGTTTGCCGCTGACCCTTTCGAGGATAATCTGCCCATCAAGTCCGGAATGAAGTTAAAATTCATTTATATTGTCGCCCATATGGAACAAAAAGATAGAACTTGGACCGTTGAAATCGTTCGCAATTCCTTCCCGAATTCCGTTACTTACAAATGGTACCGTCCACAAAAAGGCAAAGGGGATATGACTGGTACCCGGATCTTAACCGACTTGAAATTGAGCCGCAATTTTAATCCCTTATTTAAACGGGATGAAAATGAAGCTACCACTGATACAGCCCCGTGGATTTCCCAACAGATCCTTCATGAACTCCGGGAACGTTCGACGGCCGTCAATTTCCGGGAAGGCGGTACCGGCGCAATAAACTGGGCAGCAAGATCTTTGGATCTTAAAGAAAAAATACTCTTCCCGGTAATTATCAACGGTAAACTCGAATCTCTTCGTGCATTCCGTTTAAACAAGGGTATGGTTGTATGGAACAACATGAACAACCCCCTGGTGTTGGAATACGAACCATTAAGTGTCCCGCTGTTCACCAGTATTACAGGCTGGAAACTGGTATCGATTGAGTATAAAGACTAGGTATTAAGGAATATATCCGGGCTCTTGGTTCTGGATTCTAACTACTAGGTATTTGACACTTGATAAATGTAAAATAAGATATGATCAGATATAAGAAGCATTAATAAATGGGCTATGGGTAATTAACCCGAGCCCATTTATTTTTGGTATTAAAGGTTTCCGGAGAGTGCCGGAGTAGCCATAACCACCTCCGTCACTTTCCTCGATTCATCATAAATTGTACTGATCACTAAGTTGATCGACTGTTGACTGGCACGATCCACATAAGGCAACCGGCGGGTATACCCTTTGGTCATACTCCCAGCCCCTTCATAATGACTTTCAACCAACTGGGCCTCTAATTTGCGAAACGCTTTGCCCGTCAGTTCTTTCACCACAGCATTCCCCAGCTTCCCTTGAACAGTTCCCTCCAACACAATGGTGAAATGATTGTCCCCGGCCATTTGCCTCATTAAGTTTTCCAAATGTGATAAATATTGCTTTAAATTGGCAACCCGGCCATGACGATACGTATAGATGCCCATTTGGGTCTCCTGGGTACCGTACGTCCTGGTCGATTGGATGGTTACTGTAATCATCGTCTGATCAGGACGAATCCCTTCAAATGATACATACGTAAATTCCGGTTCTTCACCGCAGAGCCGTTCCGAACGCAACTTCATATCAAACAACCGTTCCACTTCCCTGGACAACTCTTTTAATTCACTAACGGTTAACCATCGATCGTTTACTTTAAACCAGGCCTCTGTCGAAATCCCCTCCAGCTTTATCCCTGTTTCCTTCCAAGCGGTTTCTAAGGGATGTTCATATAAACTTTCCCCAATGGTGGCATCGACAAATCGAATTGAAAATAGAACCAATGTGAGCATAGCCATTAACATTTTGATCAAAAATGTTTTCATTTCAGATACCCCCTTGCTAAAGAGAGTATTGGTTATTGCTGCGCCAAATATACCTTAACTTTCAAATTTTGTTGCAAATACTAGATTATCTTCATCATTCCCTGCTTGATTTATATATCATTTTATCGTAATATTTGGATATATAGATTATCAAAGGAGTGTATAGCATGTCCATAAGTCATTCTGCATCACCTAAATCGTACATCAAAAAAACCTGGCCGATTATTATTTTCTTTTTCACCTCGACCCTCATCGATCCATTAATCGGGTTAGCCGGGTTAATCTGTATAGCCTTCCCCCTCACTCTGGCATTGACGGGCAAAGGTAAACGCCACTGTTCCCACTACTGCCCCAGAGGATCTTTTTTAGGAAAATTTCTGCCCCAAATCTCTTTTGGACTGCCTTTTCCACGTTGGATGGATAGTAAAATATTTAAAATGACCCTTCTGATCTGGATGTTCGGGATCTTCGGAATATCCATATTTTTCGCAGGAACCGATCTAATCCGGTTGGCCCAAGTTATAACCCGCATCATGTTTGCCTCATTCATCATCGGAATTATCATCGGGCTTCTCTTTCAACCCCGCAGCTGGTGCAAGATCTGTCCTATGGGAACGGCTTCCGGACTTATAAGCAAAACATTGACTAAAAATAGAGATAACTGAAAACGGATGCTTCTCAAGCATCCGTTTTCAGTATGTTTCCCAAGGAATCATCTTGACACTACGTCGTTCAAAGGTGACAATCTCCGTATACCCGGCAGATCGCATCAACTTCAGCGCCTGTTCAAAGTCTGCCCCCACATCCTGGGGACGGTGGGCATCGGAACCTAGAGTGACCCGGACTCCCTGCTCCCGACAGAACCTAAGCAATTGTTCATCCGGATACAATCCTACATTTTTGATCTTACCGCCGCGTATCCCATAAGTATTTAACTCAATGACTGCACCTGCTTTTCCCAGGCGTTCCGCCAATTCTTGTTGCAAGTCAGCCATCACCTCAGGTGCCAACCGTTCAAAGGACCGTTTTGGAAGATCAATATGCCCTAAAACATCAAACAGGCCGCTTTCTGCTGCTTCCGCCACTTTTTTAAAGTATTCGGGATAAATTTCTTCCGGACCATGCTCCGTTTCCCGGACAATATAGCCGTAGTTCCATTCCGGAATAAAATGCACCGACCCAATGAGATAATCCCACGGATACAAAGAGCCAATCCGTTCAATTTCCCGCTCCCATCCCGGAACAAAATCAACTTCTAACCCCAACTTAATCTTTATCTCAGGATATTCTTCCTGATAGGCCCATACTGCCCGGACATAGCCTTCCAATTCCGCGGCAGTCATTCCCCGTTCAGTGACTGTCATCTTCGCGTCTTTGGGTTGATAAAACCGGGGAACATGATCGGAAAAACCCATCTCTCGCAATCCCCTGGAAATAGCCGTCTCAATATACTCACGATCTTCCCCGCAGGCATGCCCACACCGTTGAGTGTGGACATGATAATCAACCAAATACACCAGCGTCACTCCATTTTCAATAATTCCACAATGGCTTCTTCTCCGATTTGAAGGGCCTGATCCAGTTTAGCCGGTTCTTTTCCGCCAGCTTGAGCCATATCAGGCCGTCCGCCGCCGCTTCCACCGACTTCAGCCGCAACTTTTTTGATAAGGGCCCCTGCCTGAATCCGTCCAGTCAGATCTTTGGTGACTCCAGCCACCAAGTTTACTTTACCTTCATTTACCGAGCCCAAAACTGCAACGCCGCTCTTCATATGATCCCGTAATTTATCAACGGCCTCACGTAATAATTCCATCGTTAGTCCATCAATTCGAGCTGAAATATACTGGCATGATCCAAGCGATTTAACCTTGTCGAAAAGTCCTTGAATTCGCTCGGCTGCATTAGCTTGTTCAACTTGTTCTTTCTCCTTACGAAGCTTATAATTTTCCTCCATCACTTGCTTCATTCGTTCCGGAAGACTTTGAATATCCGCTTTTAACAAAGCCGCCAGTTCAGTAAGGATCATTCTTTCTTGTTGACAGGTTTTAAGAGCTTCTTCTCCGGTTATTGCCTCAATGCGGCGTACTCCTGTCGCCACACTGCTTTCAGAAAGAATCCGGAACATCCGGATTTGAGCCGTATTGCTAACATGAGTTCCACCACACAGTTCACTGCTGAAGCGATCTACAGAGACCACCCGGACCCGATCCCCGTACTTTTCTTCAAATAACGCAGTCGCTCCTTGATCCACAGCCTCCTGATAAGACATCTCCCGGACACACACAGAAAATGCTTCGCCAATCACTTGGTTAACAATATGTTCAACCTCCTGAAGCTGATCTTCGGTTACCTTTTCATAATGAGTAAAGTCAAAACGCAACCGTTCCGGAGTAACCAATGAACCTGATTGATGCACATGTTCACCGAGCACTCGCCTGAGAGCTGCATGCAACAAATGGGTGGCTGTGTGGTTACAGGCCGTAGCTATTCTCCGGCTCCGATCAACCCTCAAAGTATATTGACCGGATTGCTTCGGGAATTCCCCATCTTTTTTGACCAAGTGGACCACTCGGTCATTAAGACGAAGGGTATCGACGACTTTAAACTCCCGACCGTCTGTAACGATCACACCAGTATCTCCCACTTGTCCGCCAGATTCACCGTAAAAGGGCGTTTGGTCAAATACCAGGTGCCAATGTTCCTGATCTTCGCCCATCATAGACAGCCGAGCCTGACACTCCGTGGTTTCATAGCCTTTAAATGCGGAATGAGAGCCTTCATGGACTGTTTGCCACTTTGCTAAGTCATCGGACATCACAAATTTCCCGCTCTCTCTGGCCCGGGCCCGCTGATTTTCCATTTCCCGGTTAAATCCTTCCCGGTCCACCGTCAACCCTTTCTCCTCCGCCATCAATTCAGTTAAATCCAGCGGAAATCCATAGGTATCATACAACTTAAAGGCTTCCACTCCGGGTACTACCGACTGTTTCGCCTGTTGCAATTTTGCAGCGATACTCTCGAATAGTTCGATCCCCTTGTCCAAAGTCCGATTAAAACTCTCTTCTTCCGTCTTAATCACCAATTCGCAATGGCGTTGCTCCTTCCGAATTTCAGGATAGGCATCTCCCATTGCTTGAACCACATATTCCACAACACGATACAAGAACGGTTCAGTCATTCCCAACGTCCGGCCAAAACGGGCAGCCCGCCTCAAAATCCGGCGTAATACATAACCTCTTCCCTCGTTGGAAGGCAGAGCGCCATCGGCAATGGCAAAGGTTAACGCCCGGATATGATCGGCAATCACTCGAAAGGCCACGAGGTTATCAGGAGAGTCGTAGGTTTTTCCGGTCACGGTTTCGATACCGCGCATTATTTCCGCAAATAAGTCAATATCATAATTGGATTTCTTGCCTTGGAGAACCGAAACAATCCGTTCAAATCCCATACCGGTGTCCACATGCTTCGAGGGCAGCTCTTCAAGACTTCCGTCTGCTTTTCGGTTATACTGAATAAACACTAAGTTCCATAATTCAATGAACCGGGCACATCCCGCATTGACACCGCACACATGGCCGGGAACATGTTGTTTATCGCAACGATCCGGCCCTAAATCTATATGTATTTCGGAACATGGACCACAGGGACCGGTATCCCCCATCTCCCAAAAGTTATCTTTCTCTCCAAACCGTAAAACGTGGGTCGGATCGATATCCGTACAAGTCTTCCATAATTCTTCCGCTTCATCATCTGTTTTGAAGACCGTTGCATACATTTTATCTTTGGGAAGACCCCAACGTTCCGTCAGCAATTCCCAAGCCCAGATAATCGCTTCCTTCTTATAGTAATCCCCGAAAGACCAGTTTCCGAGCATCTCAAAGAACGTATGATGATAGGTATCGCGGCCCACCTCGTCCAGGTCGTTATGTTTTCCACTCACCCGAATACATTTTTGGGAATCAGCCGCCCGCCGATAACTACGGCTTCCTGTACCTAAAAACACATCCTTAAACTGATTCATTCCGGCATTGGTGAAGATGAGGGTCGGATCATTATGGGGAATCAACGATGCACTGGGGACAATAGTATGCTCTTTTTCTTTAAAAAACTCCAAAAATTGACGTCGAACTTCATTTGCAGAAATCACTTAAAAACCTCTCCTCTACTGTTAAAATCCTATTTAACGTTGGAACATTACGTTCCCCCACGATTAACAGTTCCTAATTTCTTTCATTTTAATAAATAATTCATCCAATAGCAACCCCAACTTCAGCTTGAAACTTCCAGAAATGCCCATTAGAGGTATAATCATCTATTTATAAGTCCATACTAAGATCATCGTTAATATTTCAATAATGGAGGTATTTTAACTATGAATTCGATCTCAACCTTAATATCGCCGTCCGAACTTCCCCCTACCGCCGAATCTATACATGAGGAATTTTTCGAAGATGCTTTGTTTCAAGATATCCTCGGAATGAAGTCCATCCCACAGGTAGCGGAGAAAACAGCGTATGACCTGAAAGAACTCCAGGACGATGTTTATCAAGCCCTGTTTGCGCTCTTTCAAAAAACCCGGGGCATTGCCACTCCATCCTCAACTGGCTCAGACGATATCTTTCTCATCTTTGAAACTCTCTTTAAAGGATTCTATCAGCATTTCCGTCAGGCCATGGAAGCCATATCCCAGGACCAACCCCCGGTAAAGGTCGCTTATGTCCTTGGTAAAAATTCCGATAAACTCCTGAAAATGCTGGACCAATTTATTCAGGAAATCAATAAAGAGTTATCATAAAACAAAAGAACAACCGGTTCTCCGGTTGTTTCTTTTTAGTTCTTCTGTTTCAGTTATTGATAGACATTTTAAATCCAAGTCAAATATGCAACGATTTCAATGTTGATATAAGTCTTATTTAATATATCCACTAAAGGAATTACCGACGGGACGGCGGCGGCGGATTAGGGCCTCCCGGATGTCTGCCTTCTTCCCGGGTATTAATATAGATCTTGCTATCACGACCCCGGATCCCTACAATAATATCTCTACCCCGCACCACTGCTATCGGCTGAGTTTCCGTCTGGCCATCTCCAGGTATCTCCTTCCATTCTGTCCATTTAACACCATCAAAGACACTGGCGTAAAGGCGCCTATCTTTACCCCGGTGGATAACCCAAAGCTCCCGATCCAAGCTTACCATGGCCAATCCAGAAGGCGTTTTTCCATTAAAGCCAATCTCCGTCCATTTGCTCCAGGAATGACCCGATAAACTCCGGATCATCATCCGGTCATCCCAATTTCGAATCGCCAAATACAATCGTCCATTCGCAACCGCAAGACAAGGTTCAGAATTGAATTGCTGCATAGAGTCGGCCATTATAAGAAGCTAAGCTCCCCCCAGACAAGGTGCCTCCTTCGAGTCTCTCCCATCTCCTCCAACGGCCCCGTTCCATCTGAGTGACATAAATCCCATTGTCCATCCCACGGACCAAAGCATACAACGTGTGGTTATGATATACCAGTGCCGGGCTGCTCTGGGTTTCACCGTTTAATCTTTCCCATCCGCCTCTATTTCCCCTTTTGAAATAAATACCATTATCAAGGCCCCGGATCATCATATGTATCTGGTTATCCATGATAGCCATTGCCGGAGTGGATAATGTCTGACCATCGAAATATCTTTCCCATCCACTCCAGCGGTCACGATCATCCTTTTTATCATCCCGGATAGCATCGATTCCCATGCGGGCATCCCCGACCCGTGCTTCCACCGAACCCACAGCTAAACTTCCTACGAGCAGGGAAACCAAAACTAAACTCATGAGCAATTTCCCAAATAAACTCCTCGTTTTCATCTTTTTCACCTCATTGCATTTTTCTTACTTCTTAGACGAACGAACACTCCTCTTTGCTCCAACCATTTTATAATAAATTCCACAATATTCCTCCCAAATTATTTTATCAAAAAAGGAACCCTCGATAAAGAGCTCCTTTTTAAATTACCTCCATCATCTTATTGTCACAGTCTCCCCTTGCAAAATCCGATTCATATTTTTCACCGCACACATCTTACCGCACATGGTGCAAGTATCGGATTCCAGGGGTTGAGATTCGCGCCGATAGCGCCGAGGTTTTTCCGGATCAAGTGCCAATCGAAACATGGCTTCCCAATCCAACGCAGCCCGGGCTCTGCTCATGTTCAGGTCCCAATCTTTAGCCCCAGCGATCCCCTTGGCGATATCACCGGCATGGGCAGCGATCTTCGCAGCGATAATTCCTTCAACCATGTCCTCAAGATTGGGCAAACGCAAATGTTCTGCCGGGGTTACATAACAAAGAAAATCAGCCCCCGCCATTGCCGCAACCGCACCTCCAATAGCACTGGTGATATGGTCATAGCCCGGCGCCACATCTGTTACTAACGGCCCCAACACATAAAAGGGCGCCCCATGGCACAACTTCTTCTCCAACAATACATTTGCAGCGATTTCATTCAACGCCATATGGCCCGGCCCTTCGATCATCACCTGAACGCCAGCCTCCCAAGCTTTTAACGTCAGTTCGCCTAAAATCATCATTTCTTTGATTTGAATTGAATCGGTAGCATCAGCGATACTCCCGGGACGGCAGGCATCGCCCAGACTCAGCGTCACATCATATTCGGCACAAATCTTCAAAATCTCCTCGAAATGCTCATAAAAGGGATTTTCACAACCGGTCATCTCCATCCAGGCACAAATGAGCGACCCACCCCGGGAAACAATATGGGTCACCCGTCCTACCCGTTTCAAATCTGCGACGATACTACGGGTGATTCCAGCATGAATGGTCATAAAATCCACCCCATCTTCAGCATGGGTTCGGATCACTTCTAAAAAGTCTGCCGCAGTCAGCTCGGCCAAATCCCGTTCCAACATTCCGACTGCATCATAGATAGGGACCGTTCCAATCATCATCGGGCTTAGCTCCAGCAACTGCCTGCGGAATGTCTGGGTTTTGCCGTATGAACTCAGATCCATAATGGACTCTGCTTTAAGCTCCACCGCTTTAGCCACTTTTTGCAGCTCATAATCAAAATCAGCACAATCTCTGGAAATCCCCAAATTGACGTTGATCTTGGTACGTAACCCCTCGCCGACTCCCTCCGGATCCAGACCTAGATGGTTTCGGTTGGCCGGGATCACCACTCGGCCGTCAGCCACCCGCTGCCGCAAGGATTCGGCATCGATCCCTTCCTTATCGGCGACCCGTTTTATTTGAGGAGTAATTATCCCTTCCCGGGCTGCCATCATTTGGGTTTGAAACATCTTAAACCATCTCCTTCGCCCGGGCGATAGCCGCCCGGATATCTTCGACTTTCTGTCCAATATCTTCGGCTCCGACGATTTCCGTCACCAAAGCTACAGTCCGGGCTCCTTTTTGAATCACCGGGCCGATATTATGAACTTTAATTCCGCCAATAGCCACAAACGGAAGGTCGATATGGTTGACCACATATTCCAGATATTCCAGACCTACCGGATCACAAACATCTTTTTTGGTAAAGGTTTGGTATATAGGGCCTACCCCGATATAATCCACCGGCTGCCGTACCGCTTCTTCAGCCTGTTCCGGCGAATGAGTGGATAAACCGATGATCATTCGTTCTCCGACCAATTCCCGGGCTTTCGCTACGGGTAAATCCTCCTGGCCTAAATGAACCCCGTCCGCAGCAACCGCTAACGCCAAATGTACATCATCATTAACGATCAGTTTAGCATTAAACTTTGCGGTTAAATCCCGGATCGCAATGCACTCCCGATATTTTTCAGCCATTCTTTTCTCTTTCTCGCGGTACTGAATCACTTTAATCCCGGCCTCCAACATCATCCGTACCACCTCCGGGTTTGAACGGCCCAGCGAATACTCACTGGCAGTAATCCCGTAAATATCCGTATCTAAGCAATGTTTCCGCTTAATGCTCCAACTCTGTCGAAACACTCTCTGCTCCAGCTGGTATAGTTGAAAACGCTTTGCCTCCACTTCCTTGGCCACAGAATAACAATTTAATAGTTTCAAATACTCTTCCAGTGACCGAGCCGCTTCCTCCGCCCGTTTAAAATTGGCCGCAAGGATCTCTTCCGTTGTCCGCCGTCCATCCAATGCTAGGGTACAGGAAATCGTTAAGCCCGGATCATGTTCTGCATCCCGGCTGTCGAGTAATTGATCGCGAAAAGGTTTAAATAGGTCAGCCATTGCTAACCGCATCCTTTTAACCTCTTCGGCAAAGCGGATATCCTCCCAACCGAAACGCATTAGATCTTCAATGACCCGCAATCCCTCCGTCAACCGGTTTAAATTGGCATCAATGATTCGCCACAATCTGCTCACCTGCCCCTCCCTTTAAGACCCATTCAAGAACACAATCCGCCTGTTTGGCAGCTGCCACATTGACCCGGGGTGAAACCGGAGGTCGTTCCGGCCCAACCGCTGAATACAAATCCCCGACAACGATCAGATCCTTTCGAAAATGGTGAACCTGAATCCCGTCACTATCTCCATATCCGGCCAAACCCGACGCAGATACCAAAAACTTACCTGCACTGCACCCATATTCAATAATCATCCGCTTAATCTCAGCCCGATCCACGGCTTCGACGAGCACTTGACAATCATTGAAAAAACGGGTTAAATTTCCCGGTACCATCCGTTCCGGGTAAGTCTCCAATTCCAATTCCGGATTGATCCGCAGTAAATTGATTCGCAACGCATCCACCTTCGCCATGCCTAACTGATCCAGGAAATAAAATTGCCGGTTTAAATTGGACGCCTCAACCTTATCAAAATCCACCACTACCAGCCGTTTAAATCCTGATCTTACCAAATTAACTGCACAGTTCGATCCCAGACCGCCGGCCCCGGCAATTCCGATCTTTATCCCTTGAAGAAGCCGGAATTTCTCTTCTCCCCACTGATTCAATAATGCCATTTCCAATGGATTCATCATTTTACCCCACATCATGCCAATCTTTAAAAATCGGTTTATAACCCAATTCACTGATAACCCGGTATATTTCTGCCACAGAACGCCGATCAGAAATTTGAAATTGTCCGGGATCATCCTCACTGTGAACCGCGTGGCCTCCCACAGCCGTCGAAACGCCGGCTGACATCTTGGTTACACCAAGGCCGATCAAATGTTCCCGAAATCCCTGGCGTTCCCGGGTAGAAATGGTAATACCCACCCGCGGTAGAAAAATCCGGAGTGCTAATAGGATCTGGACCAACTGCCGTTCCGAAACCGGCGATATCGGTTGAAAGCCACCCACCTCCGGACATAAACGCGGCAAAGAAACGCTGACCTCAGCCCCAGGGAAATTCTGTTGCAGGTAATTTGCATGCATTCCGGTTAAAAAGGCTTCAACCCGCCAATCATGGAGTCCTAATAAAGCTCCGATACCAATCGTGCGCCCTCCGGCTTTGCCGACCCGCTCGGGCGCTTCCAGTCGAAACCGGAAATCCCGTTTTGGGCCGGCCAGATGAAGCTGTCCATATACCATTTCATCATAAACTTCCTGGAAGAGCGTTACGCCGTCGATTCCAGCTTCGATCAATTCCCGGTAATCTTCAACCGAAAGCGGATACACTTCCATCGAAACGGAGGAAAAATAGGGCCGAAGAATCGTAACACAACGTTTAATATAATCTACCGGTGAATGTTTCGGAGATTCTCCGGTCAAAATCAAAATGTGTTTCAATCCGGTTGCCGCAATGGCCCGGCCTTCCTGTTCCACCTCGGAGAAAGTCAATTTTCTGCGGGTAATCCCATGCCCGGCATTGTAACCGCAATAAATACATCGATTAATGCAATAATTGCTCAAATAAAGCGGGGTAAACAGTTGGACGGTTTTCCCAAAATGCTGCAACGTTAGCTCCCTGGCCTTCCAGGCCATCGTTTCTAGATAATCATCGGCTTCCGGCGATAACAACACCCAATAATCTTCCGGATGATAGGACCCGCTATCAATGGCCTGCCGAATACGGGCCTCGGTTATCTCCAACTGTTGCAAACGGGCCACTTCCCGTTGATACATCGACAATTCATGATAAAATGACACGTTCTTCCCTTCTTCTCTCCATTATCATTTATGATATCTCCTGCAAAAAGCCGGTCAGCGGGGAGGAGGCTACCGCATATTTTTGGATCGCTCCCGGCCCCGCCAAAAAGGCTTTCCTTCCAGCTGAAACCGCCTGTCCAAAAGCTTCCGCCATCATCACCGGATCCTCCGCAGTGGCGATCGCCGTATTCACCAGCACAGCCGCTGCACCCATCTCCATGGCCTCAGCCGCCTGGGAAGGACGGCCGATACCAGCATCGATGATCACCGGCAGCTTAACCTCAGAAATTAAAATTTCAATCAACTCTCTGGTCTTTAACCCTCGATTGGTCCCAATCGGGGACCCCAACGGCATAACTGCAGCCGCTCCGGCATCAACCATCCGCTTAGCCGCCATTAGATCCGGACTCATGTACGGTAAAACCACAAACCCTTCCTTTGCCAAAATCTCCGTAGCTTTCAATGTCTCAAAATTGTCCGGAAGTAAATACCGTTGATCGGAGATAACCTCGATCTTCACCCAGTTACCGCATCCTGCAGCCCGGGCAATCCGGGCAATCCGAACCGCCTCTTCCGCGTTGCGTGCTCCCGAAGTATTCGGCATCACGATAACCTCTTTCGGCAAGTATTCCAGCATATTTTCAGCCGGGTTATCGAAATCTACCCTCCGCAATGCCACTGTCACCACTTCCGTTTGAGAAGCGGTAACCACTTTAGGGATGAGCCTGTAATCTGAAAACTTACCGGTTCCAACCAACAGACGGCTCCGAAGACGTACTCCGCCAATCTCCAAAAAATCTTCCATCTCAGCCTCCACCCACCAATCGTAAAATTTCCAACACATCGCCTTCGCGCAGTAAAGTTTCCTCCCAATCTTGCGCCTTAACGATGTGGCCATTAAGGTCGATAACCACCGATGTGGCTTCCAAGCCTTTAATGTCCAAAAAATCTTTCACGGAACATTCCTGTACCAATGCTTCCGTTTTGCCGTTAACTTTTATGTTCATTCCTATCCCCCTTTATAATAAAAAATAGCTTACCAGAGCGGTAAGCTTTTAAATATTAGCTCATCCCTGCGCTGGTATTACCCATATCAGGTTCAAAGGGTTGAGATCGCTCTCTCTCAGCCTTGCGGCACCCCCGGCGATTATGCAATATTCGATTGTCAGCAAATTAATCAAAATAAAAAAGCTTGCGCAGGCAAGCTTGAAAATCAAAAACTGCTCCCTACGCTGGTATTACCCATGTCAGGTTCAAAGGGTTGAGATTACTCTCTCTCAGCCTTACGGCACCCCCGCAAATAACTTCAACTATTCAAATGTCAAATCTAATATACCCGATTTTTTCCATGATGTAAAGATTAATTTGGATAAAATTTCTTACTTGATACGATGATCAATTCCAACCGGCTTATTCTGCTCCTGTTGCAACCGATGATCAAACTCAGTCATCATTTTTTGAGTCTGACGATATTCCTTAATTCCGAAAACCATATTCACCTTAGTATATATTTCAAAAGGCAAAATTTCAGTCTTCATATTCATATAACCTCCTTGTTATCCTCGGCAGACGATCATTAAGATACTCGATATGGTTATCGGATGTTCCCTTCCTGTGTTTTATAGACTATCAAAGAAATTTAGGATGAACATTCCGCATCCTTTAAAACTCGGGCCAAAATTCCCTCGCCCAGCGCAGATATAGCTTGAAAATCCATATATGGGATATAGTATTGCTCTAAACGATCATGTTCTCGCTTAGTTTCAGCTAAACAGTGAATCGCCCGTTTCGTAAGTTCATCGATGAATTGTCGGTCTTCGGCGATGACGGCCTGCACTTTTTGCCAATGCCCAGGCCGCAAACATTGGTTCATATCGATCATCGTGACCTTCCGATCATCCAGATGGACTCGATGGGGGTCCACGCCGGTAGTGACTGCAATATTTAATTCCGGGATCACCAAATGCTCCATTTTATCCGGATCAAAGGGGCAATAATAAGCCTCACAGTTCATTCCCCGTTCCACAGCAGCCTGAGCCAACTTGGCAATAAGCGTTGCTTTTCCAGTCCCCGCTTCTCCGGTGACCATCCAAATATGTTGATATGGAGCAAAAACGGTTTCCAAATGATGAACGAATCCTGTAGGGGTGATAGCGCTTCCAAACAGTTTCCGGCAAAATCCTATCCTCTCTCCAATCAAACACCCGTTAAAAAGCGTCTCGATTAATGTTGCAGCCCTTTGATTGGCTAATCCGATATCCAGCCCCTCTCCAACCGTAATTTCCAAATCATCATGAATAGATTTAGCTGCTCTTAAAAACCGGTAGGCTCTTTGAAACATCTTTCCAATTTTCTGATTAATGGAGATAATCTCATCTTTGTGTTTCCGGATGCCAGTCTCATCCCAATAATCGCCCAGATGGATAATTTCGTCGACTGCACCCGGATGTTTAGGATCGACAATATGGGGACTGGTCCCGTCAAGCAATGCAACGCCGATCTTTGGAAAAACCACTGCGTCTAAAGAATCATCATCCGAAGAACAATGATGGAATTCGACATCATATCCTTTTTCCATCATCCGATTGGCGATCTTTTTCATGAATGTACTTTTACCGACCCCTGGCCCACCTTTTAAAATCATAATCCGGCAAGTATCCGCCGGTATAATATAATCAAAAAACGAAACAAATCCCTGAGGCGTATTCCCTCCTGGAAAAACCTCTTTGACCTTGCCTATCACCATACATCTCTCCTTTAATTAGGATTCATTCCCGGTGATAGTCTATGCGTCAAAAAAAACAGGGGTGAGCATCGCTTCACCCCTGGCTTTCCGTTCAATAGCTATTGCTGCTTTTCATTTAAAAACTTACCGAACTGTTTATCAACATTCATGATATGTGTATTCAACCAGGAAATAACCAAGCGGTTGGTTACAACCACAGTCTTTACATTACCGCCATCCTGTTGCACAGATTCGTTAAGTTCACTTAAACTTTCGACAAACTGATCATGCGCAGCCTTATGTTTAAGATAATCAGGATAGTTAGTATCCCGCATCATTTTTTCTTCCGTCTGAAAATGGGTCACCACATAGTCTCCAAGGAAACGAATGGTCTCTTTGACCTCTTCAATTCCTTTCCCTGCATTGCAAGCTTCTAACAACCGGTTAATCCGATCAAATAGTTCCTGATGTTGCTTATCAATGGTAGGATCTCCTACCGCCAACATTGACGTCCATTGGATACCCATACAGGTCATCTCCTCAACTGATAATTTTACATATCAATTATCGTCAAAATCCGAATAATCATTAAGTAAATATTTAGAAATTTAAAGATTCTGTAAAGAACAATCAAAAAACCCACTATTTTAGCGGGTTTTCAATATCTCATATGGTGGACCTGAGGGGATGGTTACTCTATCCCTTGTCTTTTTCCCGGGAAACGGTCAAGAAAAGAAAGGAGAAAATGGCATGAAAAAATTTTTGATTTTCACGTGCATTTTCTTACTGGCCGCAACCCCAATCCACGCCAAGAAAGTTCATACCTTTCTTGGCCAGGAACTCGGCAAAAAAATCGGTCAAAAAATTGTAGAGGACACTAAACGCAACCAAGCTCAACTTCGAAATCAATGGATAAAGCAACGGACCAAAATTAAAAATGAAACCTGTGCTTTATTCAAAGATTTACTTATCCGCAAAAAAATCCTTCCTCAAGACCTCGACACCATCGAATCGTTCATCGATAACCGCCTACCTCGCGACTGGAAACCAAAACGTCCTTACCGCTCTAACCTCGAACGGATTGGCCACAAACTCATCGATCCTTCCCTTACAATCGTTGATTATGAATATTTACATGATCTTCTAAACAGAGTCTGGAACACCCGGCCTAACCGGTCCTGGTGGGAAATACTCTGGAACCAACTTGGCGATTATGGCCGGTGGATCCCGTTCCGGCCTATGCCGTTTCCGGGAGGGGGGATTGCTTTATCCATTTGCAACTTTGTAGCCGCTTCCGTCTCTGATTGAATTTCCTTTTTTTGCTCCTTGGCTTTAGCCATCCATCCAAGAATCATACCGGATAGAGCCGCACACACCGAAATAATCGAGGTAATAATTGCCACATTCAAAATTATCACCATACCTTTGCTTCAAATTAAAAGAGGCCGTCTTTCGACAGCCTCTTAATCACCTTTTAATCGCTCATAGATGGGTTTGATTTGCCGGATGATTGGACCGACCGGGATTCCTTTAATTTGACCGGCAAAAGTAA
>JAKOTQ010000033.1 GCA_029776205.1 Bacillota bacterium | reverse complement strand
CCGAAAATCAGGAAATCATCTAGCAGGCTGATAACTTCCCAAGTGACCTGTTCTGCTTGGGAGTACATTCCGGCATCTTTATCTTGATCGGTGATTCGAACCGGAAGATGCTCGATGATTCGATCAAGATTTTCGACAAGGTATTCCAGATCAAAGAGACCGGTGGCACAGTTAAAGAGGATGTCTGTGCCCAGGCTTTCGGCACGTAATACTTCATCGGGGCTGATGGCTGGCCCGATGTCTGCGCAGTTCAGCCGGTTGTATTGGTCTCGAATGAGGATGCCTCCTTTGATATCCACCGCGGTCCGGAAAGAAAACTCAAATCCGGCTTGTTTGCGTTGGAGAGCGATCAAGGCTAGGGATACAGGGTCCACGGTATATCCCAAATTATCCACATTTCCTAGATATATGTATCGTTTGCCTTGATTAAGCAAATCCCGGTAAACCTCTTTAAGGATTTCAAAATTTTGTCCATGGCCGCCCGGCATCGGTAAAACCTGGTTTGGCTTACCGTAGGCTTCGGTAAAGATTTCTTTGGGGCGTCCCAATTTACTGTGGGTAAGGGCTGCCAGCATGGGTTGGACACCGGTCAAGGCCTGCGTAATATCGGTTCCGGTTACTTCGATCAATGGTTGCAGATACGGGCTGAAACGATAGTCATCGTAGGCTGCTTGGATGGTGGCGTTATTATGAATACTGGTCATTTGATAAAGAGGAGCCAGGGCCGGAACTTTGGTTCCGGTTTGCCATTGATAACGCAAGGTTTCAATCAGCAATGAGCGCATCTTTAATTCGATAAAGGAAGGACCGGGGGTACCGTCCGGATTGATAAATGCCGGTACAAGGCCTTTGGCCTTTTCAGGCGCTGATTTCTTCAAAATTTCCGATTCCTTAAAACAGATTTGATAGAGTATCGGATTAAAGGACTCATTTCGTTTGCGATCAAAGTAACTGCTGGCCGAGCCGCCATTTAAAATGCCATAGGCAAGGGATGGATATAATAATACACCTATATCAACAAGGCCTTTTCGGTCAAAAGTTACGGTTGAACCTGTAACTGTGGCAAATTGATTTAAGTCCAGTTCCAGTCCTAAACGGGCCAGATTTGCCCGGGCAGTTTCTAAATCCATCGTTAAGGATAGGTTTCGGGTAACATCAATGATGGTTTTGCCGTCGACTTTGGGCAGTTCGGAAACGATAACCGGTTGAATGTGGTCATAAACACCTTGATTGTATTTATCCAAAATTTTGCGGGTCAATTGGAGATCGATTTTTTGCTCCCGCATCACTTGGGCAAGCTCAGGAGGAAATCCATAATTCTCAGTATCGTTCATCTTTATTTACCTGCCTTATGATTGATTATCTCTCCGGATAAATTCCATAAATATTAAAAAAACCCTTTTTAAAGGGATATTTTGAAGGATGAATATCTGAAACAGCTTGGACATATGCATCATATGGAGGTGAAAGTATGAAGCGAAATACTGAACAAGTATCGGGATGGTCATTGATAATAGTCTTTCTTTTATTTGCGGGATTAATATCTATGCCGGCAGTCGGGTTAGAACCTTCGGCTTCTGCCCAAATAGACAGGCTGACCGTAGGCGATGCCACCTATATGGTTCTGGGATTATCCCGGTTGGATCTGAAAGGAGAAGAACGGGCTTTGGTGGGGATCCAGGTTGATCGCGGGGTTCGGGATATTTTTTGGAAAGAGTCCCGTTTTGATATCCGGGTTCCACCAAACCGGAAACCCAGTGGGGAACATGAGTTGGTTCCCTATATGGAAGGGGCACGGGCCGGAGAGTTGGTGCGCTGGGCCAGTGTGGAGGTTGTTCCGTTAACACCGGGTTTGGCGGTTAAAAAAGCAGACGGGCTGTATTATGGATCGGACGGTGAAGGAAACTATCCGTTTATGATTTTTCAGGATAAGATCGATTATCCGACGGTAACATTTCAACGGAACGGCGAAGAAGAGATGGCGGTTATCCCGGATACTCATGGATTTAATGCGGTGGTCTCTCCGGCGTTGGCTTTGCATAAACTCAATCCCCTTCGGTTGGTGATTGCCTGTATGGACAGTCCGGATAAAGCCAATGCAGCCCTATTTTTGGCTAAGAAAGGGATTGCTTGTTATGCACCATGTGATCGGTTTACCAATATATTGATGGGATATAAACAGCGTTACGGAATGACAACGCCGATTCTAGGCAGTGCTCCTGTCTGGAAAAGCGAGGTTGGGGCAGTTATCGGCGGCCAGCCGGTACTGTTTGACTTGAAAGAGCCGATCGTGGCCCAATACACGGACAAGATGTACCCGGATCAGTATTGTGATGCGCCATCCCGGTATTTGCGGGCTCTGCAAAGGGTATATCAAATCTCCCTAAATGTGACGGAGGTAACGGCAGCAGTCGGAGAAACCGGTTTACTGGTGACTAAAGCCGAACAACTGGGAGCCAATGTAATTGCAGCCCGGATTTATAATCAGGATGACTATGAACCTTTAAAAAAATGGATGGAGAAGGATCAACGCCGGCGATTGATCCTTCTCCATTCGGCAGCTTATGAATTTGGCATTCAGATGTTTCGCGAATTTCCGACTCGGACCACCTTTGGAGATCTGGATCCCAAATTTCTCTAAGATAAGCAGAACAGAGCAGAAGATATACAGTCAAAAGGATTGACGGAGGCGGCAGCGGATCAGCAGCCGCTTTTTAGCGGAGTGAGGGGGATGACACGTTGACAGATGAAGTTCTTGAGTTTCGGATTGGAAATCGGTCTTGTAGTTAGCATCGACAACTCGCTGGTCTTGGACGATGTATTCATAGGTGATCTTCTGATTACGGATGAGGATGAGGTCCCCCGGAGCTAATCGGTCAACATAACGAAAGGGAGCGCCATAGGTGGTGCGATGGCCGGCGATCAAGCAGATGCCGGTTTCGCCATAGGGTGCGGATTCAAGCATATGACTGGGTCCGCGTCTTAAATTTGCCGGACTTGCACCTTCGTAGACCGCACGTTTGATTCCCAGAGCCGGGATTTCTAATACATATGTAGCGGCCGAAGGAGGTTGAGGCTTAGGAGGAATAGATTTTGGTTTCGGTATGGACGGCCGTTTCACGTCTTTTCGGGGCTGTGGGAATATCACATTGGGGTCGGATGGATTTTCAATATCCGGTTTCACCGGAATATTCTCAACCGTGCCAGACGGAGATAATACTGTCGGTGAAACCGGAGTGGGCTCTTCCACCAGCTGAACGGGTTGGAGTTGAATCCAACGGTTAACCAGGTGGGTTGCCCATGGGTAAAACAATGATAAACCCAGGACAACAGTGATAAGCCAGCCGATGCGTTTCATTTTTGGCTACATTGGTCCAGGATTCCCGATTTGAAGAAGGAATAAACATTACGGATTTGTGCGACGGCGATCACAACAAGATGGGCCAGAAAACTGTGGCCGGTATAAGGTAGTCCATACATTAATATCTCCTCACTTTTCTCCATAAATGATTTCGGCTAAAGCATAGACACCTGATATATATGATGCTTTGCAACATCTTTAGAACATAATAAAGGGGAACCAACGGAAGATAACGATAGATATTATTGCGATATGAGATATACAACGTAAACAGGAAAAAAATGCTGAAGTCAGCTAAGATCCCCATGAGGGTAAGTTGGGGATATTTGAAAATCAACCAGGGTAAACCCAATGTCAGAAAACCATAGATGACTCCTTCGGATGTAAGATATAAAGCTTCAAGATCAAAACGGGTCCAGCCGAAAGGAACCCGGTAGCGTTTCAGACATTGAAACCATCCGCAATGCCAACGTTTGATCTGATTGTAAAAGTCTCTAAAAGTGGCCGGGTCCTGGGTATAGACCCTTGCCTGGCTGCAATATTTGATTTTACCTAAGTTTTTTCGATAGATCTGAATTGTCATATCCAAATCTTCAGCCAGAGTTGGGTTGGAAAAATCTATCTCTTTAAGACAACGGGTGTTAAAAATACTGCTGCAGCCTGGCGCAACGGTAATAATGCCCAGGCTGGATTGGGATTTTTTATATATTTCCTGCCCGATGAAATACTCGATTTTACGGTAAAAGGTTAAAAAGTTATGGGATCTGCTGATAATCTGCCCGACGATACAGGCGGTGTCGTCAGTAAGTAACGGAGTGACCTGTTCCAGAAAATCAAAGGCAACTGTGGTATCGGCATCTACAAATAAGATATAGTCATAACGCTCGGTCAGAGAAAAGGATTGGATCAGATAGTTCAGGGATTTCATCTTGCCGCGGTTTTGAAACTCATCGAGGACGTTTTCGGTGTATTCCCGGGCTTTGGCGGCGGTGCCATCGGTGGATCCGTCGCTGATAACATAGATATCTTTATGGGAGAAGATATGGAGCAAACTGTTCAATGTATTCCCAAGGGTCTTCTCTTCGTTGAAAGCTGGGACAACAGCTGCAATTTTGGGCATGGTTGAGTAACTCCTTTCGGGTGGCTGCGGATTTGATACGAATCACCGGTTCATCTTCATCAAGATTACTTAATAGCGGTAACCATTCCAAACCAGGTGACGATGAGATGCAATCCATCAATAACAGTTTATGGTTGGTGTTCAATCGTGGAAGTAACCGGATGAGCGGTGGGACGCTTTCAGCCGGTTTTATCAGAGGTAAGAGCGAAAAGAATACATAACTGAAATCAGAACGGTGGATTTTCGTTGTGAACCATTGGATTAATAATTCTGTGTCCCATTGATGGAGCAGATGTTTTATAAAAGCTGGTATAGAATGATTTCGGATGAATAGATAAAACAATTCCAAAGTAAAGGCTTGATCCTTTTGGATGAGCGTAAATAGTAGATCCGTTTGAGTTTTTAAGGGTAATTTTGGATAGATTGTCCGTATTAATTCGTTGCAAAAGTCGGGTGTAACATCACACAAACAGCTGATTAGAAACGGATCGGCTTTTTGCTGCTGCAGATAATAGGGGATGAAGCCGGAATAATGCAAAAATTGGATACTTGCAGGATTCCAGTGAATGTTCAGGAAATGTTTTTCAATTTGAGCAAAGAGAAAAGCTTGAGGGATGCAATATAGTGAATAATACTCTTCTCTATCCAGTGCCTGTCCGCTTAAAAAGGAATTCATCGTGGTTAGTAGGGATGGATGGGTATAAAAAAAGAAGAAAATTCGGAGGCGGGATAACAGGTATAGACAATATATCAATACGATACATAAGGAAATCCATAATATCCTCACTGAATCTCACCCGGTTACCTCAATTTTGGCATAATTAAAATTTGCTTGTCTATCATAGAACATTATATTCAGTGACCAAAATCTATATGATGCAATTGCCAGGTTTGTTGAGAAGGGACTTAATGTAAAACAAGAAGAGCATCCCAAAAGGGATGCTCTAAGTTTTTGATATAATTTATCCGTCTATTGACCCAATATCTTTTGGAGATCGGCTTCCGGGGTTGAAATCGGGGTAATTCCGAATTTTTCAACCAGAACCCCAAGGACCGTGGGAGAGATGAATGCGGGCAGAGTCGGCCCAAGGTAAATATTTTTCACGCCCAAGGCTAACAGAGTAAGCAAAATACATACAGCTTTCTGTTCGTACCATGACAGAACCAGGGTTAACGGCAATTCGTTGACAGTGCAATTAAAAGCTTTAGCCAGAGCCAGTGCTACTTGGATCGCTGAGTAGGCGTCATTGCATTGGCCCATATCCATGATCCGGGGAAGTCCGCCAATGGTTCCCAGGTCCAGATCGTTAAAACGGAATTTGCCGCAAGCCAGGGTTAAAACCACGGTATCTTTGGGCGTCTTTTGGACGAATTCGGTGTAGTAATTGCGTCCCGGTTTGGCACCGTCACAGCCGCCAACCAGGAAGAAGTGTTTAATTGCTCCGGATTTGACTGCATCAATCACCTGATCGGCTACACTCAATACAGTGTTTCGTCCAAATCCGGTCATTAATTCGGTTCCGCCGTTAATGCCGGTTAATACTTTGGTTTCCGTCCAACCACCCAGTTCCAGGGCTTTTTCAATGACCGGAGTGAAGTCCTTTCGGCCACCTTGATCCGGAATATGCTGCAGCCCGGGGTAGGCAACGACTGCCGTGGTGAAAACCCGGTCGAAATAGGAGGGTTTCGGCGGCATCAAACAGTTGGTGGTAAACAGGACCGGAGCAGGAATGGATTCAAATTCTTTCTGCTGATTTTGCCAGGCGGTACCAAAGTTTCCTTTTAGGTGTGGGAACTTCTTCAGTTCCGGGTAACCGTGGGCTGGCAGCATCTCGCCATGGGTATAGATATTAATCCCTTTACCGGACGTTTGTTCCAGAAGTTGTTTCAGATCATGCAAGTCATGGCCGCTAATGACGATAAAGGGGCCGGGTTCAATAACGGTAGTAACTTTGGTAGGAACCGGATGGCCATAAGTTGTAGTGTTGGCCTCGTCCAGTAAAGCCATGCATTTCAGGTTGATTTCGCCAAACTCCATCATCAGTTCCAGCCAAGCTTCGACGGAATGGTCTTCTCCCAAAGCTTTCATTCCTTTGAAGAACCAATCGTTTACTTCGTTGTCTTCTTTGCCCAGGACATATGCATGCCAGGCGTATGCTGCCATTCCACGGATACCTAAGAGCAAGGTGGAACGAAGGGATACAATATCTGTGTCTCCCTGCCATAAAGCGGTGTATTCCAGATCTTCGGCTCCGCCCAGCTTTTCCTTTTCAGCATGGACTTCCTCGATGATCGCTTGAATACGGTAAAGGTCAAAGTTAACATTGGTGATGGTTGTAAACAAACCCTGCAGCATTAATTCGTTGGCTTTTTTTCCCGGAACTTTGCCTTGAGCTGCTCTGGCTAAGCCAATCAGAGCACCGGTTAGTTCATCTTGCTTATTGGCTACATCCGGTTCTTTGCCGCAAATGCCCACTTTTGTACAGCCTTTGCCGCCTGCGGTTTGTTCACATTGAAAGCAAAACATACCCATTGTTCATTCCTCCAATATACATTAGTTTAATTGGTATTAGGTAGTAAGGAGATAGAACACAGAAGATAGAAGACAGAAGCTTAAAAACAGTTAGTCGTGTTTCAAAACGAGAATTTTATTTCTGTGCACTGTGAACTGTGTACTGTGTACTGTGCGCCAGCGTCTGGGAAATTGAAACTGTCCACTGCCCACTGTCAACTGTCATAACTTAATCTTCTAGAATCTCCCCATCGGTACTGATAGTGATTACATTCCAAGGTATCATCGTGTTGCAATTGGCTAAGGCCGTTTTGGCAGCATTGACAATACCGCCGCAACAGGGAACTTCCATCCGGACAACGGTAACACTTTTAATGGGGTGCGCATTTAAAATGGCCGTCAGCTTCTCGGCATAGTTGGCCTCATCCAACTTGGGGCAACCGATGAGGGTAATTTTATTTCTCATAAATTCCTGATGAAAGTTGGCATAAGCATAAGCGGTACAATCCGCAGCGATCAGCAGATGCGCATTGTCAAAGTACGGTGCGCCTACCGGAACCAATTGAATCTGACAAGGCCATTGACGCAATTGAGAGACGTTGGAAACCGGTGTTGTTGCAGGCCGAACGTTAGCCACAACTTCTTTCTGAGTAATGGCACGGGCTTGGGCCCCGGGGCAGCTAAAGGATATGTTCGTCTGATGTGCCTGATTTGCTGCTACCATTCGGTCTTTAACCAATTCTTCGTCGAAGGGGTCTGCTTCCCGTTCTTCGATAGTGATGGCGCCAACCGGGCATTCCGGTAGACAGGCACCCAGGCCGTCACAGTAGGCGTCGGAGATGAGTTTGGCTTTCCCGTCTACCAGCTGCAACGCGCCTTCGTGGCATCCGCTGATACAGAGGCCACAACCATTGCATTTGGATTCGTCTATTTTAACAATCTTTCGTTTCATGGGTACCTCCTGTTTTGTATTGAAAAACTGTATTTGTTTTTACGAGTTAAGTGTAATATAATCGAGCTGTAAAATCGGTAACCTGGGTTACCAATGACCGGAGGGGGTAAAACTGTGAAGAAATGGCTAAATTTGTTGAAAACATCAGATTTGTTTGCCCAGATATCCGATGATGAATTGCTGGTGATGCTGGAGTGTATTCGTCCTGAGATCGAGCAATACAGTAAAAATTCGTTTATCGCTTTAGCCGGGGAACCGTTTCGAGGGATTGGGATCGTTCTTTCCGGGACAGTGACGGTAGCCAAAGAAGACTTGTCCGGAAACAGGAGTATTTTATCTCTGTTAGGGCCCGGAGAAATGTTTGGGGAGATGGCTGTTTTTTCCGGTAAGAAAGTGTGGCCTGCGACGGTGGTGGCTCAGACGGATACTACGGTTTTCTTTTTAGCTCCGGAGAAGATTGTCGGCAACTGTGCGCGGCAATGTGCCAGTCACCGCCATTTGATCCTGAATATGTTGAAGATCATTTCCAATAAAGCTCTTATCCTCAATAAGAAATTAGAATATCTGTCCATCAAGAGTGTGCGGGAAAAGATTGGAACCTTTTTATTAGAGCAATATGCACAAACCGGGCAGTCTACCTTTATGCTCCCGATGAACAGGAACGAGATGGCTGATTTTTTAAATATCACCAGGCCCTCTCTATCTAGGGAAATGAGCCGTTTGCGGGATGAAGGAATTATCGATTTTCACCGGTCTTCCATTCAATTGAAGGACATCGAAGCTTTACGAAATATGCTGGGAAGCGAGTAATTTAAAAGTTTCCGGGGTGAAATTACAGCAGGAAAAGCCTTCATGAAGATGGAATTATTCCTAAATAATTTCATGGAAGGATGGTAATGTGAGTTCAATGATGGGAGGGATACCATGATTTGTCCTCGATGTGGAATGGCAATGATCGTGATGGAGCTGGATAATATCGAAATTGACCATTGTTTTTCTTGTGGCGGCGTATGGTTGGATACCGGAGAGCTTGAAAAGTTAATAAAGGATTATTCCAGCGGAATGGTGTGGTTGACGGAGTTAATTCCTGCGGAAGAATCCTCGGAGCCTCGCCTAAAATGTCCGATTTGTCAAAAAGAGATGGAGAAGTTGGTGTGGGCTTTAGAAGAACCGGTCACCGTGGATCGCTGTCCGGAAGGTCATGGGGTTTGGCTGGATAACGGGGAGCTGGCAGCGATTATTCGTCAGGGAGCTTCCATCGACAGTCAGATCGCTTCGCTGTTTGAAGAAATCTTTCAAAAAATATAATTTGTATTTGGAGATGGATTCATTTATAATAACTGAGGCAAGTTATATGATGTTAAGTGAAGGGATGTCTGAAGTTGAAACTGGGAATTGTCGGATTGCCGAATGTCGGCAAGAGTACGTTGTTTAATGCAATTACGAAAGCAGGGGCAGAGAGCGCCAATTACCCCTTTTGTACCATTGATCCCAATGTCGGAATCGTGGCCGTTCCTGATGAACGCCTGAATAAATTGGCGGAGATGTATCAACCGGAAAAGGTGACGCATGCTGCCATTGAGTTTGTGGATATTGCCGGATTGGTGAAAGGCGCCAGCCGGGGAGAGGGTTTGGGCAACAAATTCCTCGCCAATATCCGGGAAGTGGATGCCATCGTCCACGTAGTTCGTTGTTTTGAAGACCCCAATATCGTTCACGTGGAAGGCTCAGTCAATCCCAAACGGGATGTGGAGACCATCAATTTGGAGCTGATTTTGGCGGATTTGGAAACTATCGAAAAACGGATTGAGAAAACGAGCCGTTCGTTGAAAACCCCGGACCCCAAGATACGGGCGCAATTTCAAGCTGAAATGGATGTTTATGAACGGATTAAAACGGCTCTCGAAAATGAGCAGCCTGTCAGAGCCCTTGATTTCGATGACGAAGAGCGGGCTATAGTCCGGCAGGCATTTCTGTTAACGGACAAGCCGGTAATTTATGCAGCCAATGTCAATGAAACCGATTTGGCTAACGAAGGAAAGGATAATGTTTACGTCCGTGAACTTGAGGAGATTGTCCAAAAAGAACATGCGGAGATGATCTTGATTTCAGCCCGGATCGAAGAGGAAATCGCTCAACTGGATGATGCGGATCGGGTGGAATATTTGAAAGAGCTTGGTGTTACCGAGTCCGGTTTGGATCGGTTAATCAAGAAAAGCTATAAATTGTTGGGTTTGATCAGCTTCCTGACTGCCGGAAAAGAGGAAGTCCGGGCATGGACCATTAAGAAAGGGACGAAGGCACCGCAAGCAGCCGGAAAGATCCATTCCGATATTGAGCGTGGATTTATCCGTGCAGAGATCGTCAGTTACGATGACCTGATGGCGTGCGGTTCGTATAATGCAGCCAAAGAGAAAGGCCTAGTCCGGTTGGAAGGAAAGGAATATGTGATGCAGGACGGGGATGTGACGCTGTTTAGGTTTAATGTATAAACTTTGTTTTCTGCTTTCTTTATGACCTGTAAATATTGAAATAGATTTTAAAAACATCGCGTATGCGGTGTTTTTGTTTATTTAGATTAATACTTAAAAGCATGATTCAAGGGTTCAGATGAGTACAAACATTGGCTAATATCATATAAAAAAACACTGCGTTCGCAGTGTTTTGCTTTCAAAAGTGAAATATTATCCGTTTTCCGAAAATCGTTGCAGGAAGGTCTTTGTCCGTTCATTGGTGGGATTGAGGAAAATTTGGTCCGGTGTACCGGTTTCGATGATTTGGCCATTGTCCATGAAAATGACCCGATCGGCTACATCACGGGCAAAGGCCATTTCGTGAGTGACAACCATCATGGTCATATGTTCGGCAGCCAGAGCCCGGATAACTTTGAGAACTTCGCCGGTGAGTTCCGGGTCCAGGGCGGAGGTGGGTTCGTCAAAGAAGAGAACATCCGGTTTCATGGCTAAAGCCCGGGCGATGGCCACTCGCTGGCTTTGACCGCCTGAGAGCTGATAGGGATAAGCATCGGCTTTATCGGACAGGCCGATCTTTTCCAACAGTTCCAGGGCATTGGCTTTGGCAACTTCGTAGGGAACTCCGGCAACATGAACCGGAGCTTCGGTGATGTTCTGTAAAACCGAAAAATGGGGAAAGAGGTTGAAGTTTTGGAAAACCATCCCCAATTTTAAGCGGATTTTGCGTAATGTTTCTTCCGGCGCGTAGCGGGGATGTCCGTTAGGGCTATCTACCATGACATCGCCTTCCACCGTGATTTTCCCCTGATCGATCCTTTCCAGCAGGGTTAAACAACGAAGGAGGGTACTTTTTCCGGAACCGGAAGGGCCAATAACGGCGATCACTTCACCTTTGCTGATTTCCAATGAAACGTTTGAAAGAATGGTTTGTCCGTCAAAGGACTTACGGAGATTTTCAACATGTAATATTTGCATTACTGACACTCCATCATTTATAATAACTTAATTTTTTCTCGGCCAGGTGAAAAACTCGGGTGACTACCCAGTTCATTGCCAGGTAAAACAGGCCCGCTACAAACAGGGGAAGGGTGGAAAAAAGCCGGGATGATTCATTTTTAGCGACCCGGAACAGTTCGGAGATACCCAGGACCTGAATGAGGGCGGTATCTTTAACTAATGTAATCACTTCGTTGCTAATTGGCGGAAGAATCCGTTTGATCACCTGAGGCAGAATAATCCGGAAAAAGGTTTGGGATTTGGTAAAGCCCAGTACAGCTGCTGCCTCATATTGTCCCTGAGGAATGGATTCGATACCGCCCCGGTAGATTTCTGCAAAGTAGGCGGCATAATTGAGGGAAAAAGCGATGACTGCTGCAACGAACCGATCCAGATTGATGCGGAAACCCTCCGGCATCATAAACGAAGGGGCAAAATAAACGAAAATAATCTGCAAAAGCAGAGGAGTACCGCGCATAATCAAGATATAAAATTTGATTGGGCCGCGAATATAGGGCCGTTTAGACATCCGTCCCAAAGCTACCGCCAAACCCAGCGGAAGTGAGAACAGCAGAGTATAACAGAACAGTTGAATTGAGGTTAAGGCGCCGCTGCAGAGGAGATTGAGCAATTTGATGAGGTTAGTCCATTCCATGGTGTACTCCTTATAAATGGTTAGTTACAAAAGAACAGGCCGGCGAGTTTGGCGCCAGCCTGATTCATAATTCCGGCTTACTCAGCGGTGACGGTGGTAATATCTTTGGCGAACCATTTGTTGGAAATTTCGGCCAATGTGCCATCTTTGGCCATAGACTTCAATGTTTCCTGGATCTTGGCCATCAGTTTCTCGTCATTCTTCCGGAATCCGATGCCATATTCTTCGCTGGCCAGTTCTTGGTCGAGAACCCGGTATTGTTTACCTTTGTTTTGGATGTAAAACCGGGCGACGATTTCATCCATTAAAACAACATCGATACCGCCTTTTTCCAGGTCCATCAGTGCCGTCATGTTATCATCAAATTCAATAACATCTTTTAAAGTATCTTTGAAATCAGGAGCACTGTTCAATGCATCAGCGGCACTGGAGCCTGCTTGCAGTCCCATTTTTTTGCCTTTTAAATCAGAAAGTGTTTTGAAAGCGGCATCGGCAGTGACGATCAAAACTTGACGGTTTTTCATATACGGCTCCGTAAAGAGCAGTTTGTTCTTGCGTTCTTCGGTAATGGTAAATCCATTCCAGATACAATCGATTTTACCCGAATTGAGTTCTTGTTCTTTAGCGTCCCAGTTGATCGGTTGCAATTTAAGCTTAATATTCAGGCGGGAACAGACTTCTTTGGCGATATCTACATCAAAACCGACGATCTCGCCATTTTCGTCCCGGTAACCCATGGGAGGAAAGCTGTCATCCAGGCCTAACACAAACTCGCCTTTCTTTTCAACCTTTTCCCAGGACTGATCGCCGGTGGACTTATTACATCCGGCGGCCAACACGAGGGCCAAACAGAGTGCCAGTAGAAAAACTATGTATTTTTTCACGTAATGACGACCTCCTAAATTATGATGTGATTGGACGTACCATAGCTATTTTACTTCACTTTATCGGTTTAGTAAAGATGAGACATTGAGAGTATTCGTTTCCTGTTTCAGATTGCACGTTAACTGTTGCAAATTCATAGATGGTATATTGGTGGGAACTCTATTTAGCCAACTGACAGGATAAATGTTTCATGGAGATGCATTGAATTGTTGAAAGGTGATTTGGTTTTAGTGTGGAATAAAGCCGGAGAAAAGGTTTTTTCAAATATGAGGTGGTTAGTTCGTGGAAAATTTGAATCCAATCCGTCAATTGATTCGTGGGATTATGGTCGGATTGTTTATCATGGTCATGATCAACTATGGCGGCATTTTAGAAGCGGAAGAGCGGTTACTCCCTTTAGATCAGGAACTGGCTACGACAATGCTTGAAAAGATTTTGACTCAAAAATTAGTAGGGCGGGAGTTTACCGACGATGATTTGCGGGTGACGATAACCCGGGTGAACCGGTTTGTGATGGATTGGGAAACATCCCGGTTTATGATCAATTGTGAATTTCAGGTGAGTTATCAAAAAAGTTTCATTACACTTAATGAAGGTGGCGAAGTATCTCTTGAAGGTATAGGGTTGATTTCATCGGAAGAGCAGAAGCTGGGTGTTAAATTAAACCGAGTAAATCATTTGCGCCTCAATCGGATAAATAAAGCGATAAATACTTTAGTGACCAAGGTTTTGAATAATATGTTGGACGATAAAGTCTTTTGGCCGGAAAAAGCCCCCTCTCAATTTGTCTTGTTGAGCAAAGACAATCTGGATACCATGATACAAGTGACACTCAACCGGATATTGCCCCAAAAAGTATCCGGTAACCGTATCCATGTGACATTAAATCGGGTTCAGCAATTGGCTTTTACGGGTGAACCGGGCGGCGTGAGAACGGTGGTTAACTTTGAAGGACAATATGATCGGTTGTTGAAGGTTTCCTTTTCAGGCCGGGTTGGAGCTGTGTTACAAGTGATGGTGGATCCGGATACATTCTCCGGCATTATCCGGGTGCAGCAAGTGACTGACGTGAAGGTCGACCGAAGGATACTTTTTATCGATAATATCTTACAGATGATGATCGAAGCCAAATTACAAGGAAGAGAAGTTCGATTTTCTTGGAAATAGCTGGGTTGACAAAATATAAGAAGAAATCGCTGATTTAGACAAAAAATGTACGGATATCAGCCGGTTAAAACGGTATAATTCATGGTAAATAAACGGAAAGTACGAGACATGAGGTTCGAAGGAGCTGAATGTTTCCAATGCTGGAGGAGGAATAATGCTGGATAGTCAAGTTATATTGGAACGGAGTTTTTTGCTTTGTACCTTTTTTACAATTCCTTTGCAAAAATTCTCTTTAGCAAACTTACTTATTTCGAGATAAAAACAATAAAAAAATAATTTTAGCCATTCTTTTTCCTGATATTTACATTTGATAGCTAAAAAAGGGCATACTTACCACACATAAGATTTAAACATATTTTTAAATATTTTAAAAACTGTCTGAA
>JAKOTQ010000031.1 GCA_029776205.1 Bacillota bacterium | reverse complement strand
CCGTTGCGACGGAAGTTCCGGTGGGAGCTGTCATCCGTCGTAAAATGAAAAAGTAAATCCGATGTCATTTGACGTTATTGGTTTTTAACTGTACAATGAGAGTATCGGTTACCAATTAGAACAAAATAATGAGGTGGAGTTATGAAACCAGTAACGGTTCAAATCTGTGTTGGGACCCATTGTACAATGATGGGGGCAATGAATTTGTATGAAGCCCTCCAAAGTATGCAGGAAGAAGGCTTGGAAATTACCATTGATCTGGTGCGTTGTTTTGGAGACTGTAAAGCGAATGAAGCACCGGTTGTAGTGGTTAACGATAAAAAGATTGTCTCGGCGACCAGTGAAAAAGTTATGGAATATATCATGGAAGTTGGGAAAGTATGAAAGGGATCTACACAACGATTACGAAGATTCGTCGTCAAGTATTTGCCGAAGTGGCACGACTGGCTTTTGAAAACGGGGAGCACACTCAATTTGAGGATGCACCGTATCGCATTCTCCCCGGTGAAGTTGCTCAATACCGCGACAGTATCTTTAAGGAACGGGCGATTGTTGGCGAACGGTTGCGCTTAGCCATGGGGCTTCCTGTCCGGAAGGTGGACAAACACTCCCGCTTATCCAGTGGAATTGAGAAGGTCGATGTTGATTATCGGATTCTCGAAGCGCCTTTGGTCAATGTCATTCCGTTTGCTTGTGAAGCCTGTCCCACCGATGCCTTTTATGTGACGGATAATTGCCGGAAATGCTTAGCTCATCCGTGTACCTTTGTTTGTCCGGTGAATGCGGTCAGCATTGGTAAAAACCGGGCTATCATTGATCAAGGCAAATGCATTAAATGCGGGAAATGCAGAGATGCTTGTCCCTATAATGCCATTGTCCGGTATGATCGTCCCTGTGCCGCAGCTTGTGGAGTTAATGCCATTGAAAGTGACTATCTAGGCCGGGCTGAGATCAATCAGGAAAAATGCGTCTCCTGCGGGATGTGTATCGTCAGCTGTCCTTTCGGGGCGATCGCTGATAAATCGGAGATCTATCAATTGATCAAGGCGATGAATAATGGAGCTCAAGTGGTGGCGGAGATTGCGCCGTCCTTTGTCGGTCAGTTTGGACCACTTGCAACTCCGGCCAAAGTGGTTGAAGGGTTGAAGCGATTAGGTTTCAGCGATGTGGTTGAAGTCAGTCTTGGAGCTGATATTGCGTCGATTCATGAAGCCAAAGTATTTGTGGAAAATGTTCCTGAGAAACAGCCGTATCTTGGGACATCCTGCTGTCCTTCCTGGGCGATGACGGCTCAAAAGTTCTTCCCTGAACAATATAAGTATATTTCATCATCCCATACGCCCATGGTTGCTACGGCAAAGCAAATCAAAGCGAAAAATCCCGATGCTAAAGTGGTCTTTATCGGGCCGTGTATCGCTAAAAAGATCGAGGCATTGGATGAGGAGGTCCGTCCCTATATTGACTTTGTGATCACATTCGAAGAACTGATCGCCATGTTTGTCGCTAAGGATATCGATCTTTCCATGCTTGAGGACGGAGAGGAGTTGAATGATAGCTCAACCCGGGGACGTTCCTATGCCAACTGTGGTGGTGTGGCGGAAGCTATCGCCAGTAATATTCGAAAACTCTACCCTGAACGGGAAGTTCTCATTGATAGAGCTGACAGTCTTTCCGATTGCCGCAAGATGCTTACGATGGCTAAAGCGGGAAAACGCGACGGTTATCTGCTGGAAGGTATGGCTTGTCCCGGCGGATGCGTAGGCGGCCCTGGAACGCTCCTTCCGACCAGGCAAGCGACAGTCAAAGTTCAGGAGTTTGCCAAAAAATCTCCCTATGAAACGGCGTTGGATAACCCGAAAGCAGCGGAAGAGTAATTTTCAATATAAACTGTATATACTATATGCCTATTCGGAGAGACGGATAGGCATTTAATATTTTAGCAAAAGTTATCCTGTTCCCTCATTTCAGAGTTAATTTTTCTATTAATTCGGATTTTGCTCCTTTTCTGAATTTTGTATATGTTCGGGTTACTTACTGAGACTCATAGAATACAGTAGCGAGTTACGTTTAAACAGCTAAAAAATAAATCAAGCTTATTAATCTTTTCCGATAATAAAGAATCTAAGAATCGGCCTGTCGGCCTATCTGGGTGAGCTCAATGAACGAGTTTTTCCCAAAGGGGTTGTGCGGTCAACCCCTTTGGAATCCCCACCGCCGGGGAGTGTGACTCCCCGGACTCCTGCCATAGCTTCGTCCGTCCCTGGACTACGAAAGGAAAGGCTTCGCCATTAATATAACCGCCGCATCCGTTGCGGCGGCTTCAGGGGTAATACTGAATGCCGACGGCTGAGATTCATCCGGAATCAAAGCCGCGGGCCCGCCATCCATGGCGGGCCACTTTTATGTTAATTAACCTAAAGCATTTATTTTTGAAGTTTTGAAAACAAATCTGACACGGAAGGCAAGCCCTTAAAATCATCCGAGTTAACATCCGTTTTTTAGAGTGTTGTAAAAGAAGAGATAAAAACGCCTGTCACAACTGATGAGACAGGCATTTTTTCTGTTATTTTTTGAACGGATTATACCCCGGTTTTTTGATCAATGTATCTTCTTTGTCAAGAATATCCGGTTTGTAGACCTGTTCCGGCCAGAGTTCGGGGGAGATTTCCTCGACAGCAATGGAGATGGTATGTTCCGGGGCGCCGAGAGTGGTTTGGATCACTTCGGTGATCGCGTCGCGCATCGCTTCCTTTTGATCCTGTGTCCGGCCTGGGTACATTTTAACGATGATATGAGGCATAGGGTTACCTCCTTTGATAGTTGTTATATGACTTATTATACCAATTTCCAGTTAATTGGCATATATCTCGTGAAAAATCGATGGTATAATATTGCATAAATGAAATAATTCACATTGAAAGGAAAGATAAAGAAAGATTTCGAAGGGATATATGAAGTTTAAGTCGTTAAGCTCTACAAATGTAAAAGAGTAAACACGAAGATATCAAGAACATCTCAAATTAATTTGTGATTCAAATCTTTCACATGGGTTGGAGAATTGGGGGAGGAACAGTTGATGAAGAAGATGAAGAAAGCGATAGCCATTGTTTTAGCTATTGTCTTGGTCGGATTTACTGGTTTTAAGGTTAAACAAAAATTAGATGCGAAAGCCCAACTGACCCAAGGATCGTCTATGAGCAGAAGGAGTTCATCAGGGACGGCCATGGTAAAAACCTTAGAAGTCGTTCCAGAGCCCATCAAGGAAACCCTGCGCATGGTAGCCGAGAACATGGCAGAAACTGAAGTAGCGGTTCAACCCCGGATCAATGGACGGCTTTTACAGCTCATGGTGGAAGAGGGAGACCGTGTAAAAGCCGGTCAATTGCTGGCTGTCCTCGATGATGAAGAGATTCAAATTCAATTGCAGCAAAATGCGGCAACGATTGCAACGGTAAAAGCCAATCTGATCAAAGCTGAAAGCGATTTGATTCGGGCCCAGACTGAACTGGACCGTTACCGGGCTTTACTGGACAAAAAATTTGTTTCCCAACGGGATTATGATAATGTAGAAACTGCCTATTTGGCAGCAAAAACCACGGTTGAGAATTATAAATCTCAATTGGCAACAGCCGAAAATACGTATCAGTTAACCAAGATTCAGTTAAATCATACGAAAGTTGTGGCGCCTATATCGGGTATCGTTTTAAATAAACCAGTTACAGCGGGAGTTAACGTAACCACCGGGACCACGTTGGTGACTCTTGCTTCGTTGGATCCCGTTAAACTCAAATTCAATATCGATCAACGGGATACGGCAAAGGCCCGGAAAGGATCATTGGTCCGGTTCTCCACCGATGTTTTCCCCGAAGAATCCTTTACCGGATATATTCATGACGCTTCACCCAGTTATGATACAAAGACCCGGACGTTATCATTGTCCGTGCTGCTGCCGAATGCGAAAGGCCGACTGCTGCCGGGGATGTTTGGTACCGTGGAAATTGCTATCGGTGAAAACAGTCGGGCGTTAGTTGTCCCGCAAGAAGCGATTGTGAAACGGGAAGGACGCAGCGGGCTGTTCATCGTGACCGAGGAAGGGGTTGCCCGTTGGCAGCCGATTACTACCGGACTTGCTGCTGAAGGCCGGATCGAGATCACTTCTGGTTTAGCGGAGGGCGACTTGGTGGTGGTCGTTGGTCAAAACCGTTTGCGTGACGGCGATCAGGTACAATTGCTCGACAATCGCCGCAGCGGCGCTCCTCAAAATCAAGGACAAAACGGGGGCAAACCCATGACTGAAAGAGGTGGCCCGCGATGAAAAGCCTGATCGAATTTTGTATAAAACGCCCGGTGACCATTGTCATGTTCTTTTCGGCCCTTATGATTTTGGGTGTTTTCAGCGGGATGAGGATGCCGATTGACCTTATGCCCGATATTACCTTTCCGGCGATCAATGTGACGACCACTTATTCCGGAGCCGGCCCGGAGGAAATCGAGGAGCTGGTAACCATCCCGGTGGAGCAAGCCGTTTCGACCGTAAATGGCGTGAAATCCATCAGTTCAACCTCATCGGAAGGCCGGTCCCGGGTGACGATCTTTTTCGACTGGGGAGTAAATCTGGAAGAAGCCACGAATGATATCCGGGCCAATCTGGACCGGATCCGGCAGCGGTTGCCGGACGGGGCCGGGCAGCCCAGTTTGTTCAAATTCAACCCATCATCCATGCCGGTGGTGACCATAGGGCTTTCCAGCCATTTGGATGAGGATACTCTGCGGCAGTTGGCGGAAGATGATTTCAGTTATCAGATTCAAAAAGTTGAAGGTGTAGCCAACGTTAAAGTACGGGGCGGTCGAAACCGGGAAATTCGGGTGTATCTTAAACAAGACCGCTTACTTTCGATGGGGATCAGTTCCGATCAAGTAATTTCTGCCCTTAAAAATGAAAACGTGATGCAGCCTGCCGGAAATCTGGGAATCGGTGCCGGGGATTTTCTACTACGAACCAAAGGGGAGTTTACCAGTATCGATGATATCAGAAACCTCATCGTTCTTTACCGTGAGGGAGTGCCGATTTACCTTCGGGATCTGGCGGATGTGGAAGAAGGATATGAGACCGCCCGGTCATTGGTGCGGATCGATGGTTTGCCGGGCGTCGTCCTTTCGGTGCAAAAACGATCCGGTTCCAATACAGTGGCTGTTGCTGACCGGATTTATAAAGCTGTGGAGGAACTTCGCCGTCAAAACCCGGATATCAATTTTCGGATTTTAAATGATAACTCAACCTATATCCGGCAATCGGTCCAAGGTGTGAAAGATTCTGCCGTGATGGGGGCCATTTTGGCGGGTATCGTGCTTTTGCTCTTTTTACACAGTGTTCGGGCTACGTTGATTACTGCCGTCGTAATGCCGATTTCCATTTTAACGACGATGATGTTGGCATATTTCTG
>JAKOTQ010000030.1 GCA_029776205.1 Bacillota bacterium | reverse complement strand
GTTGCTATGTTTTGGCTATAGTCTTCTACAGCGCTTCTGTCTATTCCATTAGTCCTACTATACGCCAGCTTGTCAAAAACAATTTCGTCGATACTGAATACCTGCACTTCACTTTCGTTTACCCGCTTCATCAATTCTTTTCTTGTTATCACGCCAACTCAACCCCTTTTATCTTATTTCTTCCAGCCAATTGGTTTCATTAGAATCCGCCATGGACAGAAGAAGAGACGACAGCGGCTGTGGGACGTCGCGGGCCAGTTCCTTCAGCCGATCCATGTCGCGATCGAAGGATTGATCCTTTTTGACGATGTATCGTCCGCCGGAAAACTCAAACCTGCCCGATATCTTAAGGAGCAGGTCCGTTATCTCGCTAAACGTTGCCGACGATATGCCTGTGTAAGACATGGATAACACCTTCCGACTCGGGACATATCGACAACCACTCGGCGAAGGCTTCCGCCAGATCGTCGACGTTTGATATTTGAGAGACCTTTGACGCCAGTGCCAGCAGGTCTTCGGTCTCTCTTCCGTATTCCGGACTTCCTTCAAATGCCTGTTTGATTTCTTCTATGTTTTTCATGGCCGTTAAATATACCCGATGTCGGTAACCGTCAGATTTAAGATTGCCGGTCCGCGGGGAGACAGGGTCCTTCTCGGAGAATGATCGGAAAACAGGGAAATGATCATCCAAGTTCCCGGAGAAAACCAACCGCTCATATCATAAACTCCGTAAGTTCGAGACCACGGGAAATTATGAAGTTCCATTCCAGTTCTCCTTTCAAAAGTATTACGGTTATTATATCATATCAATAACAGTTGTCAAATTCTCGCTAGTTATCGGTTATTGTGAATGACACAGCCGCTTCGCCTTTGTAGTTATCGATACCTTCGCAGACTAATCTGTAATTGATCCTGTTATCCTTTGAAGCAACGGGCGATATCCCGCTCACAACCGTTCTCGGATTTTCCGAAAGAAGGACTTCCGGACCGAAAGAGCCGTTCGGGTGCTGTAGGGAGACGAAAAGGGACATTCCGTCGGGCAGTTTTTTATCGATGTTTGCAAGTATTTGGGCATTGTAATTGACAGCTATGTCGTAACTTCCTTCCGCCCGAGATTCTTTATCTTCTGCGATGTTTAAATATATCTCGGGATTTCCGTGGACAGAGATCTCCGCTATCCTTTCCACGATAATTTTCACTCTGCACATCGCCACGGCATCCGCAAAAGCCGGCCCCGCAAGAACCAGTCCCAGTATCGCCATGATTATGACGACCACCATGAGCTCTACCATCGTAAAACCTTTTCTTTTGCACATTTTCCTGCGCATGCACATTAGCTCCTTTTTTAGAATTCTTAAACAGATATTATCACTAACCTTTTTTGTTGTCAACCGTTAGAGTAAAACGACAACAAAGAGCTTCTTCAAAGACCGATCATCTCCAAATTATCTTTCCGGAAAATCTTCGCGATTCCGACGACACCGTTCGAGTATGTCTCGGGAACTTTTAGGACGAGAATCGACGGAAGACCTGTCCCGTTTCTCGAGAAAGGGAGCCGGATCGATAAACGATACGGGCATTCCCATACTCAAGGCTTCTTCGATCTCTGCCAATACTCCGAAGCTTTTGTCCCAACCGTCCAGAGTTATCACGTAAAGCTCGTCGCAACG
>JAKOTQ010000017.1 GCA_029776205.1 Bacillota bacterium | reverse complement strand
TTATTCAACTCTCCAATACTGCTTCGCCATAATCGGCCATAAATCCGGAGGGAAATCGTACTTCTTTTCCGGGTTGAAAAGCATCAATATGTGATACCGTTCCCGATCCAGGTATATAATTCGCTTCTTGGAGCCATTTCTCGTGATAAACCGCACCGAATTCAGCCCCATCTCCATCAACTGCATCGAAATCTCCATTTCTTTTCGGTTGATGACCGCTAAATCTTCCTCTTCTATCTCAAGAAAAGCATCCAACCCTTTGGCACTCTGCCCCAACAGCAGCATTTTTACCTTAGGCAAACCCTGAATAACTTTCAAAACCTCACCGTAAGCCGGTTTCCTTTCCGGATAGGGTTTTACCGCAGGTTTTGGTTTTTCATTCATGACAAAATTCAGTTTTTTATCGTATTTCTTTACTTCACAGTATTTGTACCATTGGTTATAATCAAATCCAGCTTTAAACCATTTCTGAAAATCATCCTGCCACATATAGATATCGAACAATTTTTTCCCGTCCGTTTGGTAATAGGACAACTCACACCATTGTATGCAATACCAATACTGGCTTTCATACCTGCCGATGCTGAGCGCAAAGGCTTTCGCGATTTCTTCATTCAATGCCTTCATATTTTCAGGCCCGCCGGGAAGTCCATAGATTTTTAAATGTAAACCATTTTCCGCAGTTCCGGGTTCATCTGTAATAAAAGCTTTTAACCGCTTTCCGAATAACCTGGTCATATGGTTTCGGGTATAGCTCCAGTCAAATCCGTTTTCCCCTTCATAACAATAAGAATCCCAATACTCATCCGTATACTTGCCCAGATCCTTTTCAACTTTAGTAAAAAACCCTTCTTTATCCGTTGGCAAATCAGCCAGACCGGATTGAGTATACTTCTTTCGGGTGATATGAATAGCTGCATCTGAAACCTGATCTGCCGAGTTTAACCAAACCGAATTAATTTCCGGAAATACCGTCAGAATTTTTTTCCCAATCCATAAGCTATAATATGATACCGAAGGATACGGCAATCCGTATCCCTTAACTTCCCCAAGGCTTAAACCATCCTCCAGATCGATCCAAACACTAATATGACCTTCACTATCATAACCCACCGAGGATTTGTATGCCGGCAAAGCGCCAAATTCCAATAATATCGGTAGCAATCTTTTTTCATCAAATGTTCTTTCATTACCGGCAGCTATCACTGAGTTAGTTATACTTGACCCATCAATTCCAATACTGGCTGCCATCATGATTAATGTAACCAGTAATATCATACCAATCCATTTACCATTAAAAGCTTTACACATACTGACCCTCCTTTTATTCGTGAACATAATATTTGAAATAATCATGGGGTTCTTTCGTCTGCCGCATCTTTGCTTCACCAAAGCCGTTTTCAATTTTTGTGTATTGGTAATTCGTGCTGCCAGCTTGAGCAATATA
>JAKOTQ010000016.1 GCA_029776205.1 Bacillota bacterium | reverse complement strand
CAATCACGATACGACACTGGTCCTAGGCCGCAACAAAGCGGGGACCCTAGAGCTGAAAACGGATAACTATGGGTTATGGGGTAGAGTGAAAATCAATCCTAATGATACTGATGCCATGAATATCTATGAGCGAGTGAAGCGAGGCGATGTTGATCAATGCTCCTTTGGCTTCAACATCCTAGAGGAAAAAACTGATTGGCGGGATGACGGCACAGTTAAGTGGACGATCACAAAAATAGACCTTCACGAGGTTTCAGTGTGCACCTTCCCGGCCTACGAGGAAACGGGGGTGCAGGCAAGGAAGGCTGAAGTTGAACAGCACCGGCAAAGGCTTCTTGAGGCCAAGAAAAATCAATTAAAGGAGAGGATGAGAAGATGCTTAAGCAGTTAATGATTGCCAAAAAGATTGAGCAGCGTAAAGCGGAATTAGTCGCCTTAGTTGAGCAGGAAACCGCTTTGAAAACCAGAGAGGCAGAATTAGGGGCGGCTATCGACGAGGCTAAAACCGATGAGGAATTGGCCGTAGTTGAGGAAAACATCGTTAAACTGGATGAGGAGAAAAAAGAGCTTGAGGAAAAGAAATCCAAGCTCGAAGGCGAAATCGCCCAGTTGGAGGGCGAACTTGAACAACTTAATGCCAAAGAGCCAACAAGAAACAATCCTCCGGCGCAAGGCACGGGGAGGAACGAAATTAACAAAGGGGGAGAGGTACGAATGAAAAGAGGTTTTTTCCAGGGTATGAACCGGGCCGAAGTTGACACCTTAATCGCCCGTGAAGATGTGAAAGAGTTTTTAACTAGAACTAGGGAATTCGCACAGCAAAAAAGAGTTGTCACAGGGGCAGATTTGTTAATCCCAGATGTGCTTTTGGGGCTTTTACGGGATAACATCGCCCTAAGTTCCAAGTTGATTACCAAAGTCAATTTTAAACCGCTTAAAGGCACAGCCCGCCAGAATATTACCGGCACAATTCCGGAAGCGGTTTGGACCGAGATGGTTGGGGCGTTAAACGAATTGGAGATTAGCTTCAACCAGGTTGAGGTTGATGGTTATAAAGTCGGTGGTTTTGTGATAATCCCCAATTCCACTTTGGAGGATAGCGATATTAATTTAGCATCTGAGATTTTGGCCCAAATTTCAAAAGCCATCGGGATCGCTCTTGATAAAGCTATCCTTTATGGTACTGGGATAAAACAACCTTTAGGTATTGTTACCCGGTTGGCTCAAACTTCTAAGCCTGATGGCTATCCTGCTAACGCCCCGGATTGGGAGGATTTGCATACAAGCAACATTAAGCAGCTCAACTCCACCGGCGCGGCGTTAATCGGAGATATTATTACCTCTTTCGCGGCGTGCAAAAATGACTATTCCGATGGTCGGAAGTTCCATGCCATGAGTAGCGTTACTTATGCGTATTTAATGAGTACGCTATTAAACTTCAACGCGGCGGGGGCACTTGTAACTGGGATGAACAACCAGATGCCGGTCCTGGGCGGCGAT
>JAKOTQ010000014.1 GCA_029776205.1 Bacillota bacterium | reverse complement strand
ACGATCTTTTTGCCAGCCTTTTTGATTTCAGTCATTTTGGCGACAATTTCGTCAATTTTGGCTTGAAGATCCGGGGTTAATGCCTGATATAGTTCGTTGATTTTATCAGTGTTTACCATGTGGGTTTCCTCCCTCGATTAGGTTGATAGCTAATTGTAAATTGCGTTGGGTTGAGCCCTGTTGCGAAAGAATGGCTTCCCGGGCTGCCTGGCCTTTTTGGGCCAGTTGATCCGACTGTTGTAACAATTCGACAACCTGACGGGCAAGGCTCTCCGGATCCTGGACTTCATAACCGGCGCCGGCCTTTTCCAGAAGGGCTTTGGCATCGAGAAAATCATCCATGGAAGGCCCGTAAAGAACCACTTTACCCCAGGCTGCAGGTTCCAACGGATTTTGGCCGCCTAAGGACACCAGGCTGGCGCCGCAAAAGGCAAGGGTCGCCAGGGAATAGACCTTGGAAAGTTCGCCGATGGTGTTGAGAATGATCACCTTTTCGCTATTGACGGCGGTATCCGGTGTGATATCGGTCCGGAGTAAAGGTTCGAACCCGTAGCGTTCGACGATCTGGCAGATCTCGGCTGCCCGCTGAATATGGCGGGGAGCGATGAGAAGTATCATATCGGGTATAGCCTGGCGTATTTTTTGATACGCTTCTAGGATCAGTTCTTCTTCGCCTTCCCGGGTGCTTCCGGCGACGAGCAGCAATTCCTCACCGGTCAGGTTTAAAATGCTTTTGCTAACTTCGCGGAATTCGGGTTTGGCCTGGTCGATGATGCGGTCATACTTGATATTGCCGTTGATCTGGATCCGTTCAGGCGGAGCCCCGATAGAGATGAACCGTTCGGCATCATCTGGAAGAATGACGCTGAGCTGGTCATAATTGGACAGTACCTTACCTAAAAAGCCACGAAACTTCTGATAGGATCCGACGGAACGTTTGGAAATCCGGCCGTTAATCATTAAAATTCGGCTGCCGTTTTTGCGGGCATAGCGGATTAGATTCGGCCATAGCTCCGTTTCGGCAGTGATCAACAGGGTCGGTCGGATGTGACGTATCGCCCGGCGGGCTGCCCAAAAGAGATCGAAAGGCGCTAAAAAATGGCGGTTAGCTTCCGGAAGGTTTTCCTGAGCAAAGGTTAACCCGCTTTGAGTCATGGTGGAAACCCCGATCCAGGCCTGAGGGTAGTTCTCCCGTAATTTCCGGATGAACGGGATAATCGCACTGATCTCGCCGACGGATGCGGCATGAATCCAGATGCGGGGCGTTATCTCAGCGGAAGGCAGGAAATCGGGGGGATAATGTCCCAAACGCCAATCCAGTGCAGTAATGTTTTCTGTTGCTTTCTTTTTTCTTAGAAAAAATAAGAGTAACAGCGGTGTTAATAAAGTTAGGAACAGATTATAAATAAAGTACATCGTTTTTCACCATCTGAATAAATTGTTCCCAAAAAATTCGCCATCTTTCCTGTGTTTCCTTCTGAGAGAACATAAAAGCGGAAAAAATTATCACGATACGGAAAATAGTGGGCGGATTAGGAGTTGTGCCCGATGGATGAAATTGGGTATAATCGGGATGGAAGGTATAGCATATGTAGGGAACGCACATGTGCGTTCCGTACAATCATTTGAGTTAAGGTCGTGGATTCAGGTTATAAGAATCAGGAGATAATTCCGGGTTTCAAGATTAAGTACACAGTTCATGGTGTACGAATAGGCATGAGGCAAGAGGCGTGAGTAGAGTCTACAGTTTAATTTGACAGTGGACAGTTCCTTGTTTGGGGTACACGGTTCACATTACACGGTACACAGATAGCAAACTCTGATAGATATTAGGCAATATTTTCGGGCTCTGACACCCTCTCCTTTAGGAGAGGGCTGGGGTGAGGTTTAAAATAGGCACGGGATATACGTAGATTTTAGTTTTCTTTTGAACTATCAATTGTTAACTAATTAAATCTTCGGTCTTTTATATTCTGTCTTCTTTATTCTGAAATTAAATCGAAGCAAGAAAGGGATTAAATTAATGAAGATAGCAGTTGAGAAACCGGTACAGTTGGGACAAACGGTTGAGATAACCATCGACAATTATGGGCATGAAGGCGAAGGGGTAGGCCGCATCGAGGGGTTTGCTGTTTTTATCCCCGAAGCATTAAAAGGGGAAACCGTTCGTATCAGGATTACGGAGGTGCGGAAGAACTTTGCCCGGGGCGAAGTGTTGGAAATATTAAAACCGGCTCTGGAACGGATCAAACCGCCCTGTCCCGTCTATCAACAGTGTGGCGGCTGCCAGTTGCAGCATATGAATTATTCGGCGCAACTGGCGATAAAACGCCAGCAGGTGGTGGATGCGGTCGAACGGATCGGCGGTTTGTCGGGAATTACGGTCCATCCGGTGCTGGGGATGAAAGATCCGTGGTATTATCGGAATAAAGTGCAATACCCCTTTGGGATGGACGGGGGACAGACCGTCATGGGTTTTTATAGAAAAGGAACCCATGATATTGTCAATCTTGACAGTTGCCAACTGCAGCCGATGGTGACCAACTGGGTGGCCACCAAGATTCGGGAGTTGGCTGTGAAATATCAGGTTTCGATATACAACGAGCAGACGGGAACCGGTTTACTCCGTCATCTGCTCATTAAAAAAGGATTTAAAACCGGGGAGATGATGGTGGTGCTGGTCACCAACGGCCCGGATTTCCCGGATGGGCCGAAGATAGCGGCAGAATTGATGAGTGCTTTTCCCAACGTGAAAAGCGTGGTTCAAAATATCAACACCAACCGGGGCAACGTGATCCTGGGGCGGGAGACCCGGGTTATCGCCGGAGAACCGACGATCAATGATATTCTGGACGGTTTGAAGTTTAAAATCTCAGCCCGTTCCTTTTTCCAGGTTAATCCGGAACAAGCCGAGGTGTTATATCACAAAGCCGTGGAATATGCCGGACTGACCGGAACGGAGACGGTGCTGGATGCGTATTGCGGGGTCGGCAGTCTAACCTTGTTTTTGGCGCGGCAGGCGAAAGAGGTCTATGGGATCGAAGTGGTGCC
>JAKOTQ010000052.1 GCA_029776205.1 Bacillota bacterium | reverse complement strand
ATATGCATTTGCCTGTTTTAGCAATGAGCCTACAGAAAACTTTTTGAAAAAGTTATCAACTGTCATAGAAAACCTATTTTCTGCTTTCATCTTATGTGATATAATAGACATGTTCAAGAACCTCCAAAGTGTTGATTTTAATGGGTTTTATTCACTTCTATTATATCACATATAAGAGGTTTCTTGAACTTCTTTATTGCCCAAAACTATTGATTTTTCAATGTTCACTGCACATTAACTATGTGCGAAAGTTGATTTAATAATTACAACAATTTGGCATAATCCCTGGCGCCGTAGAAGAATCGTAAAACAATAACCGTTTTATTGGTCTCATCTATTTTATAGACAAGGATATAGTTTTTTATGATGGCCTTGCGGTACCCTTCTTTTTCCAACCGGCTATCGTTACATTTGGAATACATCACCGGATTGCTTTTCAGATAGCCGTAACACTTGTCAACCTCGTAAAGAAAATCTGACGCAGCCGTCGGATTTGCCAATTGGATGGCAATGTACGATATAATACTATCCAAATCCTGATGAGCAAGTTCTGTGACAACCAGCTTATACATTGTACTTTTCTTTTATACTCTTCAGAGATTCATCCCCGTCAAGTATTTTCCCCTCCGACAATTGCTCTTCAGCAACATTCAGCTTACGGTACACATCGGACATGAACATCTTTTCTTCATACATTTTCATGCTCATGATAACCATATCCCCGTATCCGTTTTTAGTTACAAAAATAGGCTCATCCGATTCATGGCACATCTGTGAAATCTCACTTGTATTTTTTAAATCGCGAATTGGAATAATTTTTGGCATAATTATTTGACCTCCTTTTGTGTCCCTATTATACCATAATTATGCCTCAAAAAGCAACCATTTATTCGCTTAATTATATAAATAAAAGCCCGCGTTCATCATAAACTGAACCGAAACTCTCTCTGCTATGTCGTAAAGCGCAGTCAAGCGCCATAATAAGCGCAACAGCGCCGTCTATTCTCTCGCTGGATTTTTCCTTATCAGGCTTTATGTTTCCGGCCGGGTCGGTTTTGACAAAGATATTGTCCATCATCCAGCGCAGCACCGGATGTCCGCCATGGGCAATGCGTTCTTCCAATGTCAGCTTCATCAGTTCCTTTGTAGGCGGGGACATGTCCTTGAAGCCCTGACCGAACGGAACGACGGTAAAGCCCAAAGCTTCGAGGTTCTGCGTCATCTGCACCGCGCCCCAGCGGTCGAAGGCGATTTCTCTGATATTGTATTTCATGCCAAGCTCCTCAATAAAAGTCTCGATGAAACCGTAATGCACCACATTGCCCTCGGTGGTGTATAAAAAGCCCTGCCGCTCCCAGACGTCATATGGCACATGATCCCGCCGCACGCGCTGGTCGATATTGTCCTGCGGTATCCAGAAAAAAGACAGGATCTGATATTTGTCCGATTCATCCAGCGGCGGAAACACCAGTACAAAGGCGGTAACATCAGTTGTGGATGACAGGTCAAGCCCGCCGTAGCAGATGCGACCGCGCAAGCTTTCCGCATCGACGGGGAAGGCGCACCTGTCCCATTTGTCCATAGGCATCCAGCGCACCGATTGCTTCACCCACTGATTTAAGCGGAGCTGACGGAATAAATTTTCCTCTGCGGGGTTTTGCTTGGCATTTTCACAAGCCACCCTCAGTTTTTCGATGTCCACTGTAATGCCTAATGACGGATTGACCTTTCTCCACACCTTTTCACTTGCCCAGTCGTCTGTATCGGCTGCGCTGTAAATAACCGGGTAGAAAGTCGGGTCTATCTTTCGTCCCTGCAGGATATCTTCTGCCTTTTGATGCACCTCCCAGCAGATGGAATTGCGGTCGGTGCCAGCGGTTGTAATCAGGAAAAACACCGGCTGTTTTCTTGCATCACCAGATCCGTGAAGCATTACATCATACAGATCGCGGTTCGGCTGCGCATGCAGCTCATCAAATACCACGCCATGGACATTCAGCCCATGCTTCGTATACGCCTCCGCCGAAAGCACCTGATAGAAGCTTCCAAGCGGCCTGTATACCAGCCGTTTCTGCGACAGCATCGGTTTAATCCGGGACTTTAATGCCGGGCACTGCTCCACCATGTCCACCGCTACGTCAAACACGATGGAAGCCTGCTGCCGGTCTGATGCGCAGCCATACACCTCGCCGCCATGCTCGAAATCGCCGCAGGTCAGGTATAAGGCGATGGCCGCCGCAAGCTCGCTCTTCCCCTGTTTTTTTGGGATTTCTACATAGGCGGTGTTGAACTGCCGGTATCCGTTCGGTTTCAAGACGCCAAATATATCCCTGACAATCTGCTCCTGCCAGTCAATGAACTCAAAAGACATTCCGTACCATTCGCCCTTGGTATGCTTCAGGCAGTTGATAAAAGCAACGGCGGCGTCCGCCGCTTCCTTGTCGTATCGGGAACCTTCCGCCATAAACTTTGTTGGTTTATATCGCTTTAACTTCCGCAGCTTTGCCGCCTCCTTTCCAAGAGAATAAAAAAGAACCTCCAAGTAAAAAAGGAGATTCTTTTCGCAATTGCTATTATTCTTTACCTTATTATTTCGTATCTGTTTCCGTGGGCCGGATAAGCATAGCTCACATTATACTCACAAATTCGTCGCCAGCTTTCCTTAATTGCCGGGTTGTTATATGCCTCGGCACGTTTGAAACTGCGATTTTTCGCGCGTGACCCCCCGCCCGTTTCCGGGATGAAAAGCGGTAGAAATTTAGATCCCCCTACCCTATAAACTGCAGAAAATCTCAAAAGCTAAGCAGTTCTTTGAATTTCATGAGATTTTTTGCATCTATTTTAAGCCGTTTTTCGGCATTGTTTTCAAACGAGGTATTTGCCCCTGTTAAAAAAGAAGTGAGTGTTTTTATTTACTTGTCAGTCAAACGAACAATTTGACAATTGACCGTCATTCTGTCCAATAAAGTCTGGCAAAGATGCTTGTCTTCGGCTGCATCTATCCATGCCGACAGTTCACGAT
>JAKOTQ010000018.1 GCA_029776205.1 Bacillota bacterium | reverse complement strand
ATTTGTTTTGTAAGGTTTGTTTTGCTTTGTTTATCTTCAATTATATTATATACCATATTTTATGGTATGTCAAGAGTTTTTTAAAAAATATTTAAAATAAAAGGCATAAAAAGAGCCTCACGGCTCTTCAATTTTTAGCTCCTCGGCCCGTCGCCGGATGAGGTACTCTAATTCTTTCGTCTGGCTCCTGTTTTCTTTTTTTGCAAGCAACTCGAGGAGCTTTTTGTCCTGGTCAGTCAACATGATGGATGTTTTCTTTTTTTTGGTCATATTGTTTTCCACCTCACTTTCTGCCCGGGCTTGTGACCGGGCTGCCGCATTACCGGGGACAAGCCCCGTCACTCTGCTAATCGTCAGATGTGGGCTAACGCCCGACATCCGATGATCCGGCCCTGCTCATCACGGACAGCGTCGTCCGTGATAAACACGTCTTCCCGCTCTGGTACTGCCTGTGCCGTCAGGGCGGACACTATATATATTGTCCCCTCTTCCGGCTCGGGAAGGTTTTCCACTTTCCCAAACCGGGATTTGTTTACCGGTATACCATTGATATCCCCGATTTTTTCCCGAGTAACGCTGCACCGGGCAACTTGTCCCGATGGTTCAACCGTCAGGACTGCGTTGCCCGCATCATCAACAAATATGATGCTGTGCGGGGTGAGATTAACAATTCTCATATTTTCCTCCATGCACTTTTTTGGTTTCCCGTGACCCCTTGCGGGGTTTCGGCCGGGTACCTCCCGGCACTCGTCAGACGGGTTATGCTTTGCGTTTTACTCTGTACCCCCCGTCGGAGTATTCCAACTCTGCTATTATTATAACATTAGCTAATAACGGCTCTCCGTCGCTGCCTGTACCGACCTTATCGCCGGTTACAAGCCATATTTTGGATCTGCGCAGGAGGTGCGCGATCTCCGCGCCCGGAAGTGCTCCAAAAGGTTGATATGTACCTGTACTAACGTCGTAATGAGCACGGTATACCGACACGCCGCGCTCATACTCTCCGCTCGCCCAATTGCGGGATTTGCCGCCTTTTGGCAGGGCTCCGAAGCGGATATATATATCGTCAACCCTGTGGGCAGGGCGCGGGAGCGACTTTATGATCCTTTCCGCCTCGGCATCTTCCGAGGCGGTGAACTCCCCGCGCTGTGCTACGATGTTGCCATCGTAGCTATATTCGCGCCACCGGTAGTTGAGTAAGTCGTCTGACTCGATTCTTACCCACCCTCCGGCGCAGTGTCCGATCGTTACCTTGAGTGTGGCGCTTGCAGCCATCTTTATTTCTCCTTACGGCGTTTGTAATATCTTTGTTTTCACTTATATTATATACCATATTTTACGGTATGTCAAGAGGTTTTTAAAAATTTTTGCCCGTAACCGGATGAGTTTTTGTCTGGCAAGTCCTTAATTAGTGAGCGAATTTGATAATACCGTATTTCGGGTTCTTATAAACATCGACTGTTCCGGACTGTTTGTTGATAGCCTTCCAAAAAGTAAATGTTGCTGTTTCATCTATGTCATATTCCCGCGTAAGCTTCCCGTTTGTGGTGCACTTAACGTGTGTCATGCGCACCCTAATAGACTTTTTATTAACCTTATCAACTTTGCCAGTAATGAATTTCTCATAGATGAACATTCCACCCATCGAAGCGTATCCATCATGAATTTGTACTGTTTCGTCAACTTTTACTTTTTTCATTTTCTTCGTTCCTCCTGAACGCTCGTTTGTTTTGTAATGATTGTTTGCTTTGTTTTATCTTCACTTATATTATATACCATA
>JAKOTQ010000002.1 GCA_029776205.1 Bacillota bacterium | reverse complement strand
AGGCAGCCGGTCTGTCATGACAGACCGGAAAGCAAAAGGATGTATGCGTATTGGATGTCAAGGGTCAAGATGAACTCGCTTGCGCTCGCCCTTGACATCCTTCAACAGAGTAAACAAATGTTAAAAAATAGTAATTAGAGAAAGGAGGATCTAACTTAGAAAAGCTGAAAAATTGTCTTGACAATGGGGGGCATTATACCGGATGAGCTTCAGGAACTAGGGGCAGTCATCGATTGGGAGAATTATTATATTCAGCCTAAAGGCAAAGGGATGCTCGGAAACGCAACTACCGCTGAAATTCTGGAATGTGATTACGTTCCGGCTTGTTCGATGCTGGTTCGGACGGAGGCTATCCGGAAAGTCGGCGTTATGGACGAATCCAATTTTATTTATTGGGATGATATCGAGTGGGGACACCGGATGAAGCAAGCCGGTTATCGAGTGGCGGTCGTCCCGTCATCCAAGGTTTGGCACAAGATGGGCGTGGCCCAGCGGAGCAATACTTTCGGGACCTATTATTTTTGGAGGAACCGGTTGAACTTCTTCCTGCGAAATGTGGATGATGCTGATGTGTCCCATTTCACGGAAAAAATATTTGCCGAATTGTTTCAAGCGTTGTATTCTTGCAATTTTAATCAAAAATACCGCAGTGCCGGAACGATTATGTTCGCAGTGGAAGATGCTCTCGGCAATGTCCGGGGGAAAGCGCCGGAAGGTCGTGTGGTGGAGGCGGATCCGGCTGTGCCCAAGCTGGAGGAGATGCTCAGGAACAAGGCAGAGGTACTCGTCGTCGATTTTGAAAATATTAAAACCGTCCGCGATGTGGTCAACCGGATCCGGGCGATACGGCCCGATATGATCATAACATTGGCTGCCAAATATCACGATATTCGTATTTTGTCGGAGCAATTCCCGGAAACGAAGGTCATCCTTTGGAATCAGGCGGTTCTTAAAGAATATCCTCTGGCGTTGCAAATTTGCCGCCATGTGATGGAGCTTGGAAATGAAGCCGGACCTGGCATTTACATCGATTAATTTTTAAACCTGGTCGGTTCTCCGGAAGATTTTGAATATGTCCGGAATTATCAGCATGTTTTTAAAGCTTTACAAATGATTTACTACCCGGTTTTTGCCGATAAGGTATTGGCATTTCGGAAAAAGTATCTGTAAAAGGTGGTCGGGAAAATGAACACCCCTTTGGTAAGCATTGTTTCTATCTGTTGGAACCGGAAAACGGATATTATGGAAAGCTTGAAGCGAATTCGGGAGATTGATTATCCCAATCTGGAGATTATCGTGGTTGATAATGCTTCGACGGATGGGACGCCGGAGATGATCGCGGCGGAATTCCCGGACGTTCGGCTCATCAAGATGTATAAAAATATCGGTATCGAAGCTTACAATATTGGTTTCCATAATGCACGGGGTGAGTATATTGTTGTTTTGGACGATGACTCTTTTCCACAACGGGATGCCATTCGGAGAATGGTGGATAAATTTGAGCGCGATCCCCAGTTAGGCGTGGTCGCCTTTGATGTCCGTAACTTCTATGATTATGATGATGTGAAAAATGATGCCTTTGAGGGGACCGGGCAAGCTCTTGGAGAAACGGCGGCAACAGCTGAAAACTACCTGTTGGCTTTTAACGGTGCCGGGGCTGGCGTGCGCCGGGATCTCTTGGAGGAAGTAGGGTTTTACCCGGACGAGTTTTTCCTTTATTGGAATGAGCAGGATACCGCATTTCGCATTCTGGACCGGGGATATACCATCAAATTCTTCGCCGATGTGGTCTCTTACCACAAATATTCTCCGACCAACCGCAGTTCCTGGCGGGCTCCGTTTTACTATACCCGAAACGCATTTTGGCTGATTTGGAAGAACTATCCGTTGGAAATGGCGATTCCGCTGACCGTTAGCTTGATCAGGGAGTGCTTCTATTTTTCAATGGAACAGAAAACCATGATTTATTTAAAAGCAATGGTCAATGCGTTTGTATATATGGGCTGCCTGAAAGGCAAACGGAAACCTGTCTCGATGGAAATTGCCAAAAACTTACGCATTCCTTTTAATGTTTCCTTTACTTTTTACCGATAATGTAAGCAGACGTATTCAAAAATGAGGATAACAATGAAAGAACTATTAATCATCCGTTCCGTCAGCTTTCAGCAATTGGATAAAAATCTCGCGGCCATTGCCAAGGCATATCCTGATCATCGCATCAGTATACTTACCCACGAACATGGTGTGATGTTGGCTCAGAAATATCGACAGGTAAATGATATTTATGTTTATCCTTACAAAGAAGGCTTTAAGCTTAAAAACAAAGTTCCGGTCCTTAAAGACAAAACCTTTGACGTGGTGATTGTTCCGGTGACGAATATTACGGGAGCCGGATTTTTTAACGTATTGTTATTTTCCTTAGGCCTTAAAGCTTCCAAAAGGGTGCTTTGCAATGTCCGGTCGGAGTTTAAGGAGGTAAGACGGTTTTCCGTCCTTTGCCTGGGATTGAAAAACCTGGCGATATCTGTGCTTTCGTCTGTGTCAACAGCTGTTTTGGCGGTGTTCGTCATTCCGTTTTTGCCGTTTAAACTTCGTAATCTTGAGAAAAAAGGAGAGTTGTAGCAGATGTTTGATTATTTGATTGTCGGGTGTGGCTTGTCAGGGGTAACTTGCGCCAGACTTTTGGCTGAGAACGGGCATCGGGTCTTAATCATCGATAAGCGGAACCACATTGGCGGTAATGTTTATGACTATTACAATGAGGACGGCATTTTGGTCCATAAATACGGGCCCCATATTTTCCATACCAAACATAAGCAGGTGTGGGATTTTTTGTCCCGGTTTACTCCGTGGCATTATTATCAGCATCGGGTACTGAGTCTGGTACGGGGCAAGTTGGTCCCGATGCCGATCAATGTGGATACCATCAATATGCTTTACAACACTAATTACTCCAGCGAAAATATACGGGAGTTTTATGATAAGGTGAAACAGCCGGATATCCCGGTTACCAATGCCCGGGACATGGTGGTGAAGAATATCGGGCTTGAACTTTATGAGCTGTTCTTCAAGGGATACACTAAAAAACAGTGGGATCTTGATGCCGAAGAACTGGATCCGGAAGTTACGGCCCGTATTCCCATTCGTTATAATCGGGATGACCGGTATTTTGAAGACCGTTATCAAGGAATGCCGCGGTATGGTTATACCAAGATGGTTGCCAATATGCTGGATCATCCTCTGATTCATGTGATGCTGAATACCGATTTTGCGGTCATTCAGGGTAAAATAGCTTATGACAAGCTCATTTATACGGGTCCCATCGACGCTTTCTTCGATTATAAATACGGTAAGCTTCCTTACCGTTCCATCGAATTTCAGTTTGAGACATTAGACTGTACGTATTATCAAGAGGTGGCCACGGTCAATTATCCCAATGATTATGATTTTACCAGGATTACCGAGTTTAAGCATATGACCGGCCAGATCCATCCCAAAACGACCATCGTCAGGGAATATCCTTGCTCGGAAGGAGAGCCCTATTACCCGATTCCCAAAGCTGAAAATAAATCATTATATGCCAAGTATCGGAAAGAAGCTGAATCCGGGAAAAATCTGTATTTTACCGGCAGGTTAGGGCTTTATCAGTATTTTAATATGGATATTGTGGTCAAAGAAGCGATGGAACTGGTGGATAGCTTGTTGAAAAAATGAGTTTAGGTGGTTTTGATGTTTACCATTCTTTTTACGGCGGTGGGCCGAAGGGTCGGCCTGATCGAGGCTTTCAGAAATTCATTGAAGGAGAAGGGTATCGCTTTACGATTGATTGGAGTGGACCCGGAGCCGCATTTAGCTCCGGCTGCTCAATTTTTGGATGGCATTTATCCGGTCCCGAAGGCCGACGATGATCGCTATATTGAAGTTTTATCGATGTTATGCGAATCGGAACGGGTTGACGTGTTAATCCCCCTTTATGAACCGGAATTTTTACGTCTTGACGCGGAACGGGACCGTTTTCAAGCCGTCGGAACCCGGGTGTTACTCTCTGAAGGGCGGGTTTTAAGGATTTCCCTGGATAAATGGGAGACTTGGCAGTTTTTTCATCGACATCACATTAAAACCCCAAAGACGATAAAGGATATTCACGGCCTTACCGCAGCGGACATGCCGGTAATGACCAAACCCCGTTTCGGTATGGGGTCGGTGGGACTCCGCCTGGTTAAAAGGTTAGAAGAGTTAGAGTTCTTGGACGATGTCCAAAATATGGTTTTTCAGCACTATGTTTCGGGGATCGAGTATACCATGGATGTCTTGGCGGACTTTGACGGGAAGGTCATTTCGGTGGTTCCCCGGGAAAGGTTAATGGTTCGGGCCGGAGAGGTGATCAAGAGCCGGACGGTGAAACGTCCGGATTTGATGGACCAATGTAAGCGGATTGTCGAAGCGTTGGGCGCCATTGGGCCTCTTAACCTTCAATGCATTGATACGGGAAACGAAGTATATTGGATCGAGATCAATCCCCGGTTTGGCGGAGGGGTTCCATTAACCATCCGGGCCGGCGTGGACTATCCTTATCTCATTTACCGGATATGCACCGGGCAACCGGTGGAGCCGATGCTCGGAGAGTTTCAAGACAATCTGACTATGCTTCGGTATGATCAGGCAGTATATTTGTAACGAAAAAGTCAATTTTGGGAGATTTGGCCGAATGAGTAATATGAAACATTTATATCAGGAAGCTTGGGAATATCAGGGCTACAGAATTATTAATTGCCAAGGCTGTGGCTTTGCCCATATTGATCCGGAACATTTTGATCTGCCTTTGGATGGGTTTTACCAGAATCGCTATTTTCGGGAGGTTAAACCATTTCCTTATACGAAAATAACGGATAGTGATATTGAAAAACAAAAACAACAAATTAAAACCAGTTGAGTTTTCAAACGATATATCGTCAAGTGTCAAGTTTCCTGAAAACCGGTAACCGGCATATGCTTGATGTTGGCTGTGGTAATGATTTATTAAGCCTGTTTTTTAAAGAACAAGGCTGGGAAACAACGATCATTGAACCGAGTCGGGATGCTGCATTATATTTAAAAAGGTATGGTTTGGATGTGGTAAATCAACCGGTTGAGACAGTCAACGATTTAAACCTGGAAGGCATATCTTTTATCAACATGGAATTTGTGTTGGAGCATATTAAAGATCCGTATTCGGTGTTAACGATGCTTCATCATGTTATGGCTGTGGGCGGGGTTATCAGAGTATGTGTCCCAAATGATTTTAGTCCGGGCCAACGGGCTTACCTGGAAAAATATGATGAGAGTCCCCATTGGGTTTGCCTTCCGGATCATATTAATTATTTTACCTTTGATTCGTTATCGAAGTTATTATCGAAAGTGGGTTTTCGGGAAGTTTATCGTACGACTAATTTCCCTTTGGAGTTTTTGTTAGCCGGTGGAATCAATTATTATGCCAGCGAAACGGAGCGCCAGAAGGTCGGGCCCTTTGTGAAAAACTTCGAAGCTTCCTTCAAGGAGACCGGGCGGCAGGATGTTTTGGACCGGTTATATGAAAATCTGGCCCAACAAGGGTTGGGGCGTTCGATCTTTATGTATGCTATCAAGAAGTAAGTGGCTGGATGGCCGCCAGGCGGTGTGCGTTGATGGTTCTTGTCTTTGATCTGGATGATACCTTGTATGATGAATTAACGTTTGTCCGAAGCGGATTCCGTGCGGTATCGGCTTTCCTTGAGGCTGAATTGAACTTTCCGACTGAAACGAGTTTTCAGTGGATGATAGAGAGACTGGCGGCTGGCCGAGGGACCATCTTTGACGATCTATTGCGCACCCATGGGATTTATTCGA
>JAKOTQ010000124.1 GCA_029776205.1 Bacillota bacterium | reverse complement strand
TGCATCCAAAATCACCAGATCAAATCGTTCTTTCGCCACCGCCAGAAAATCATCCATCTTCGCAGAACCCAAAAGCTCCGACGGATTGGGCGGAATCGGCCCGCTGGTTAAAAGGCTGAGCCCCGGCACTTCAGTGGATTGGATCACCTGATCCAGGCTAAGAGACTCGACGATCAGATTGGATAATCCATCTTTTTTCTTCCCAAAAATCCGATGCTGCACCGGCTTACGCAAGTCACAGTCGACAAGCAACACTCGTTTTCCGGCCTGGGCCATAGCCACTGCCGTATTGGCCGCTGTTGTCGACTTTCCTTCGCCCGGGCCGGAACTGGTAAACATCACTAATTTTAAATCATCATGGATTTTGGAAAACTGTAAATTAGTCCGGAGGGTCCGATAGGCCTCCGAAATCGGCGATTTCGCCTGTTCATGGACGATTAGTTTCCGTTCTGCCATTTCTACCTTCCTCAATGCAATTTATCGTTATAACCCATCCATCAAATATTCGTTATTAGAACTCAGCTGTGCTGAAATGCTATTATTTAACCTTACTCATAAATCCGAATCCTTTTTTCTCCCTGTTCTCCGTATCAAAATCAGGAATATTTCCAAGTACAGGAAGACCCAGATAATATTCAACATCTTCAGCATTGATAATCGTTTTATTGACATACTCCAGGATAAAGGCCAAACCGGTCCCGGCAAACAGGCCTAAAAAAGCGGCAATCATCACATTCAGCCGCTTATTAGGCTTAATCGGCTTGTCCGAAGCCACCGCTGTATCGATAACCTGGACATCGGTGGGCTGCATCACCTCACTGATCCGGGCCTCCTCATGACGTTTAGCCAACATAATGTATATCTCTTGAGCCACCGTGGCATCCCGCATCACTCGAACCAGTCCCTGCTCCTTTGCAGGAAGGGTTATCAACATCTGCTCATGTCCGGCAATAACCCGCTCGATGGCTTCCCGCTGCGATTCAGCGGCAGCGATCTCCACTTCCGCTTCGATCCGGGCTTGCAACAGTTTTTGATAAACCGGATTGATCGATGATGCCTCTGCATTGATAACCCGAGCGATCTCCGCATTTAACCGTTCCTTGGTTTCAGCGATAGCTGCCCGAAGTGCCAATACTTCCGGATGTTGCTCCGTATATTTCTGAAGCAATCCCACCAACTGTACTTCAAGATCAGCCAGTTTGCTCCGGTATTGCAAAATAAGTTGATTTTCCGCCACAAATTCCGGTTTTTGCTCTCCCAGCTGAGCCTGAGCGCTTTTCAATTTAGCCTGGGCCGAGGCTAGCGTCACAGTATTTTCTGCTTTTAACTTATTCACAACAGACAACTGTTCGACCATCGCCCGGGTCTCCTCTGACGGAGCTACGATCCGCTGTTCCCGCTTGTAAACTTCCAACGCCGTTTCAGCAGTCAACAATTCCTTCTTGGCTTCCTCCAACCGGTCACCGATAAAAGACCGAATCATCCTTTGTTCGGATCGGACCAAATCCGTCATCCGCTCCATAAACGACTGCACCAACGCATTAGTGAGCCGTTCAGCTTCATCCGGCTTCTTAGCAGTCACCGATACTTTGAGAATCTCCGTATCACGGACAGGAAGCGTTGCGATCCTAACAACCATCTCGTCATAATCCGGCCTGTCCGATGGGTCGGTATACACCTTGGCCAACATGGACTCGACCACGGTCCTGCTCTTAAGGATCTCAGCATAAGTCGACATCATCTGCTTGGTGGCCATAGAATTCCCAAAAGGCATGCTTCCCAATAACGAATCGGCCAGCCCTTTGGACTGTTTGATCCGGAGGGTGGTTTCTGCCTGATACGTCGGGGGCAAAAGAAAACTGATAACTGTAGCAGCCACGACAGCCGCCAAAAACACTCCCAATACCAGTCCCCGTCTCCGCCTCATAATGCGAAGAATATCCTTCAAATCAAGCGTTTCTTCTTCCATTACATAGTGCTGTTCGCTCACTGATTTTACTCCTTCGTACATATGATAACTTGCTGTTTAAAACATGAGGCCCGGGAGACAATTGACGCTGTTCCGCCATCCCTTTAAACCTCACTCCCGTATTCCCGTACTAATTATTATCCCTGATATCCTCGATCTGAGCCCAGGCTGTAATGAAAGGCAATATTTCTTTCATATAATCTAACTTATGTCGTGTTAAAAACAACGCATCGCCGTCGTTTAATACATAATTCTGCGACATATCGCCTTTCCGCAATATATCATTGAGATTGATGAGGGTATAATTCATCCGATCCCCGCTGCGGACCAGATATACCTTGTTCTTATCGGAACTCCGGGTAAAACCGCCGGCTGCGGCCAAAGCATCCAACACCCGGTGTTCTTTTTCAATCTCATAGAGCCCGGGTTTATTGACCTCGCCCAAGACATACACCCGGGTGGTCCGGAATTTAATCACATTGACCGTAACCTTCGGCTCTTTCACGAAATCTCCCAAAATCCGGCTTATTTCAGCCGTCAACTCCGCGGGCGTCAATCCGGCCGCCTGTACTTCACCGGCCAACGGAACTGCGATCTTGCCATCGGGCCGGATAATCAATTCTGGCACTTGCAATTCGGGATAACCCCAGACGCTGACAGCGAGCACGTCTCCGGGCCCCAACCGGTAGTCCTCCGCCGGAGCCGCCATACCAACGGCCCCTGCCAAAAGCCCGAAGCATACCATGATGATTACAAATACGCGTCTCATCGATAACCTCCGTTTCGGATGATAGATAAATTCAACTGCTCTATCAAAATATATCGGGCGAAACGGTGATTTCATTCACCGAAATTATCGAATTTCCATTGTTTTGATCCGACTCAACGGACTTATTTCAACAACCATTTTTATTTCGTTTACCTGCGAGTTTATTTGTTCCTCGCCGGTGGAAGATTAGTCTATCACGTTTCTAATAGTTTGTCAACACCATTTTATCTTGAGTTTTTTGCTTTGTACCTTTTTTACAATTCCTTTGCAAAAATTCTCTTTAGCAAACTTACTTATTTCGAGATAAAAACAATAAAAAAATAATTTTAGCCATTCTTTTTCCTGATATTTACATTTGATAGCTAAAAAAGGGCATACTTACCACACATAAGATTTAAACATATTTTTAAATATTTTAAAAACTGTCTG
>JAKOTQ010000102.1 GCA_029776205.1 Bacillota bacterium | reverse complement strand
CGGATATCCGCTTCGTATATATCAAAATCGGATAATATGACAGTTTCATTACTTTCTCCCAATACCTGAATCGAAAGAGCCAAGACAAAGACTAATGCCAACCAGAGGAATTTCCATTTAACCTTTTGCATTTCATTTTACCCCCTTCTTCACTTTCTCCAGTTTCAACGTATCAGTCGGAGAAAGCAGGACTACATACTGTGGATTGATATCTGTAAGACGATACTCTGTTCCGGAAAGCCGATCCCCTAATCTTAAAAAGTGTGATTTCTGTTTGTATCGGATTATTACGAGCTGATCTCCAGGAACCTGTAAAAACCCTTTCCATACCGGTTTTAATATCTCTTCGGACTTAATCTCATCTTTATCCGTTTTATCGCCAGATGAAATAACATCCAATCCTCTACGCGACTGCTCCTGAACTATAGGTGGTGTTACATTCCTTGTAGAGTCATAGGGCGTTTTCCGGCTCATTGTCCGGACGATTGACGGAGGTAAAAAAGGATTTCGTGCAGACGACTCAATCACCGTATCCTCCGTTTCCACCTCCTGTTCCCCAGCTTTAACTTGTGTTTTTGGAACTTCGGTTCCGGTTTGATTATGAACTATTTCTTGTGCCGGTTGCTGTTGGGGGGTTTTCTGAGAAGTAGGCCATAGTAACCAAATGATAGCAATCAAACCTATCCCTAAAATAACATACGTTGCAGGACTTATCGTTGCTTGATTTTTTTCGGTAGCCTTCATTAGTTCACCTTCTCCGAAACTTGTTTGGTTATTAAGTCTAACGTTACACGGGTATTAACCAGATATTTTCCATCTTCTTCTGAAAAAAGACTGTTGACAGCAAGCTCGGAAACTACCAGAAAACGCTTGGCATCGGATAGCGATTTTAAAAATTGACTTAAACCGCTATAATTCGACTCTAAATTAAGTTCCCACTGATATACCGGATATTGGGGAAGAACTTTATGATGAAATACATCGGATTTACTTTGACAGCTCAGAATTTGGACATCACAACTTGAAGCTAATTTTTCAAGCTCTCGGACAAAGTTGGCTTGTCCTTCCTTATCCGGAATATATGACGATAATTTTTGCTTTTCATTGTTCAGCTCTTCATTCATCGACTCCAGATCCGGAATCAATTCAAGTCTTCTTTGAAGATCCTCTAATTCCCTTCCTTTTGCAGATTTTTCCTCCATAATCTTTTGGTTTTCATTATATAAATAGATACCTGACGCAATACTCCCGGCCAGCAACACAGAGACAACAATGATAAAAACGATATTATTGATAATCATTTTATTTTTTGGCATATTCCAACTTCCTCCCTGTGTCAGTCATGAACTCAAAACTATACGTGGTAAGGCCGGAATCTTCATTTTTCTCTTCATCTATCTTTAACAGTTTGACTTCCTGAAATATCCCCGTCTTCTTTAAATTATCTAACAAATCACTGATTATTACAAAATCGAGAGTATGGGCCCTAATCTGGATTTTCCCATCAGTCCCCAGCTTCAGGTTTTCCAACCAGATATGCTCGGGCATCGCTGCAGTCATTCGATCAAGCAGCATGACCGGCTGATTATAATACCCTTCAATGGTTTTAACTTCCTTTTTAAACTTTTCGATCTCCTGCTGCAACGCCTCCGCCTTTTGCAGTAAATCTTTCTTGCTTTCCAAGGCTGTTAATTGTTGTTTAATGGATTGTAAATCCCGCTTGTTTGCGTTGATGGAAGTATATTCGAAAAACGCAAAACCGATGGATGATAAGGCCAAAACACCGCTAATAATCATTAAGAACAACCGTTTTGGATTAATTAATGGTTGCGGCCGATATTCCTGCGGTAACAGATTGATTCTCATGCGTCCAGCACCTCCCGAAGGGCAAGCCCAATGGCCACTGTATAGATGGGGAATTCCTCAACGAAATCGTCGCCCGTTCTAGTTGTAATTCCGATACCGTTAACTCCTTTATTCACCTTAATTTCCAGCTCATTTTTCATAAACGGTATCAAATTTTTCATCTTGGAACCGCCACCGGAAATATATACTTCCTTAATTTCTTCATTCCTTTGTTGTAAACGGTAATAATCGAAGGACCGGCGTAACTCCATCACCAATTCCTTCAAACTTGACTGCAAGGCAAAATTCACTTTATATGCATCCGACTCTTCTGAACCCGAAAAATCATATAAAGCATCCGCACATCTGATCTTGAGCTCCTCTGCCTCAGCAAAACTAATAAGTAATTGATCGCTTACCGTTGTGGTCATATGAGTACCGGCAATCGGTATAATCCGGGTAAAACGGGGAATCCCGTCTTTAACGATAGTCAAATCCGTTGTTCCCGCACCAATATCGACTATAGCTACGCTCCCCTCGATTTTGGTCTGTTCCATCCCCATAGCACGCATCAAAGCAAAAGGCTGAATATCCATTGCCAACGGCTGAATATCAGCTTCATCCAACGCCCGAAGATGACTGTGTAAAATATCATTATGGGCACAAACCAACATCACCTCAATGGTGTTTTGGTCTTTGTCTTCTTCAATAATTTCAAAGTCCATATTCACTTCATCAATAGCAAAAGGGATATATCGCTCAGCTTCCCACCGGATGGCATTGGCCAGCTCATCTTTTGTCATGAAAGGCATTTTAATATGCCGCACGATGACCGATTGCCCGGCAATGGCCACCACTGCTTTTTTTGGCTTGATCTTTGTCATTTGAAACAGCTCACGAATCACCCTGGCCACTTCGGAACTGTTGGTTATTACGCCTCCGGTCAGGGCATTCGTTGAGAAAGGTTGTATTCCAAATTTTGATATCTTGATGGATGCTTTATCCCTCACCAGCTCCACTATTTTCACCGAACTGGTGCCGATATCCAAGCCAATGCCAACGGATTTCGCCATAATATCTCCTCCTGAATTAAAGTTCACGCCAATTCTTATATGTAAACCCGTTTTGTTGTAAAAAGGCATCCAAAAAGTCCCATCGTTCTTTATCTGAAAGACGATGTAAGTTCACATTAGCATTATCCAATTTAATTTTTCCTTTTACAATTAAACCGCCAATGTCAAACGCTTTGTTCGAGTTATTCACGTGAATGGTATACCCATCAGGTGATTCATAATTGGAATAAATGATACCTTTGGAATTATAGCTGAAGTTGTTGAAATGATATGTACCACCATCGGCAAGAAAATTCACTTTACCATTTATATTCCAACTATCTGCTTTAAAGTGAACAACATAATCTCCGGTATAACCTGGCGCTTTCACAAAAATTATCGTTGTTTCTCTGTTAAGAGTGATATTTCTATCTATCTTTACTTCAGGGCTATTGACTTCAACAACTATCGTTCCGCCAGTATCTTGCATAGTTTGAAGTGTCGAAAGCAGCTGACTTTGTGGAATCTTCCTTTGGCCTGCTGTAAGTTTTTCAAAATCCAATTCCGGAAAAGGAATCTCATCCTGCCCTCCTCTGATGGGAGTATTATTAATGGTTCCATTATGGGTAATCGTTCCATGGGCCAGAAGTTCACCGCTGCCTCCTCCGTCACCGCCAAAATTTCTAGATATTGTCATATTTGAATTGGTAAAAACAGAGTTACCATTCAAGTTCATCCATCCATTTACCAATTCAATATCACCGTAGGCAAAAATAGCATGTTGTAATGCCGGATGGGGCCCATTATTCCCTGCATCATAATCAACTGCTACTGTCCTGCTAAATCGTCCCCTCGTCGCTGTAGATCTAAGAAGCGTACTACCATTTTGATTGACAGACTGTTCTATTCTTACCCTCCAGTTATCCGCAGTTGTATATTCAAAGCTGCTACCGAAAGATTGATTATCTTTTATCTTGGCTATAGCTATGGTTAATCCATCCTCCGCCCTCAATAGAGCAAGTTTTGACCCTTCCATCATGGATGTTACATTCCCTTGGGTCCGCACTCCTGTCATCACAACTATGGAGGTAACACCGAACATGACTAACGCAAATAAGACTAATACAAAGGCTATTCCCTTTTCTTCTCTAACTGCGCACATGAATTTACCCCCTCCAAATTATTATTTGGAATTACGTAAATATGCGGAATTTTCGAGAATGACTTCATTGTCATTAAACAATCCTTTTAGTACGATAGTTACAACTTTATATTTAGTATCATATGAAAATCTGGAATTTGCTGTATCAACATGTTCAGCGACTACAACAAATTCTCCGCTGCCTTCTTGGCGTTTCAAGCTGCTATCGTTCGGATCAATCCTGTATGTAACCGGGATACTATTGGAATTTATTAAGCGAATTTGGCTCGAAGTAGAAGAGGGTGAAGGCTCAATACTACGGGCTTCACGTATCTCCCGTATTAAGCTTTCCATGGCAAAATATATTGATTGCTCTGTCTCAAAAACATCACGATGCGTAGAAAATTGCTCTTGGAATATTTTTGCAAACCCCGTCAATCCGATAATAAGGATTCCGGTTATCAAGATAGCAATGAGCATTTCAACCAGAGTCATCCCAGACTGGTTTTTCAACCTACTCCCATTTCGTTTCAAACCAATCACCCCTTATTTCTTCGGAATCAAAGCGGTTCGCTCAACAAATCCGTTCAACCTTTCCCCTTGCCATGTAACTCTTACCCTGACCTGTTTAACTTGGGGATTGACATTTGTAGAAGTTAGCATATTATCGAAATTAGCGGATATATTTCCGATATTATACCCTTCCACCACAACACTGTATCTGTAAGTTAAATTCATATTCTTAGTAACATCAGCATTTCTCAAATTTATAATGGGCTGTAACGCTCTATTGGGCAGCGTATCATAATCCATATTTCGATATTGCTCGATAATATTTTCTGCATAAGAAACCGCAGTAGCCCTTGCCTCAGCATTAGCCCGTAAAGCCCTCATCTGCATAGGCATCATGCTCATTCCTATCAGTAAGAAGCCCATTAATGACAACGACACCATGACTTCGATCAGCGTAAAGCCAGAATCATTCCTCATTATTGCTCCTCCACGAACGGGCAATATGCCCTGTATTATAAATAGCAATATTTGTAGTTATGTTTGTTCCGCGAACCTGAATCGAACCCTGGTTTCTTCCCGTTTGGATATTGGTTACTCGACCTCTATTATCAAAAATTACCGAATTATTTGAGGTAAAATTATTCAGTCTTACTACAATATCGTTATTTCTCTCAACCAACTGAAATGGCACTCGAAGATTAGAGCTGATACTCCCGTTATTAGTAAGTAAATTGGTTTCAAAAGTATTCGTATTGACCATCCTAAATTCGACCAACGCATTCCTGGCAATTGCTTCCGCCCTGGCACTGCGCAGTTCCTGAATCAACCTCTCTCTCGCCGTCTCAGCTACATAAGCATTGGTACCACGGCTAAGATTAAAAATCGCAATCGCCGATACTGCACTTAGAATAGCAATTACCACCATTATTTCAATAAAGGTCATTCCTGCTTCGTTTTTTTTCACATCTCATCACCCCTTTACGGAATAATTGAGATCCATGGAAAATTGAAAGCGAAAAGGACAACCGATGTTATCGCACCCAAAGCAAGATAAGGACCAAAGGGTATGTAAGTCTTCCTTGTAGCACGATGTGTCGCAAGTAGTATCACACCAATAATGCTTCCAAAAAAACTACCGATAAAAAGGCTGTATATGACAACTTTCCATCCCCAAAATGCTCCAAACATCGCTAATAACTTAGCGTCTCCCCAGCCCATGCCTCCACGGCTGATAACAATGATCAATACAACGACGCCAAAACCAAGCAAAATACCAACTGCGGCATCCAGGATATGATCATAACTCAAGAGTAATCCCGCTATAATTCCGGGAAATGAAAGTACATTGGGGATAAGCTTATACTCTAAGTCAATCAATGCAATCGGAATAATCAAACCGATAAAAATCCACGCTTTCAATGTATCCAAAGACAATCCCCAGATACCATAAGAACCAGCAAACAATAACCCGGTCAACAGCTCAACCAACGGATACCGCCAAGATATTTTCTTTCCGCAGTTTTTGCATTTCCCACGCAATGCCAAAAAACTGAACAACGGAACCAATTCCGTTACACCTAAACGATGGCCACAGGCAGGGCAGGACGACGGCGGAAATACAATAGACAACCCTCGAGGTATCCGGTAAATACAGACATTCAGAAAACTACCGATAACCATACCAAAAGTTAATGCAACAATAAACTCCAATGGAATCTCCTAACTACCAATGATATTATTAACTTACAGCGTATGCCCATTGCTGCATATCGCTAAATTATCAGTCCCAATTAAATAGGCACCTGTCGATTTACCGACCGGGCACTTAGGTACCCTTTCCAGATAATTCGGAATCAAATCCCCTATAACAGCTGGCGGAAGGCCACCGTTTACATACATATAGCGACTGATTGCTTCATTTAGACTGGAAAGGTTACTCTTACATGTCGCAATGTCAGCATCATTCAAATTAACGAAAAACCTCGGCAAAACAAGGGCTGACAACACGCCAATGATAGTGATAACAATCAATATTTCAATTAATGTGAAACCTTGTACTTCCTGATAAAAATTTTGAACCATCAGGAAACTCCTTAGGATAACCCTATTTTAAATTTGGGAAAAGGGGGAAGAGGCCTTCCCCCTTTAAATTGTCATCACGGTAACACGTGACCGTTCGGGCATACAGCTGTCAAAGTAGTAGTATTAATATTATAACCACTACCATCTGTAGGGCAGTTCGGCGCCCGATCAATATACTTGGGAGCCAAATCACCGATCGCACTAGGAGCTTTACCATTATTATCAAATGCATATCGGCCAATCGCTTCATTTAAGCGGGACAAGTTCCCTCGGCAAGCAGTTTGCTCCGAAGCTGCCTTGTTGGTTAAGAAGCGGGGTACAGCAATAGCTGCCAAAACGCCGATAATGGTAATAACAATCAATAATTCAACCAAAGTAAAACCTTCTTGTCTTTTTGCCAATTTCATAAACATCTTTTTTTCCTCCTTTTAATTTTTTTATCGAAGAGTTGCTCCTGTTGAGATGTCAAACATGGGAAGCATGATAGCTGCGACGATAAACGCTACCACTCCGCCCAAACCCACAATGATCAAAGGTTCGAACATTGCGGTCAGGTTTTCTAAAGCATAACTCACCTCCTTATCATAATAATCAGCAACTTCCTCCAGCATATGATTTATATCACCGGTGTCTTCGCCAATGGCAACCATTTGTGGAACCATCACCGGAAACACGCCGCTTTCCAATAGCGGCCGTGCCAAACCTGTCCCCTGATTGACACTGGTTGCTGCATGACGAATTCCCCGGGCGATTACCGCATTACTTACCGCCCTCTGGACAATTTCCAAGCTTTGGAGCAACGGAACTCCGCTGTCCAATAAGGTCGCCAAAGTCCGGGCAAACCTGGAGATCACCACCTTTTCGATTAAATCCCCGACCTGGGGGAAATTAATCCAAAACTGATCCAACTTCTCCCTGCCTTTTGGATTATTGCCCATGACTTTATAAACCAATCCAAGGCCAATCACAAACACCATCAACAGATACCAATAATTTCTCAGAATATCGCTGACCATCACCAACGCTCGAGTGATACCCGGAAGTTGGGCACCGGAATCAGCGAAAATATTGACAAAAGTCGGAACCACAAATGTCAGTAAGATAATCACCACAGCAACGGCCACGACACAGATGATCGCCGGATAAATCAAAGCTCCGATAATCTTTTTTTTCAGATTATATTCCCGTTCGAAAAAATCATTGAGACGCTGTAAACTCAAATCCAATTTTCCGCTGGCTTCGCCAGCCTCAATCATGTTTACAAACATCCCGTTAAAAACTTTTGGAAACTTGGCTAGTGCAGTACTAAGAGGAACACCGCTTTCCACATCTTTTCGAATTTCCGTAATAATATGACGTAAATAGAGATTTTCTGTCTGTTCGTATAAGTTGTTAAGGCATACGATCATCCCCATACCAGCCCGGAGCATAACATAAAACTGTTTCGTAAAAAAGATTTTGTCTTTTAGATTCACTTTCCCCCGGACCGAATTTTCCTGGGTTTGCTGCTTAGCACTCTTGGTCAATACGGCTGATTCCTTGTCTGCCGGACCGAGCTGTACAATAAAGTAATTATCCTGTCTGAGTTTGGCAGCAGCCTCGCCCATGTTGGCCGCTTCGATGAATCCCTGAGAGGTCTTCCCAGACCGATCCTTCACCACATACTTGAAACTAGCCATTTATATCCCTCCGGTTATCCATGCCGGGATTCTTCCCCGTATTTTCTGAATTCTTCCTGATCCACAGCACGCATCAACGCTTCCGAGAAACTGACAATCCGCTGTTCATACAATCTTCTTAAATCCGAATCCAGCGTATGCATACCAAATTTAGCTCCAGTCTGAATCGATGTCCTGATTTGATGGGTTTTCCCTTCGCGTATCAAACTCCGGATAGCCGAATTGGCAATCATAACTTCCGTAGCAATGACCCGTCCTTGCTGATCTAAGCGGGGCAACAACTGCTGTGAAACAACCGCCTGTATTACCAAAGATAATTGCGTTCTGATCTGGGCTTGCTGGTTTGGCGGGAAAACGTCAATGATCCGGTCCACCGTTTGGACCGTATCGTTTGTATGCAACGTAGCAAAAACCAGATGTCCCGTTTCTGCGGCCGTAATCGCAATCTGAATCGTTTCAAAATCCCGCATCTCGCCCACTAAAATTACATCCGGATCTTCCCGTAGCGCCGCCCGGAGCCCTGAGGCAAAGGAATCAGTGTCCGTCCCGACTTCCCGCTGATTAATAATGGATTTTTTGTGCATATGCAAATATTCAATCGGATCTTCCAGCGTAATAATATGGCAATTGCGGTTGGTATTGATCAAATCGATAATGGCCGCCAACGTCGTCGACTTTCCACTTCCTGTCGGGCCGGTTATCAAAATGAGCCCTCTCGACTTCTCGGCAAACCCTTTCACCACTTCCGGCAACCCCAACATATCAATGGAAGGAATACTGCTGGGAATGGTACGCATAGCTGCAGAAAGTGCTCCCCGTTGCCGAAAGATATTCACACGAAAGCGTCCTAAGCCGCGCACTCCGTAAGAGAAGTCCACCTGGCCTGTAGTAAGTAATGCCTTTTTCCGGTTATCGTCCAAAAGAGGGACGAGCAATTCCTGGGTTGTGGCTGACGTTAATGCCTCCACCCCTTCAATCGGCAGCAATTCCCCATAAATCCTCAACATCGGAGGGCGTCCGACAGTTAAATGCAGATCGGATGCATTTCTTTCCATAGCCACTTTTAAAAAGTCAGCAATCTGCATAAACTCAACTCCTTCTATTCTCTGGTGTAAGCCACCCGAATAACTTCTTCAAGAGTTGTTTTGCCTTCCAAAGCCTTTAATAAACCATCCTTAAATAAAGTTATCATCCCTGATTTCATAGCCGCTTCTTTCAACTCCGTAGACGGCACATTTTTCCCAATCAAATAACGAATGTCCTTATCGACAACTAGAACCTCATGAAGGGCCACCCGTTTGGCATAGCCTGTCCCATTACACTGGCGACAGCCCTTACCTTTATAAAAGATCAATCGTTCTTCGGGCAATTCCCTTAACCATTCACGGACAATCGAATAATAAACATCATTAGGTTGAATTTGATACGCTTCTTTACACCCTTCGCAAATGGCTCTCACCAACCGTTGAGCCAATACCCCGATCACGGTAGAAGCGACTAAAAAGGGCTCAATGTCCATGTCGATCAAACGAGTAATAGAACTCGGAGCGTCATTAGTATGCAAGGTTGACAGCACCAAATGTCCTGTCAAAGCTGCTTGAGTTGCAATTTGAGCGGTCTCTTTATCCCGGATCTCACCAACCATGATAATATCAGGGTCCTGCCGCAAAAATGCCCGCAATGCCGACGCAAATGTCAAACCGGCTTTTACATTAACCTGCACCTGGTTAATACCGGGAATCTGATATTCCACCGGATCTTCAACTGTCATGATATTTTCTTCCGGGGAATTCAACTCATTCAACACTGCACTCAAAGTAGTTGTCTTACCGCTTCCGGTAGGGCCTGTCACCAAAATAATACCGTGTGGATTACGATATACCGATCTAAATTTTTCCAGAGTCTCAGGCAAAAATCCAAGCTTGTCCATTTTGACCAGAACATTGTTTTTAAAAAGAATCCGCATAACGATCTTTTCGCCAAAGACTGTGGGAACGGATGAAACCCGCAAATCGATGGGAACCCCATCTACCCTCATTTGTATACGTCCGTCCTGGGGAATCCGCTTTTCAGCAATATTCATTCCCGAGATAATCTTAATCCTGGAAATAATCGCCGGCTGGGTATTTTTCGGCGTCGTCATCATCTGACGCAAGCGACCGTCAACCCGATAACGTACAACCAATTCTTTTTCAGTCGGCTCCAAATGAATATCACTGGCCCGCTCCTTAACCGCCTGGGTGATGATGAGATTAACCAGGCGAACAATAGGAGCGTCGTCAACCATGGACTCAATGGCATCCATTGACGGTTCATCGGATTTTGTCTCTTCAATCTCCACGTCCATATCCTTAAAGACATCCCGAACCGACTCTTTAATGCCATAATATTGATTAAAGGTATGATTTAAATCTTCTTCAGTAACGATGACCGGTTGAATTTCCATTTTCAACGACAGTCTCAGGTCATCGATAGCTAATATATTCGTCGGGTCAACCATTCCGAGGACAAGTCGATCCCCGTTTCTCTCCACCGGAAAAATCCGGTATTTTCTGGCTAGTGTTTCAGGAACCAATGCGACTACATCAGGAGAGATATGCCGTTTAGCTATAACCACATGAGGAATACCCAGTTGAAATTCAAGCACCTCGATTAGGCGTTGTTCCGTTAAATAGCCCTTTTTGACCAAGACATTCCCCAAGCGTTCTCCGGAATGTTTTTGTTCGTCCAAAGCTTCAGCCAATTGTTCCGGAGTAATAATCCCGGTCTGGACCAAAATATCTCCGAGCCGTTGTCTGTTTTGTGCTGCCAAGTTAATACCACCTGTTGTTTGATTTTGATATGCACTTCTATGGGTTCACAAAAATTTTAATATAACGAAACAAAAAATTTATAGGTAAGTTCTGATAAAAAAAGATCTCATTACCAATAGTGACTAAGATATTCGCTAAAAAGTAATAAACTTCCTTCTAAAACCCAGATTTTTCTTTAATTTTAGTCTACGTATTTCCAAATGTCAACAATTTTAACCGTTATTGGAATGAGCCTTCGCAGGTTTTCTACATTTTTTGCGGCATCTTTTTTTACAAAATAATGCCAACATTCAATATCTAGTTAAATTTTCCAATCTTTTTCCCACATCTTGTGCCGGTAGGTAAAATCGGATTTTTTAATGCTTTTTTCGATAAATTACGTTAAATTACAATATTGACCCGATAATGTTTCAACCATGAATCAATTTGTATCAAATATGCCAACAACTGCGGGCCGGCCATCAATTGGCCGAACCAGGGCTTATCAACCCCTTGCCGACGGACCCATTCAAAGACGGCATTCACATCGATTAATTCCCGTACCGGCGATTGAGGATCAGCCGCAATGTCCAGCCATCGTTCCGTGACCAGAGCCAGATACTCCGGATGATGGGTTTTGGGATATGGGCTCTTTTTTCGCAACAACACTTCTTCCGGAAGAAGGTCCTGAACCGCCTGGCGCAGGATCCCTTTTTCACGGCCGCCGTAACATTTCCATTCCCAAGGAATATTCCATACATATTCCACCAGCCGGTGATCGCAGAACGGCACCCGGACTTCCAAGCCGCTCGCCATACTCATCCGATCTTTACGTTCAAGTAACATCACCATGAACCAATTCAGATTAAGATAGAAGAGTTCCCTTCTTCGCGCTTCCACCGGGGATTCACCAGGAAGCCGCGGGACGCTTTTCAGTGCCTCCATATATCTCTCGTTTACATAATCGGATAGTTTCAATTTTTTCTTTACATTTTTGGGGAATATTTTTTCCCACATCACATATGCCGTTGACCAGGGAAAAGAATTACCATTGACCCGCTCCGGATGATGAAACCAGGGATACCCCCCGAAAACCTCGTCGGCACATTCTCCAGATAAAGCAACCGTAACGTGTTCCTTCACTCTTCGGCAGAATAACCATAACGATGAATCAATATCCGCCATACCCGGTACATCTCGGGCTAAAACCGCCGGTTCAAGGGCATCGGCCAATTCTTCCTGGCCCAGCTCAACCCAATGGGACTCGCTCCCGATTGCCTGAACCATCTGTTCAACCCACGGCCGATCCGCATTGGGTTGGAAGAGACTACTTTTAAAATATTCAGCATTCCCTTGATAATCCAAAGAAAAGGTCGGCAACCGAACCTCTTTATCTTCCAACAGCCGTCTGGCCGCTATTGCTGCAATAATACTGGAATCCAACCCTCCGGATAAAAAGGAACCGATCGGTACATCGGAAACCAACTGCCGCTCCACAGCATCAACCACCAAATACCGAACCCGTTCGACTGTGGTTTGAAAGTCATCTTCATGGGGTTTGCTTTCCAGTTGCCAATACCGGCCAATTCGGCTTTGCCCGTTACAAAATTCCAGCCAACATCCTGGCGGCAATTCCCGAATCCCCCGAAAAACGCCGCTGCCAGGCGTACGGGCCGGGCCCAAACCGAAGATCTCAGCAAGACCCACCGCATCAACCTCGGGCTTCACCATGTCATTGGCAAGAAGCGCTTTAATCTCCGACGCGAACATTAACGTTCCGTTCAGTTCCGTATAAAAAAGAGGTTTTACGCCCATCCGGTCTCTGGCGAGAAACAACTTATGCTCCCCATCATCCCAAACGCCAAAGGCAAAAATTCCATTGAGGTATTTAAGGCAATCCTTTCCCCATTCGATGAAAGCCACAAGCAAAACTTCGGTATCAGAATAGGATAAAAAGCGATGCCCCAGTTTCTCCAGTTCCTCCCGGATCTCAGCCGTATTGTAAAGTTCTCCGTTATAGGTTAAAACATAAGTTCGGCCGGCATGTTCCCGGATCATTGGCTGCTTTCCGCCTTCAGGATCCACCACCGTCAGGCGTCGATGGCCAATGGCCGCTCCCGTTGTTATCCAATATCCTTCCGCATCCGGGCCCCGTACAGCTAATTGCTGACACATCCTTTCCAATACCGGTTTTTGTTCCCTTAAGTCCGACCGATGGTCAATCCAACCCAGAATACCGCACATACCTTTTTCCTCCTACCATCTTCACTAAATACTATATTTTATGTGCCACCCCCTCGTTTCTGTCATATCTTTGTTAAATATCGATTATTGTTAACATAATATTTTTCGCTCCATTGACATGACTCTATAAAAAAGAGGCGCCAATCGACGCCTCTAAAAACATGATCCAATATCTTCTATGCTAACATCAATTCCAGCAGTTCTCTCTCCAAACGCCGGATCTCTCCACTTTCATGCCGTACATCCCGGGGAACGGCAATCTCATAGCATTGTTTGATACGGGCTGGCTTTTCATCGAGGAGAATCACCCGATCTCCCAAAACAACCGCTTCATGGAGATCATGGGTCACCGCAACCACTGTCCGGGGTTCCGAAAGCCATAACCGGATAAAATCCTCCATCAACCGGTATCGTATTTTTAAATCCAATGATTTGAACGGTTCATCCATCAACAGGATCGGCGCAGGAAAGGCAAAAGCCCGGGCCATAGCTACTCGTTGTTTCAACCCTCCACTCAACTGCCCGGGATAAAAATCAGCATAACCCTCCAACCCAATCTCGCGCAGATAACGCCGAACTTCCTCGTCTACCCGCTTCTTTTCAAAAATATCCCGAAGAGGCAGCCCGATATTCTCACGAACATTCAACCAGGGAAGAAGCCGCGGTTCCTGAAAGAGATAACTGACCTGTTCGCTAATGACCTGCCCTCTGTCCGGCCGGACCAATCCGGCCAATATGTTTAAAAGGGTTGTCTTACCGCATCCGGAAGGGCCAACCAGCACCGTAATCCGGTCCTTAGGAATACTCAATGAAAAATTATCCAAGACCACCAAAGTCCCATAGTTCTTTGAAATGCTTTCCAGTTTATACATTCCGGCTCCCTTTCCGCATCTCATCCTGTTTGCGTCGGATGGCCCCTAGTACATAATCGAAACACAAACCGATCCCGATAACCACTAAACTCCAAGCAAACACTTTATCTGTTTCCAAATAGGTCCTTGCCGTATCCATTTGGGTCCCAATTCCCATTCGCGGGTAAGCCAACACTTCCGCTGCAATCAGAACTTTCCAGGTGATTCCCAATCCGGCCGCAATTCCTGCCGCCAGATACGAGGCCACCGACGGTAGATAAAGAGCAGTCAGGCGCCGCAGTTTACGAACTCGAAAGACCGTCACCATCTCCAAAAGTTCCCGATCGATATTCCGAATCCCTTCGATGACATTTTGGGCGATCATCGGAAAAACCACTAAAAAGATAACGAAGATCGTCACCCAGTCCCCTTTGAACCAAACGAGCGCCAGAACAATAAAAGCCATGGACGGAGTACTTCTAAGCACCACGATGATCGGCCGTAGCAACGCCTCCAACGTCGGAAAGATACCAGCCGCCAACCCTACCACCAGTCCAACTCCCAATGAAATCAGAAAACCAGCAAGCCCCCTTAGCAAAGTGGCTCCCACATGATGCCAAAAAACCGTCTTGCGGACCATCGCCGTCAATTGGAGAAAAACCGCAGAGGGCGTCGGCAAAATCACCGGCAAACCCACTTTCAAGGCAGCCATATACCAAATGACCGTTGCTCCAACCAATGCGGCGATACCCAACCACACGTTACGGACGGTAGTAGAAATCTTCATCAGGCAACTTTCCTCCAACCGCTTGAGGCATCACCTCATATAAACGGCTTAAAAACATTTGAACTTCCTTCCGTACAGCATAGGCATCGCTATACTTCAGATTACACCGTTCCAATCCTTTTTCCACTGACACCGGAGAAAGGGATACATACTTCTCCGCCAAAACTCCTCCTTTCACCGGGTTTCGTTCTAACCAAATGATACTCTGGGCCAACTCCCGGGAAAAAGCCTTCACCCGTTCCGGGTATTCCTTGGCAAATTGCTTTCGAACCACCACACAGGTTTGAGGATATAGGGGTTGGGTTTTTTCGATTCTCCCCCACTCTTTTTGGAAATCCAGCAATACCCGGGTCTGAGGCGAACGTTCCAGGACCTCGGTAACCCACGGTTCCGGAATCACCGCCAACGGCGCTTTCCCCGCAATCACCAGTTGGGCGAGTTCAGCCGGGCTGGCGATATAGGAGATGCGAATATCAGCATCCGGTTTCAATCCGTTCTTTTGGCAAAGATATTGAAATAACAGATCCGGAACAGCTCCTTTACCGCCAATAAATACTTCTTTCCCCTTTAAATCTGTCCATTGCTTAATGTTTCGATCCTGTCCCGTCACATAGAGTACGCCCCAGCCAATGATCGAAGATATTTGAACCCCGGTTCCCCGATTGTATAAAATCGCTGCCGTATTTGAAGGCAAAGCGGCAATATCCGCTTCACCGGTAACCAATTTCCCGATGAGCTGATCAGGACTTTTATAGACCTGGAATTGATAATTCACTCCATCAATCACCGGCTGTTCCATCATCCGGACCATAGCCAAACCGGTATTGCCCGACAAAGCTAATACCCTCACTGAAGCATTTTCCGCTCCAAGCTGAAGGCTTCCCGCCAACAACAGCCCGATAATCAGTCCCAACACAATAAGCCGACGCATGGTTTATCACTCTCCTTCGACTAATGCTTTAATGAATTTATGAGTTCAGCAATTTTCGTTCTGACGGTTGCGTTTTCAGTCCGTCCCGAATATATTGACGCACACCGTTAACAGCCGCCAAAGCCCCTGAAAGGGTGGTAATTACCGGAATACCTTGGGCAATGGCAGTGCATCGCATGAGCCGCTCATGGGATTCACTGCGGGATTCCGACGGCAAGTGAATAAACCATTGGATTTCGCCATTTTTCATTCGATCCAAAATATGGGGACGTCCTTCACCAATATTATAAACGGATTCACAATCGATCCCGTTTCGCTTCAAAAGAGACGCTATCTCTTCCGAGGCCGCCAATACAAACCCGAGATCAGCCAATTGTTCGGCAACACTGATAAAAGGCCGGAGATCTTGACTGCGGATACTTAAATAAACTCGTCCAGTCATAGGGATCCTTTCACCGGCAGCCAGTTGCGAACGGATGAAGGCTGTTCCAAAATCGGAATCAATCCCCATCACCATACCGGTAGAATGCTTTTCAGTGCCCAGTACCGGATCCATCCCCGGAAAATGTTTGAAGGAGAATACAGCTTCTTTAACGGCAGTCCACGGAATCTCGGAACTCACCGGCTGCCAGTCACCAAGACTCCGGCCAACTAACCCCTTGGCCGCTACCGCCGCCCAGTCCACCCCGGCAGCTCTGCTGAAGAAGAGCATCATCGGATTGGCCAATGCCTCTGCCGAAATGAGGTATATCCGATCTTGTTTTACCGCAAACCGCCATTCAACCCACCCTCGAATTGCCAAACGCTGAACCATCGTTGCTACAAAGCGCTTCATACGATCGATGACCTCATGGTCGAGACTATAGGGCGGGCATGAAAATGCACTGTCGCCCGGATGAATACCCGCCTCCTCAATCTGCTCGGCGATACCGGCAATGACGCAGTTTTTCCCATCACCGACGGACCCAACCGATACGCCAATGGCTTCCGATACCAACGGCTCCGCCAACACCGAATGAACAGTTGACCTGCCTAGCTCATTCAACAGTTGATCCCAATGGGACTCACTGCTGATCTGCCTGGCTTGGAAACCGCCTTCATTCCGGAGTCTCATTTTAGCCAAACTTTGCAGATCTTCCTTGTCAGTTCCGAAGACCCCAACCCCACACTGGCTTAATGCATCACCCAACGCTAAAGCCGCTTCTCCGCCGTATTGAAGGATTACGCCCTCTACCGACTCCAACTCGGCGATGTTCAAAACATCCTCCAAAGTCACCGCATCCATGTAAATCCGGTCAAAATAATCGCCGATACCTAAAACCGCCGGAGAAACTGGAGTTAGTAGGATAACCCGGTATCCGGCTTCCCGGAGGGCACGGGCCGCCCGAATCAAATTCCAATCATATTCGCTTCCATATAACACACGGTTCACTCCGGAACCAACCAATAAAACACCGGGTGTCTCCGACGCCGAAGCAGGAACCGCCTCCTTTACCGCATAAGTTGTGGTAAACCATTTTCCTAAACTCCTGGCTACAGTCACGTTTAACCTTTGGGGTTCGATCCCGTACTTTTGGCGGGTTTTACGGACATCAGCTTCGTTAACCCGCAACAAATATGCTAATTGCCGGTCCGAATATCCGGCTCTTTTCGCCTTCAATAAAACATCCGACGGAAGATTGTAAAGCGCATAAGTGGTCAATTCTTTCTCCAGTCGATGCAGCTCCGACAATTCCGACAGAACAACCCGATTCATTTTGGTTTGGGATTGCAAATCATCGGGAGACATTCCAGCCTTGAACGCCTGACGAATATAAAACAGCCGTTGACTGTTGGGATTCACCAGTTTTCCCCTGATTTCCCGGTCTGAAACTTGTTCAAGTTTGGCACTGTAAGGGTCTGCCCCAAAACCAAAGGGTTCGCCTCCCAAAGCCCGAATAGCTTTTTGGAGCGCTTCCCGAAGATTAGTACCTACCGTCAGCGCTGTTCCAGTCGACTGAACGACGGAACCCAGTCGATCCTCTGCCCCAAAACGCTCAAAATCAAAAACCGGTAGTGTCACCGCAACCTCATCATCAATCTGGGGGATTGCATCCATTGTTGATAAAATCTCTGATAAACCATATCCCAACGCCAACTTGGCCGAAGCCTCCGTCACCCGATGCCAAGGAAACATCCACCGCCAGGCCGGCTGTAACGTCAGCCGGGGATTTAAATCTAAAATATAGATTTCACTTCCGCCAGGGTTACAAGCCAGACGCAAATGCAGAGGTCCGGCATAAGATAATGCATGGAACAACGGCTTCACTGTATCCAGCCAGACAGAAAACCGGGATTGTAATGCTCCGGAGGGAGTGAAAGCCATACTGTTTCCCCGGTGAACTTCAACCGGATCGATCTGGACACCCAGGGCAACCAGAGCCACTTCTCCTGAAGTATCACAAAGCAGTTGCAAATCAATAGCATCCCACCCGATCAGCGCTTTTTCGAGAACCACTTCCTTCAGCGGCGACAAGTTCAACCCCTGTTGTACCGCTTCTTCCAGTTCCTCATGGTTATAAACCACACTACTGCCAAGTCCTCCTTGTGAGGCAAAAGAACGAACCATCAAAGGAAATTTAAGATCCATGGCCAACGAAGCTCCTTCATCGGCCCGGGTTACAGTAACGCCCGGCACCGGGGCAAGTCCTGCACCGGCCAACAACTTCCGAAATGCCCCCCGGTTCTGGGTAAGCTGATAAACCTTTGCAGGGATGTCCGTTTTAACGCCTTCGATACCAACCGTTTCCATGATCGCGCCCATCGACAGGCCGCCATACCCAGTCACCAGCAATTGCGGCTGTTCCCGGGTAACAACCTCCCGCACCCTGTCAACGGTCAGAGGCTCTATATAAACCCGATCCACCCACTCTACATCCGTACTCAAAGAAGCTGGATGATTATGGAGAACAACTACTTCACAGCCTTCCTGTTTGAAGGTACGGCAGGCTTCGGCGACGGCAAAATCATCATCCATTCCCTGGCCGATCCGATATGGACCTGGCCCAATCACTAACACCCGCTCAATCATGGTATCTTTCGGCAATCCGATCATCCCTTCATTTGAATGATTACTTAAACAAAAACTATTCTATTTATCCCACAGTAATCCTTTTTATTCCTGCTCACTTAGCCTGCTGCCATAATTCATCCATTTGCTCAAGGGTCAGATCTTCCAACTTTTTGCCTTGGCTGGCAGCAGCCTGTTCCATATACTCAAACCTGGATATAAACTTGGAGATCGTACGGCGTAAAGCCAATTCCGAATTGATTTTCAGAAAACGGCCCACATTGACCAGAGAGAATAAAATATCGCCAAATTCATCTTCCAACCGGTCCCAGGCATCAGTATTCGGCTCCGGTATGCCGCCCTGAAGTACAGCTTCAAATTCAGCAAATTCCTCTTTCACTTTTTCCAAGGGGCCTTCCAAATTACCCCAATCGAACCCTACCTTAGCCGCTTTATTCTGTAGCTTCTCTGCCCGTTGCAGGCCCGGCAGATCTTTCGGGATGCCATCCAATGCCGAACGGCGTTCGTCCCCTTTTTCTACTTTTTTAATCTTCTCCCAATTGTCAAGCACACCGGAGACTCCGTTCACGACAACATCGCCAAACACATGGGGATGCCGCCGAATCAATTTCTCATTAATCCCCCGGATCACATCTCTCATCGTAAATTGTCCTGCCTCGGCCGCCAGCTGGGCATGAAAAACCACTTGAAGCAAAAGATCCCCAAGCTCTTCACAGAGCTTGTCCGAGGACTGGCTGTCAATAGCCTCCAGGACTTCATAGGTTTCTTCGACCACATAAGGCCGGAGCGACTGATGGGTTTGTTCCCGGTCCCACGGGCAACCATCTTCGCTTCGAAGCTTCACCATTAATTCCAGTAACCGTTCTAACGATGTTATATCCGATACAGCCTGTTCGCTCATACCAATATTCCTTCCTCTTTATCCTTTATTGAACTTTTTTGTAATCACTTCGAGATCCTGAAGGCGTATTCCTCCCAGAAGCCATAATACGATTCCGTAAACAATGACCCCGATAAACCCGACAACGACAAACTCAAACGTCATTGGAAAATCCAATACTTTTCGAAGATAGTGACAGGTAAAAAACATAGCACACCCAGCCAAAATAACGGCACCGCTCTCCTCCAGCCGAAATCTGACCACCTGGCGGATCTTGAATAAGTTCAGCGAAGCGGTCACCAAAGCCCCCGATACGGTTCCAAGGGCTGCCCCGGCCAAATTCAGCCCGGGCCATCCAGTAGCCACCGTTGTTACGGCAATTTTGACCACTGCCCCGATGACAAAAGAAACCAAAGGCCATTTTGGCTTCCCCAATCCCTGTAGCACTCCGGCAGATACTTGTTCCATCCCCAGAAAAAAAATGGCCGGACTAAACCAGGAAAGGACGGTGATTCCTGCGTCGCCATAGATCATACGGTAAACCGTTCCTCCGAAAACCAAGAGGCCTATAAAGGCCGGACAAAGATAGATCACTGCCAGGCGCAATCCTTCACTGACCTTATTTTGCAAGGACTTCATATCCCGGCTGCCCTTCAATATCGAGACGGCCGGAACCATATTGGCTGCTATCGCTCCAGTTACAATCAGCGGTAAATAAATCACCGCCCAGGAATTCCCCAGGATCCCCAACATTGTCGTGGATTGTTTGATAGTATATCCAATTGTCTGAAGCCTATGGGGTACCAATACCGAATCCAAGGTCTGCAATAAAGGCATTAAAATCGCAGTTAATGAAATGGGCAAGGCGAACCGGATAAGCCGCTGCATTTCCGCAAAAGTTCGACCTTTTCGGCCCGTCTTTGGGACAACAGCCTTTGAAGTAAGATGACTTCGCCAATAGACGAAAATCAGATATACCAAGCCTGCAGCCCCACCGGCAGTCGCGCCAAATGCAGCACCAGCCGCTGCATGTTCAATGCCCATCGGAAGTAGGGCATAGGCCAGAATAATGGATACACTCACCCGTACCAATTGTTCAAAAATTTGTGAAACAGCACTGGGCTGCATATGTAGTTGCCCCTGGAAATAGCCGCGAAATACTGCCATCAAGCTCATTAAAAAGATAGCCGGCGATAAGGCCCAAATCGCAAAGATGGCCCGGGAATCAAAGACTACATGGCCTGCAAACCATCGGGCCGTACCAGCCATCGCTATCGAGCTCAACATCCCCAACAAAAACATCAGTCCAAACGCTGCTCTAAATACAGTCCGCATACCGGCCTGATCCCCGGAAGCCGATTTTTCGGCGATAATCTTCGAGATCGAGATCGGTATCCCAGCCGTGGATAAGGATAAAAAAATCAAATATACCGGATATGCCATCTGATATAGTCCAATTCCCTCCGCGCCAATCATCCGGGATAAAATGATCCGATATATCGCACCAAAAACCTTCACCGCAAATCCGGCAGCTGTTAAAATGGCTGTACCCTTAATGATCGACACCGTTGGCTTCATTCACAACCTATACTCCTTTTGGATCGTTTATTCAATCATGCATACGCCCGTTTGACGAATTTCATGACTGATATCAACCCAAAACAAAAAGGAATCCCTTCGGATTCCCCGATTAAAAAAATTGCATGCAGCTTAAGTCCTATTTGATTTGGGTATTAGAAAAAGTGAACTTTAATATACATAATACCTATGATCAGAATCAGCGCAGGCAAGAAATTCCCAACTCTTACTTTCTGCAATCCTAAAATATTAATGCCGATCCCCATCACGATAATTCCGCCAACTGACGTCAATTCCCGAATCACTTCCGGCGAAAATAATGGCTGCAACCAATGGGCTAACAGTGTTAACCCGCCCTGATACACCAAAATCGGTATTACCGATCCTAAGACGCCGATACCCATGGCTGCCGCAAACGGAATGGAAATAATCCCGTCCATCATCGCTTTAGTATACAAAATCGAAGGATCGCCTTGAACACCGTCGGCAATACTTCCCACGATGGCCATGGAACCGACACAAAACACCAAGCTGGCATAGATTAAACCTTTGGCAGGGCTCCCCTCTTGCACATTAAATCGAGTTTCCATCCAAGTTCCGAAGCGCTCCAGAACCCCCTCAATATCCAACCACTCCCCAAGCATGGCCCCTACAGCCAGGCTAATCAGGCCCCAAATCTGCTCTTCGCCTTTTAGAGCCATCCCGATCCCCACGATCATGGTGAATAACCCCATAACCTGAAGAGCAGTCTGGGAGATCCGTTCCGGAAACCGTTTTTTCAACAACAGCCCGAGTGTCCCGCCAATAATAATGGTGATCACATTAACAATTGTGCCCATGCACCATACTATACACCAATTTTGCCATTCCCGCAACGCTTTAAATATTCCGCTAATAATTTAATCCGACGATACAAACTTGGAATCTCTAAATATTCTTCTTCTGTATGATGGCCTCCGCCTACCGGTCCTAGGCCGTCAATGACCGGAACGCCGCAGGCAGCGGCCAGATTGGCATCGGAACCTCCGCCCGACTCAACGTAACCCAAAGTTATTCCCAAATCATCCCCAATGGTCTTAAACTCCTGATACAACTGGAGATTAGCCGGAGTTACCTCCATTGGAGGCCGGGTGATCATTCCCTCCAGCCGGCTCTCCGTTTCGGGAATCCATCGTCGTCCCACAATTTCGTTTAACCTTTCTAATGCCTGTCTTTCTTGCGCCACCGTTTTTAAGCGAAGATCGATCTCCACCTCTGCATAATCCGGAACAATATTCGGTCTGGAGCCGCCCTTGATTACGGCAGGATTAAAGGTAACTCCCGTTTTTAGATCGCTCAACCGATAGATCTCCGTGATCTTATGGGCCAATTCCACTACCGCATTTCGCCCATCCCCATAATTGGAACCGGAATGAGCTGCTTTACCGGTGACTTTCAACACAAACCGTCCGATCCCTTTCCGGGCAACCGTTAAATTGTCCCCTTCCGCAGGTTCAACCACCAAAACTGCTTTGGCACCCTTAGCCAATTCGGCAATGATCTCCCGGGAGCCTGGAGAACTTAGTTCTTCGTCCGTATTGAATAAACACTCAATCCGGCAATCCGGCCATTGATCCCGGTTTAATTCGTCAAGGGCTGCTAGTATCGTCACCACCCCCGACTTGCAATCCGAAACTCCCGGACCATAGGCCCGATCTCCGATGATAGTAAATGGCCGCTTGGCCGCCGTTCCCAGGGGAAACACCGTATCCAAATGAGCAATCAGCAGGATCCGTTCTCCCTCTCCCCGGCTCATCACGTAATGAACTGACCCATCATGAGCTGTCCGAGATTCAAAGGAACAATGGAGCTCCTTGGCAATTGGTCGAATCATGGCGGCTAATTGTTGAAATCCTTCCCGATAACCGCTTCCCGAATCCACATTGACCATTGCTTCTAATAAAGCCAGATGCTTATCCATTAGAACCCTCCTCTATGCAGATAGTACATCATACATTGTACACAGATGGTAGTAAACAGGATACCCGCTAACAGCCTAACCCTGGGACCTTTCCTGTCACCTTTCTATCGAAAAATTAACACGAACGTAAAAACTGAATTTTTGATTGTAAGCTATAATTGATTTAAACGTATAAATTATCTTCTTGAAAGGAGATACCGCACGTGGCAAAGCCCGGTACAGCTCAAAGAATTCCGGAGGACTTAAGTGATTCGTTCCAAACATCCGATCCATTTAAAATTCTTTACTATCTTTACCGAGGGAATTATCATCGCCTGGTACTATCGACCATTTTCTACATTATCAAGCATTCCCCTGCCTGGATCCTGCCCATTGTCAGTGCCAATATCATCAACATCGTCAGCAATCCAACCCAACATGCTCTTCATGAGATCTGGATCAATATTGCGGTTATTTTGATCATGATCATCCAAAATATTTATACCAATACCTTACATGTACGTTATCACAGCGAAGCCATCCGCAGTGTCGAATCACGGCTCCGCGGCTCCTTAATTCGAAAGATACAACAGTTATCATTCTCTTTTCATAATGAATATCAATCCGGCAAACTCCAATCGAAAGTCCTCCGCGACGTTGAAGCGGTTGAAAACCTATCCCGGCAACTTATCGCCCATTTCGTGCCCAGCGTTTTATCGGTGATCGTAGCCTTAGCCTATACCCTCAGTAAGAACCTTACTATCGCCTTGTTTTATCTTTTAACGATTCCGGTGGCTTCATCCTTGATCTATTTCTTCCGTAGCAATATGCGGAGTAAAAACCGGGTTTTCCGCAAAGAGATCGAAAATATGGTCGCCCGAATCTCAGAGTCCATTGAAATGCTCCCGGTCACCCGGGCCCACGGCCTCGAAAACGTAGAGATCCAAACCATTGACGCACACTTGGAACAAGTACAGAATGAAGGATTACGATTGGACATCTTGAACGCTACCTTTGGAGCCTCCGCCTGGGTCTCTTTTCAAGCCTTTCAAATCGCTTGCCTGCTCGTCACTGCTTACATGGCATTTCGGGGTCTGATCCCGCCTGGAGATATCGTCATGTATCAAGGGTTCTTTAATTCGATTACCTCTTCAATCAACGGGCTCATTAATATATACCCCCAACTGACCCGAGGCTTGGAGTCTTTACGTTCCATTGGCGAAATACTGGCATCATCCGACTTCGAACAGAATAAAGGCAAGAAATTAGTCACTGACGTTCAAGGAAGCTTTTCTTTTCAAAATGTCTATTTTTCTTATCCCTCCGGTAAAGTTGCCGCAATCCGCGGTGTTAATCTTGAGGTTAAACCCGGTGAATGTATTGCTTTCGTCGGCGAATCCGGAGCCGGCAAATCCACTCTTTTAAACCTGATTATCGGCTTTTACCGTCCCACCAGCGGCCGAATCCTACTGGACGGCGAAGACATGGAAAACCTGGACCTACGGTCCTACCGCCGCCATCTGGCTGTCGTCCCTCAAAACACCATTTTGTTCTCAGGTACTATCCGTGAAAACATCACTTACGGCTTGCCGTCGGTAACCGAAGCCCAACTTAACCAAGCCTTAGAATCCGCCTGTGCCAAAGATTTCATTGAACAACTGCCCGAAGGGTTGGATACCCGTATCGGCGAACACGGGGGAAAATTATCCGGCGGCCAACGGCAGCGAATTGCCATTGCCCGGGCGTTAATTCGGGATCCTAAAGTCATTATTTTAGATGAACCCACATCTGCCTTGGATCTCATCTCCGAAGCCCAGGTTAAAACCGCCCTCAATTCGTTGATCAGAGGGCGTACCACCTTTATTGTTGCCCATCGTCTCTCCACCATCCGGGATGCAGACCGCATTGCAGTCATTCAAAACGGCACCATCGTCGAAATCGGTACTTACGACCAATTGACAGCCATGAACGGAGAGTTTAAAAAATTAGAAACCTTATACCAGCAAGCCACGTAAAAAATAAGAAAAGGCTGCCTACAGGCAACCTTTTCATTATTCTCCCCTCTTCCCGAGCTCCCGGTCAAGCATAATCAATCCTGAGCCAGAATCTCCAATCATCTTCAATTGTTCGACCACTCTGGAGACGGATGCTTCTTCCTCAACCTGCTCGGTGACAAACCATTGTAACAGGCCGACAGCCGGGTAATCCCCTTCGGTCATGGCCAATTGATAGAGATTGTTAATTTCGCCGGTAATATATTGTTCATGTCGGTATGCTTCTTGAAAAGCACTTAATGGCGAATCCCACTCTTTTCTCGGTTGACCCAGCCCGGGCAATTCCACCCGGCCGCCCCGTTCGACAACATGATGGAAAAACTTCATGGCATGTTCATACTCCTCGCGAGCCTGCCCATGCATCCAATTGGCCATTCCATCCAGATTCCGGGAATGAAAGTAAGCCGCCATCGACAGGTACAAATAAGCAGATTCCAGCTCTTCCTTGATTTGCCGGTTCAATGCAGCTTCAACTTTAGCGCCAATCATCCTCATCCCTCCGCTTTCCATAAACCATGGATATTACAGAGTTCCCTAGCCGTCACCTGATTGGCTTCGATCTCAAAAAACGCTTCCGGTGCATCGCCAGGATTTAAGTATTTCCTATAAACCTTATCATCGGCTATTAATTCAATCAATTCAATATAATGTTTTTCCTCCATAGGATGGGCAACGCTACCAACCTTAACTTTGTATCCACCCGTTACTTTTTCAATGACCGGAACATGTTTCTCCTTCGATGCATCGACCGTATTTTCGTCCAACTTCTTCATGGGTTGACTGCAGCAATCCATTTCACCGGAACCCTTCTCCAGAACCTCTACGGTGTTTCCGCACACCTCACATTTATAAACTTCATAGCGTTTTGTCATCTTCATCTTCTCCTTTCTTTGGTTTTAATAATTATGTAAACCGTATTATCACTCTCTAAAATCATCAAATTTTACTCCTATCCTTCCCTGTTAATTCCCGATATATTAAATTTCCCACACATTCATTAAGATGCTCCCGTCCACACCAGAGACACAAGACATCTACTGTCTCCGGATCTTGCAACGCCGCTTTCAGAAATGCTTGTAAAGCTACTTGTAAATTTTCAGCTACCTCCGGATCCATCCGTTCCACGATTTCGTTGAAATACTGTTCCTCTAAACGAAGCGCCTGTTCCAGAACTTTCTGTCCTTCCGCAGTCAGCTTAATTTTTAATACTCGCCGGTCCTGGCTGTCTTCCTCTCTCAAAAGCAATTGACGTTTTACCAACCGGTCGATTAGTTTAGCGGCTGCTGCGTTACTAATCATCAATCCGGTAGCTATTTCACCTACGGATAAATCAGGATGCAAATGAACAAAACGGATACAGGCCATCTGTACCTGAGTCAACTGATCTTTTTCCGGTAAATCCCGAAGGCTGCGACTAGCAACTACTTCATTGACCGCCCGACAAAACAACTTTGCCGATAATCCTAATAACTTCCGGTCAACCACCTTTTCGCCACCTTCCTCTTAACATAATTAAATATTAACATGGTTAAATATTAATGTCAATTATTTTGAGATAAAAAAATCAGGCGCTATTAGTCTTCAAGCAACGCCTGATTTTTATACTTCATCTATTTTATGCTTTCGCAGTTAGAAACTATCCGGTTTTTCTTTGGGAATATAAGCAACCCGGACATAATGGTTTAAATATTTGGCAGCAGCCTTTTGAATGTCGGCAGTCGTCACCTGCTTCAACTTGGGCCAGAGGTTTTCGTCATACACCAATTGATTCTGTAGATAATAACTCATTACATTGCGGCGGGAGGCTCCAATACCGGACTGAATTTTTGATTTACCGTCCTTTTCAATGGCTTCAGCAATTTGATTAATTATTGACTGTTCTATGCCCTTCTCCATCAATTCACGGGTGATATCCAGCGTTTTAGCTTCAATCAAAAACAGATCTTCAGGATCGGTCATGGTCAGAAATACAATGTTCGGAGCCTGAGGTCTTTCAAGATAACTGTAATAGACCATGCCCGTATACATGAGCCCTTCTTCAATACGGAGTTTCTCGAAATAATACTGATAATTTTCAAGATAATAAGCAATAATCCGAAACGCCGGATACTCCGGATCCTGGAGCCGGGGGGCGGCAAATTCCATACATATGGAAGCCACCCGCCCGTTGTAATCCTCCCGTTCGATCTGCCTATTTTGCTTTGGAATAATCGGCCGAATCAGCAACCGTTGATCAACCGACTCATAAAGCATCTCCCCGAAGATCTTGGCGATCTGATCCATACTTTCCTTTACTCCGCCAGCGATGGAAAGAATGGCATTCCCCGGCTGATACGTTTGTCGATACCACCGATATACATCATGACCGGTAATAGACTCCACCACTTCCGGCTCAAGAAAATCGTTATAAGGATGAGCCGGACCATAAAAATTACGATTGGCCTCAAAATACGTTTTGTTAAACGCCGGCATTCCTTTGATATCAGCAATCAAAAATTGCTTCAAATCCATAATCACATCGTAACTGTATAATGGCGAGGTCAGGAGATTTTCCAATTCAACCAATACTTTTTTTAGGTTTTCCGCTGAAGCCTGGATCCGAATTTCGGTATAATCCGGACGGGTCAATACATTCACAGTGCCTAATGACTCCGGTGCACCGAGAAGCTTCAAATAAACCAGGGTATTCATTAATTCAGCCGTACCCTTTTTTTTACCGTCCAAACCACTGCCGGACTTAAGCAGCATAGTAACTTCAACCAGATCAGAATTGGTCCGTTGCAGCAGAATCGGCATCCCGTTCACCGTGGTCCGTTCGATCCGGGCGGGGCCGTCCGCCCACACCGGCAAAGCGAGGATCGAAGCAAACAAAACCATCCATACCATTTTTTTAATGAATTTCATTTCCGCTCCCCCCTTACCGTGTCGTTTTAACCAGGACCCAGGTGGTCGGAGGTTTTGAAAAATACTTATCGATGACTTCGAGCAGATCCTTTTCCGTCAATTTACGAAGGAGCGTCAAAGAATCCACTGTCAGATTATCCGGATCCGAAAGCCGTTGCACCTCGTATTCAACCGCTGCCACTGCCGAAGATTGGCTTTGGCGGGCTTCCAGTTCAATCAGCCCGATAAAATTTTTGACCGCCCGCTTAAAATCGACTTGTTTAAATTCATGAAAATACCGAAGAATGTTAGCCTTTTCCCGCTCCACTGCATCCTCGCTGTACGGCTCGTTGCGTTCCAGATAAAAAAGGCCGAAATAATCTTGATCCCCGACCGAACGGGAAATCGCATTATAAACCTTATAACGGTTCTTCAGATAATCGATCTTATAATCGCCGCCATACATATAGGACAACAACTTAACAGCCATTCGTTCCTTTTCCGTTAGGCCTTCCAAAACATACCCCATCATCAGCTGATATTGATAGGGGTAAAGATTGCGCTCCTCCACAATCTCTCCAACAGGAAAATCCAGCCGGGAGACAGGCACCTGCGGAGCTTTCATATATCCGGACTGGTTTTCGACCTGTTCCAATTGGGCAATCACCTTCTTGGGATCAATGTCGCCTGCGATAACATAGGTTACATTGTCCGGTTGGTAATATGTTTTATGGAAGCTTCGTAAATCATCCACAGTAATCTGGGCCATCGTCTCTTTGGAGTGATACCGCTCCGGATAAAAATACCGGACCAATGGATAAAACCGATATTGCAATGAATAGTTCATATTTAACTCATGGCCGATAATCTGCTTTTCCATCTCGACAATCGGTGGAGCCAACGTGACTCCCCAGATACAACCGTTAAATACTTCTAAGGCTTTCTCGTAGTGCTCTTTAGGAACTACATAATTGTACGCTGTAGCATAGAAGGAAGTAAATCCGTTAAAGTATCCCCCTTTTTTTGTCGTCACCTCGGAGATGTCTTTAAACGTCAACCCGGAACCACCCCTAAAAACCAAATGTTCCAATAGATGGGCAATTCCCTTGGCCTTTTCACCGTGGCTCCCGATGGGGAAAACAGCGTAAATTGAGACCATCGGCTCATTCTTAATCACTTTAAACTTTAACGTAACCCCATTTTTCAGCACAACCCGTTCAAAGTTCTCCCGGGGAGCCGCTTCCGCAGTAAAAACCATACCGAAAAGGGTTATACACAAAAGAATTCCTAAAAACCATTTCCTTCGCATCACTTCACCCCTCCCAGCACCAAATTATCAGGATACGGACCCCAATCCGCCGTCATGTAACCATTTGCCGTCTTAAAACGTACACCCTTTTTACGGGCCACCGCTTCTTTTCCTGCAAAAAATAAATTGTTGTCATAATCAATAAACAGTTGGTCTTCAGGATCATCGTAGCGGCCATTATGGTTACGATCAACGATAGCAAAGAACTTTTCATACCCATCTTCTGTAACCTTGGCTAAAAACCAGGTTCGGACTTGAACAAGTAAAAAGGGTTTTCCCTTAACCAGAACCGCCTTGGGATTTAAAAAACCGGAAACATTAATATAGACCGGACAGGTTCGATTCAATGAACGGTATTTAACATTCATTTTTATCGGTTCAGGTCCAATCACATAGTACACCTGTAAGCCCTGCCATTCGTTTAAAAGCAAAGTCATTGGCTCATTTTTAAAACTGCCGTCTCCATCCGTATCAATATAAAGCCGCTTTTCTTCCCCGTAAATATCAACGATCACACCGAACTGCTGGCCACTGTCACCTAACGTAATATAGCCTACGTAGGGATCTTTCATCCCTAACTGAGGTAAATCCCTGAACCGGTAGGCCCGGCCGAGCTCCAATTCAACTTTCTGCAAACTTTTCACATAATCGTCCACTTTTTTATAAGATTCCGGTGTATGATGGTTAATCGCAAATGTCGGGTACTTTCCGGGTTGGATCCCTCCGATAGCTGGCGAGGCTGCCAAAGACACTCCGGTGAAGGCCATCAACATCGCTGCCAAAAGAAAATATCTACCGCTGAATTTCATTCAATTCACGCCCTTTAATCAAAACTTGTTTCGAATATAGTTATCGTCCTAAACCGTTCAATATGACAATAATCCACAAAAGACGGTATTGATTCCTATCTTTGTTTGTCACTTCCGTTATCCGAAATATATTCGGCTTTTTGACCTTAAATCCTGCCACTGACTCTGTACAAGAAAGCGTTTCCGCCAAGGCAGCGTATAAACTGTTTTGAACCTGTAAACAATGGGGGAGAGGTGAGCATTGTACATGTTAATTCTCCCGTTCCGGACAATTATTCTTTATTTGGTCGTTGTATTGATCATCCGCATCATGGGAAAACACCAAGTTGGACAGTTACAACCCTACGAGTTAGTCATTACCATTATGATCTCCGAATTGGCTGCGGTACCGATGCAAGACACTGAAATTCCTTTACTCAACGGCATTATTCCAATATTAACACTACTCTTGATTCAAGTCTGTGTTTCTCTGCTCTCTTTAAAAAGCCCCGGGTTTCGTCGGATCATCTCCGGCGAACCCAGCATCATCATTAATCAGGGCAGAATAAATCAACAAGAATTGATCCGGTTACGTTACAGTCTCAGTGATTTATTAGAACAACTCCGCCTAAAAGGTATTCCTAATGTGGCCGATGTGGATTATGCCATTTTGGAAACCAGCGGTAAGTTGTCCGTCATTCCCAAAACTGACAAACGTCCGGTCACTCCGGGTGATTTGGCATTGAAACCTGATTATGAAGGACTGCCAGTCACTCTCGTCGAAGACGGCGTCCTTAAACGGAATAATTTAAAAAAAGCCGGCATCTCCGAAGAATGGTTATTGAAAGAACTTCGCAAAAAAGGCCTCTCTGGAACTGAAGAGGCGTTTTTAGTCAACCACGATGCATCCGGAAAACTGTTTATCCAAGCAAAGGTCCCCTCGAAAGGAAACCGAAACTCATGAAGCCATGGTATATCATCATCCTCGGCGTCGGCTTGTTTATCCTCTTTGGTTATTCAACCCAAACCTATCTCAATACCAGCAGCCAACGATTAAACCACCAGTTACTTTCGGTCCAATCGGCCCTTTCCGAAAACCATTGGGAAGAAGCTGCACGGCTCATGAAAACCTTTGAGCAGGATTGGTCCGGAACTCGTAAACTGTGGGCCCTCCTCACCCATCACGAGGAAATCGACAACGTGGATCAATCATTGACCAAAACCCGGGAGGCTATTAAAGGCCGCAGCCTTTCTGACGCCCAAATAGAGATAGAAACCTTACGCCACTTCATCAAACACATTGCCGAACGCGAACGACTTTCGCTGGTGAATATACTTTAAATATAGTTCACAGTTCATAGTTCACAGTAGACAGTACACAGTGAACTGGCACAGATTTATCAATTCATCCAACAAATTCGACAAGCCGAATCAGTTCACTTCGGATAGGATTCTTTCCTAAAAAGGAGTATAATGAAAGAATAGTTAAAGAATCCATTTACTTCGAGGTGATCCCGATGCCCAAGATTTATCATTGTTTTCCCGGAGGGCGGCATAAAGTACTGACTCTCAGTTACGACGATGGAAAAATTGCCGACCGTCGGCTCATTTCCATTTTTAACCGTCACGGCATAAAAGCTACCTTTCATCTGAATTCAGGCCTAATGGAGCAATCCATTCGGATCTCCCGGGACGAAATTCGAAATTTGTACCAAGGTCATGAAGTGGCAGCCCACACATTGACTCATCCGACGATTGCCCGCTGTCCCATAGACCAGGTTGTCCAAGAGATTTTGAATGACCGAATCCAACTTGAAGAAATTGTGGGTTATCCGGTCCGGGGCCTCTCCTACCCTAACGGCTCTTATAGCAAAGCGATCCGGGAGGTCTTGCCCCATCTGGGCATCGAATATGCCCGGACAGTCCATGAACACGGCCAGTTCACCATGCCGGAAGATTTCTACACCTGGGCAGCCACCTGCCATCACAACCACAACCTGATGGATCTGGCAAAAACCTTTGCCAGCCTGACCAAAGCTCAATATTTCTACATGATGTACGTCTGGGGCCACAGTTATGAATTTGATAACGATAACAACTGGGAAGTTATCGAGGAATTTTGCGAGTTCATCGGCAACCGGAAGGATATCTGGTACGCGACGAATATCGAAATTGTGGACTATATGAAAGCATTAAGCAACCTGAAATTCACCGCCGCCGGCACCATGGTTTACAACCCCTCAGCCATGTCCGTCTGGATCAGCGTTGACGACCACCCCATCGAAATTCCTGGCGGGAGTCAAGTCATCCTTAAATAACCCCCCTTTCATCAACTACAGCTGGGATTGAAGAAGGCTCATTTAGCAAAGCCGGATTCATTTCCAGCTTTTTTAGTTTATTACAGCAATATTGTATCCATATCATTGAGATTTTGCCTAAAATAACACAATTTTGAAAGGATTTCCAAATATCGCAAAGAATATTTCCATAAAATCAGATGGAGGTGTTACGATGTTAGATAGATTAATCGAGGAAGGCGAAAAAATTCGCCAGACATGCGTCAAAGAAGGAATGATGAGTCAATATTTAACTGGCGAAAACTACGAAAAATGGATTGCAAAATGCACTTTATCTTGAAGATCACCATAAAGGCACAACGATAACAGACAGATTTTTAGAAGCTAGTAAATCAGCAGTTGGAAACGATATTCGTTATTACGAAACGATGATAGGAATTTTAAAAGCCCTAAAAGAATACCACAGCTATAATCAGACCTCTTCAGAAGTCCTTCAAATGGCTAATATCCAATGTATCCCTTATTCAATTCTAACTATAATTACAACACCCTAGCAAATAAACCCGGAGACCTATTAATCTCCGGGTTTATTTATAATTTTCCAAAAAACTTAATCTAAATACCAAAATCATATTTTATCTTTCAAAAATGCCGCCATTTTGGTATCCATCTTACGGATATGGTTATTGAGCCATTCGATAACCATGACATTGGTTTTAACGACCAATTCAACTCCCGGGCCTTTCTCAGCCAAAATATTTTTTAACTCCTTCAAATTATTCACATAATAATCGTGATTCCTTTTGTGGACATCGTAATCCGGATAGCCAAATCTCTGCATGTACTGTTGTTCATTGGTAAAATGCGTGACGACATAATCTTCTAAAAACTTCAAGGTGTCACCCACAACTTCTTTCCCTTTTCCCTCGTGACAGGCTTCCATCAACCGATCGATACGGCGATACAACTCCTTATGTTGATCATCAATCACATCCAAGCCCACAGCCAAATCGGGAGTCCATTCAATCTTCATTTTTCTTCCTCCTTGAATAGATTATGTCCATTTTTGTTCGCAATTTTTCATCAGGAACTCTGAATAATAAGCTGTTTGACATTTAGAGGATAATTCCTGCAATTATTTATGGATATTTGGGTTTTTCTCCTTCATCAAACTCACTTGTACCCGTCTGGGACCAAATATGGAATCTCATTGTAAGGAACTCTTTGTAAAAAAAGCACCATATGAGGAGCTTCAAATTTTATAACCTATAACAAAAAGCCTACCAGAGTATTCTAGTAGGCTTAACTAATCACAAAAAATGGAGCCGACAATCGGATTCGAACCGATGACCTGCGCATTACAAGTGCGCTGCTCTACCAGCTGAGCCATGTCGGCATATTTACTTTTGAAGCAATAATTAGTTTACCATATCAAGAGCTATTTTTCAAGTTCCATTATTACCCATAATCAAACTCGGACTACCCATAAAGATATTTTACAATCGCCCGTATAAAAACCTTAAAATCCCATAAATTCTCCTGCAAGATTCGATAGATCTCTTCATTATTCACTTGGTCATAAAGATGGACGGCACGATTACGGAACCTGACCATGGCGACAAAATCGGATTGCTTATCCGCTGGTAAGATTCCATGCTTAACCATGGTCTTCATCGTATCACTGCTGGTTTCAGGGATTTCCAGATTTTTCCTGGAAATAATATGATTTCCAATATCGATCATGGCTTCGATTGCTATGATAAGATTATATTTCGCCGCATCAAAATTTAAGAAACTACTTAAAAAAGCCTCCTGAGACAAACTGCGAAGATGCTCCAACCGGTCAAGACTTTGCTTTAATACATTGATTTTAGATACTATCTTCTCTTTATCAACCATTTAAATACTCTCCTATCAGGCCTTCCCTACAATCTTCCTGATACTTTTGGAAAATACCCCGGTAATCATGGTAGATTTCCAAAACCCGCTCCACAAAGTCCTGGGTTTTTTCAAGATCCCGTTCATAGATTTTTTGGCCCTGGCGTAACACTCGATGTTGAATCCGTACCGGCGCAGTATTTAAATTGATCACATCGATTTTTTCCGTTTTTAACAATGACGAAATTTCCGCTGCATATTTCAACTCTTCCAACAACGGAAGCTTCCGGCGGAACAAAATCGCTATATCTACATCACTCAACGGCGTCTGTAATTCTGTCCCGAAAGAGCCAAAAACAAACACCGTTAATACATCCGGCTCAGATTCAAAATATCTGGCCAGCGCTTCAATATGCGTTTGATAATTACTTAAATCACGCATTACCTTTCACCCGAATTCATTATACCAAAGAATATACCATCATTACACCCCTGTTAACCTATGCATCCAAAGACCACCCTGACACACCAGTCTCCATCTTAAGCAAAAAACCTGAGCCTTTGCGACTAAATCTCCCTGCCTACCGGCGCCCTGCTCCAAACGGCCTTTACCAAAATGGGAGAGCCACTCCATGAGTTTACTCGCAGTAAGCAAATCCCATCTCCCCAGTCTTTAGACCCAGGTCAGCTTATGCATCCGGCGCCCCGCCCGGACGCGCCGGGTGGACCTTGCCAAAATGAGGGAGCTTACTCCCTGAAACCGCTTGGGGCGTCAGATGCAAGCAGAGCAAGAAGCGACAGAAACGAGGACCGCAGGCGTACTAATGTACGCTGAGGACCGGAATGACGAGCGACACAGCTATGCGCCGCAGATCACGCCGCATTCCCTCATTTTGGCAAAAACAAATCCCCTCACTTCAAAGCCTCCACCACTCGAAACGGATCACTGGAGATCACACTGGCTGCATAAAGCTCCATCGCCCCCACATCCGACGTCCGGCTCTCCAAATCCCCCCGATCCACTAACCGTACCACGACCGGGAACCCCTCCCAATCCTCCTCCACTTCCTCCAACGGCGGCACATACACCGCCAGATTGAAACTACGCACCCCCATCCGGCGGTACCCATCCAATACCCGGTACACCTCCCGGTAAAGCGGCTCTCCCCACTCTGCCGCCACCAACAATACCTCCTTCTCCTTCACCGGCGTCAAATGGGCCACACCTTTGACACCCTCCCGCTCCCAGGCCAGCCCTAGACTCCGGTGCACCTCATACAAATCCTTAAAATAACACGCCCCATCATGCTCCCGCTTATACTGCTCCCACACCCGGCGCAGCGCCTCCACCTTGGCGTAATGCATCCCCCGACTCAACGTCATCTGAGCATGGCCGTGGATAATAGAAGCACCACTCTTCCACAAGCAATTCCACATCAAAAAGAAATAACGGCTCTCCGGATCTTCCTGATGAGCCGTTTTTCCCCACTCCCACGCTGTCTTAAAATAGTCGGCAATTTGGGCAGCATCAAACCGCAACGGATGATGCTCATCAAAGATCACGATCCCGTGATAGCCGTCATATTTTGCTATATTGCTGGCAGTGGTGCAATACTTTCCCCGAATTCGTCCAAAGATATCCTCCGGAGTATCCGTCTCCGGACGGCAAAATGAATCACCGCTGCTTTTCTCGATGATGGTCTCCATGGATTCCCCGTCAGCCACGGTCATCGGACGACTGGCCCGAAGACCATTAAATAGGGCCCCTTCCATGGTCAACAGATTGGTCACTTTCACAATCTGCTGTTCTACCACCGCCTCGAGAGCCCCAAAATTATTCGCAATCCAGGAACGCATCCCTTCCGGTACTTGTAACCGTCCCGTCGCCTTATCCACCCGGTAATACCGGTTAAATAGGCTATGTTCCCTCTCGGAGAGCTCATTTTTTATATGTTCCAATTGAGTGATTGACCTCATCATCGAAACCACAATCCTTCCACCAGTCTCTTCATTTAAAGACTAGTTTCTCGAATTTTCCCGTTTCTAAACCTTCAAAGAATTCCTTTTCTGGGCCGCAATCACTCGAAAACCGCTGCCTTTCTCCCATTCATCCACATTGCCAAAGACTTCTTCCAACTTCCGCTCAAAGCTTTTAGCTCCCTGTTTGGTGGCAACAACCGCCACAAACCAGCCGTTATCATTGAGAAAGGTCGGTGCGGCATCCACCATCCCATAGATCACCTGTTTCCCGGCACGAATCGGCGGATTGGTCACAATCAAGTCAAAGGTCAACCCGGCAAAGGGGGTAAAACCTTCCCCGGCACGAATTTCCACATTAGTCAAACCGTTTAAACGGGCATTCATCCGGGCTAATTCTACCGCACGTTCATTAATATCGCCCATATATACCGTAGCTTTAGGCAGCAAACTGGCAACGGTCAAGCCGATGGGGCCATAACCACACCCCAGATCTAGTACTGTTTGAATCTCCGGAGTCAATCGCAAACCATCGATGAGCAATTTAGTCCCTGTATCAATTCGGCTTTTGGAAAATACGCCGGCATCCGTGTGAAATTCAAGTTCCACGCCACGCAATGTAATTTTGAATTGTCCAGGTTTATGTTTGGACAGGGGCTGGGCTGTATAATAATGTTCTGACATATAAAACCCTTCTTTCTAAAAGCTACGTTTTATTTTTCCCTCTAGACACAGAAAAAACCCAGATTACTCTGGGTTTTAACGCCACACAGATTCTAATTAGAAGTTGTAATAAACAAAGATCCGGGCTTCAGCGAAGCTGGAGGCCAGCAAGAAGAGCAACCCATAAATGAATACTTCTTTTTGATCGGGAGTGAAGGAGATAGGCCAGAACTTGCCTTCTTTCTTCCATTCCCATTCGGTCCATTTCGGTGCTACCAAACAGGCCATCTGACTGGTTGAGGTCATTAACAGCAAGTATGAGAACCAAACCCACAGTCCATAGCGGGCAAAGACCACCAAAGGACCAGCCATGGGATTTTCCCCAACCGGGAATGTCAGAGAGTTCGTTCCGACAACAGCGCCCCACATGATGGTATACAAGGCAAAATAAATCACACTCAGATTCCATTTACCGATTTTTATATAGTTCATCAGGAAAATAAAGGGAATCACAAAAACCATATGGTTCAGGAAGTATTTCAGCGTAAACCAGAATACATTGCCCCAAATACCAACAGCCTCTGCTACTTTATATTCTTTTCCGGCGATCTTCCAGGTTTCACCGAAAACTTTTGTGCCCCAAGTTCCTATCCCGTTGTTAATCTCTTGCTTGAACAATTTCTGGACAACAAAGGAATCATACATCAAATCGGACTTCTTCACCACGAAAAAGAAGAGGGCCCAAGTACAAAGGAATAAAATGAGACCAAATGCAACATAACCTCCAACCCGGTAATACACATCATCATGAAAGAGCAGCTTTAATCCGTTGTTCTTCCCGACCCAATAACCTAACCATGCTCCGAATAAAATGAAGACAACCGCTGAGCTATATCCAATCCAGTTACCGTTGTAACAGTCTGTAATGAAACTCAAGCCCACTCCGATACCCAATCCGACGATGGTCCCAATAATCATATTCCAGGGTAAACTTTTCTTTTCGGAGATTTTTTGTTTCTCTTTCTTCCCCACTAACTTCAAATGTATTTCCCCCTTTTAAATTTACATATCAACATCAAAAGATTTCCCGGAAAACACCCCCATTTTGCATTATCTCTTTTTGCTGCATTCATGGGCCCGATGGAAATCTCTTATCAAATGGAAAACATTTATTTATTCGCCAACAATCTCCGTTTCCCTGCCATTCCTGGAAAATTGGCCGGGGCTTGCTTTCGCAAGTTCTGCTTTAACTATCTGTTCATAAAGAACTTTAGCCAAACCTAGTCCATTACCTGCGATCTGTTTTGCAAGCTCATCTTGGAACATACTTTTAAAATAATCTCCGCCAAAACCTTTCCCAAAGATATCGTTGGAACTTTGCATGGTAGCCAATATCTGCTTAGTGAGCAACGCCTCAAACTCCACACACGCTTGATACAACTGCTTTTGCTCTGAAGTTTTTACGTTCTTTGGAATATTATAATTTATCCCTACCGGATTGTAAATGCGATCAGCCATTCAAGACCTCCACCAACTAAAGTTCACCGTACACCGTTCCACAGTTCATATATAGTTATAGTTCCAGCTTTAATCTTCGCTTTTACACTTAACTGTCCACTGTCCCAATTGTCAACTCGTTTAATCTCTCCCGTCTCCTATATCCCAGTCTTCCAGTACCCAGAACCCATTAGCCATTTTTTATTTAAATAAACTCCAATACTCCATACAGTGCGCCGGCTTCTTTGATGGCGACCAATATCGCGATAATATCCTGCGGCGTGGACCCTACGGCGTTAAGAGCCTTAACAATGGATCCGATGGTGGTTCCTGCAGGAAGTTCCACCAGCTGGCCGGCTTCTTCCTTCACATCCACCCTGGTATCGTTGACAGTAGCCGTCTCGCCACCGGAAAGAGGAGCAGGCTGAGACACCTGAGATGACGTATTGACTTTCACGGTGATATTACGATGAGTGACAGCCACCGGAGCGATACGGACCCGTTCCCCAATCACTACGGTCCCATTGCGTTCATTAACCACTACTTTCGCCACACCATCGGGCGTCACCGGTAATGCTTCAATTTCTGCAATTAAAGCAATGGGATCATGGCTCAATTGCTGGGGAATCAAAACTTCAACCATAGCCATATCAACCGCTCGGGCTGCGCCCTCTGCAATATTTTCATTAATGGTTCGTGCCAACCTAGAAGCGGTGGTAAAGTCCGGATTATTCAGTACCCAGCGCAATTTACCGTCAGTTTCAAATTGCATCGGCACTTCCCGCTCAACAATCGCGCCGGAAGGTATAATCCCTACCGTGGTCACATTTTTCTGAACGGATGAACCCCTACCTCCGGCAGTATATCCACCGATGTAAACCGGACCTTGGGCCACAGCATATACTCTACCGTCAGCTCCGGAAAGCGGCGTTTGCAAAAGGATCCCACCTTGAAGGCTTTTGGCATCCCCCAGCGAGGAAACCTGAACATCAATAGCATCTCCTCGATGTTTATATGGAGGTAAAGTGGCCGTTAAAATAACCGCCGCTACATTTTTCACTTTAAGGTCGTATTGATTGACTTCAATACCCCATTTGGCTAAAGCATTTGCCACCAATTGAATATTGGCCTTCGATGAATCCCCGGTTCCGTTTAAACCCACAACCAAACCCATACCGTTCAGTTGGTTGTTGCGGACTCCTTGAAGCCGGGCAATATCTTTAACGCGCGTCAGCGGTGATTCCGCCAGACCCTCGACTCCGGTCAATCCCACCAATAAAGCGATAACCAGACTCAAGATCAGACAACGTTTCATCATTCCTTCCCCTTTCTTAGAAGATCCAGTTAAAGATACGGGTCAGGATTCCCGGTCTCTGGGTATCCCCGAGAGTTCCCTTGCCTTGATATTCAATAACTGCGTCCGCAACATAGGTGGAATATACCGTATTGGACTGAGAAACATCTTCCGGCCGAATTTTACCCTTAACTGTCAGCACCTGATTTTCATTATTGACTTTAATGGTTTGCTTTCCTTCAACAAGCAAAAGCCCTTCCGGAGTGATTTCACTGATGGTCACCGTAAGCTTGGCCGTGAGACTTCCACCCCGTGTAGTACTACCCGTCCCTTCATACTTCGATTTCCAGTCACCCTTCAATTCGGGTATGACATCCTTCAGCACCCCGGTTCCCGGGCCTGCCGACAGTGAGCCATCCTTTCCATTGGAAGATGATGCTTTCTGACTGGCCGTTGCCTGTTCGACGATGATAATAGTGATCAGGTCCCCCACTTTAAAAGACCGGGGTTGACTCTTATATAATGAATTGCTGTTTTCGGTCCATAATGAATCACCGAAAGCAGCTCCGCTTATCAAAAGTAAAGATAAAACCAACCCAATGATTACAGAAAGTTTAATAATTTTTTTCATTGAACAATCACCTCCACGGTATCTTTATCGATAACCCGTCCGGTAACTATCTTTTTACTGGATGTATTAATAATCTTGATCGCATCCCCCATCCAACCGTCTGCACATGCCGTTCCCATGATCCGTATTTCGAAATTTTCATGCCGTACAACCATGATCACCGGTTGATCCTTCATTACCAACGGCGCTTCCTCGATCTGGTGCCCTAAAAGAATATCTCCTTCCCGGATCACCGTCAGATTTCGATAATAATTCGGCAATTCACCGATAAATTCCTTGCCGGTGCGAAGCTCCATGGTTATTTGTTCAAATTCATCCTCATTCAAAAGAGTATGGCGAGGCAATAAGCGTTTCGAACGGTATACCAAAGCTTTTGCGCGAATTCGCCCACTGATATGAAGCGTCTTCGTCTCCGACCCATTCGTAATAATTACTTTAAAAACAGCACTGCCTACCAATGGGAGATCTCCCACCGGGGCTGCTTGAACATCCCAATTTCCCGGAGCAAGCCAGATGTTCGACGGCACATTCCGCAGCTCAACCCAGCGTTCGACAATACCGGGTTTTCCTTTGGCGATCAATCGGTCAATCGCCGCCTGCAGCTGGGGTCCAGAAATACGGACGGCCGCTGTGCGAACAGTAACCCGCTCTCCCATTTTCAGCTCGGGAATTTGCTGAAAACGGTACCCACTCACAATCAACTGCAAATACTTCCGCTCAAACACCCTAGTCTGACCCGGAGCCGGAGGCGTGCCAAAAGAGATGGATTCCAGTAATTTACGATCTGCCTCCGTGCCTCCGGTGATCTTTCCTAAATCGCTCAGTCCGAACCGGGAACCGGAAACAACGACCTCATCCGGGATCTCCACCATAAACGGTGCCTCCGCTTGAACCGGACTGCCTGCTACGATAAGCAGGACGACCATCCACAAAAGCGGATTCACCCAATTATTCACCAATAACCGGATTACACCCGCTTTCATCCGTCACTATCTCCTCAGGTTATTAGCAGTTTGCAACATTTCATCCGCAGCCTGAATCGCTTTGGAATTGACCTCATAAGCGCGTTGGGCCACGATCATATTCACCATTTCTTCGACAACTTTCACATTGGACATTTCCAAATATCCTTGAATAACCGTTCCCGCTCCCTCAGTTCCCGGCGTTGTTGTCACAGGTTCTCCGGAAGCATCCGTAATTTGATATAAGCCTTTCCCAAGGTTATTTAAACCACTTGGATTGACAAAGACAGCCAACTCCAAGTTACCGACCTGTTGGGCTTCGGTTTCCCCGGCCACAACAACTGAAATAGTCCCGTCGCTACCGATATTGATATCAGTAGTTCCAGACGGAATCGTAATCTCCGGTTGCAACAAATACCCTTCGGAAGTCACCAGCCGTCCTTCGGCATCGACTTTAAATGCTCCGTTACGGGTGTAAGCAATGGTCCCATCCGGCATCTGCACCTGGAAGAAGCCGTCTCCCTCAATGACTACGTCCAAACTGTTATCTGTTTGTAAAAAGTCTCCCTGAGTAAAAATCTTGGTGGACGCACCGGGACGAACGCCGTAACCGACCTGCAACCCGGTAGGCAGTACTCCACCCTGATATGACGGACTTCCTGCCGAACGAATGGTCTGATAAAGCAAATCTTGAAATTCCATCCGCATCTTTTTGAATCCCGTGGTATTCACGTTGGATAAATTATTGGCGATGGTATCAATATTCAATTGCTGTGCATTCATTCCTGTGCCAGCTGTCCATAACGCTCTGATCATTTTAACCCTCCGTAATGTTTTAATAAAGAAAACTGCCCATAAACTCCAGGCAGTTTCAATATCCGGCAAAACCAAACGAATTCGGACAAGGGCTCCGCCCCTTTCCGCACTATATTCCAGTCATTTCTGAAAGATCTCCGTCAATCGATCTTTCGAAAACCTCCGCAAAGCGGTCCGGTTTTAACTTCACTGCCTGTCCCTATGTAATTGTTAACGGGCTATATCGTTGACTGCTTTCCCCAACGTTTCATCATGTGCAATTAAAGCCCTCTGGTTGGTTTCATAACTCCGGGTAACATTGATCATTTCGATCATTTGCCGAATGGCATTAACATTAGAACGTTCCAGAGTTCCTTGAAAAACTTGAATACCAGTCGCCGGAGTAACCCCGTTTGCCGTAAACAATGACTCGCCTTCTTTCCGGGCTCCCTCCAGATTGACAATCCGCAACCGATCAATCATGACACCGTCGCTGAAAACTTCTCCGTCTTGATTGACCTCAAAACTACCGGTCACTTGAATCGGCCCGTTCTCGCCCAGCACCCGCCAGCCGTTTTTGGTGGTGAGATAACCAGCAGCGTCCACTTTAAAATTTCCCGCCCGGGTATACCGTTCACCGGCGTTCGTCTCTACAACGAAATATCCTTGCCCGCCAATCATCAGGTCAGACATGTTTCCGGTCTCCACCATAGATCCTTCGCTGGCATCGATATACTCGGAAGTTGCCGCAACTCCTAAACCCAATCCGCCGATAGGACGAACTCCCTGCCGATTGTAAGCATTTAACAACATTTCATGAAAAGGCACGGACACTGTATGATCCGCTTTAAACCCAACCGTATCCACATTAGCCAGGTTATTAGCGATCACATCCTGGCGATGAATCTCAGCAACCATGCCAGTAGCTGCCGTATAGATTCCTCGGATCATGGGTTCACCTCCTTTTGCATTTAATTAGATTTTCTTTATAATTATCGGATAAAATTTAATTTAGATTAGAGTAAAGTATAAAGAAAAAACCCTCCCCGAGGGAGGGATTTAATCCCTGTCATCCTAATCTCAATAGTACGAAAGAAAAATGAATCAAAACCCTTTAAAAAGCCGGTAAAGTTGACCCATGATTCCTTTACCGAATACATTTTCAATTTTCCTGCGCCGTGCCAGCTCCAATATTAATTCAGCCAGCTTAAGGGCATCATGACGGATCACGCTGGTTTTTTTGATTATATCCATGGCAATCGGATTAATCCCCAAGGCCTTGATACGTTCAAGATCCGCCTCCACCGGTTGCGAGCCTTCTTCAGCATAACGTCCCAAGATTCGGGCAGGAATATCTCCGGTGTTCACAACGGCATAATCGATCAAACCGGTCCCGGCATGATTGATAATCGCCTGAATATGCTGACTGGCACTATAACCCTCCGTCTCGCCAGGCTGCGTCATCGCATTGCATACATAGACTTTCGCCGCATTCGACGACCGAATGGCATCCGCGATATCAGCCACCAAAAGATTGGGAATCACACTGGTATACAAACTGCCGGGTCCCAATAAGATCACATCAGCTTCTTTGATGGCAATAATTGATTCCGCCACCGGTTTAATGTTTTTAGGTTCTAAAAAAACTCGGGTAATTGGCCTTCCTGCCAATGGAATGGCCGACTCGCCGCGAATGACAGTTCCGTCAGCAAACTCGGCATTTAACGTCACGTGTTCTAAGGTAGCAGGTAAAACTCTGCCCCGAACTGCTAAAACTTTACTCGATTCCTTAATGGCCTTCTCAAAATCTCCGGTTACATTGATGAGGGCTGTTAAAAATAAATTACCGAAATTATGGCTGGCAAAAACCGAATCCCCGTCAAAACGATATTGCATCAATTTCTCCATCAATGGTTCCAAATCGGCCATGGCCACCAGACAGTTGCGGATATCTCCGGGCGGCAAAATACCGAATTCACGACGCAATCGTCCTGAACTCCCTCCATCATCAGCCACAGTCACGATGGCCGTAATATTGGAGGAAACCTCCTTTAGGCCGCGTAAAATGGTTCCCAGGCCGGTTCCACCGCCAATCACCACGATTTTAGGCCCTCTACCTGTTGAATTGCCATTTTTGGTCTTACCCCGCGACAACCATTTCACAACATACCAAAAAAATTTCAATGCACCGTAATAGGCGGCCAGCACTCCGAGGATAATTTGTAGCAATCCGCAGGCATAACGCAGAGGCAGCGACACATTTACCCGGATCCAACCGGCTAGCCAGGCCACACCGGAAGCCATGATGATCAGGCAAATAAACGCCCACACAAACCAGCCTATAATGACCAAATGCGGTCGGGACTTAACATTGCCCATCAATCATCGGTCCCCTCTCCTGATACTGTACCCAAATTACACCGTTCGAACATCCCGGTGATCCACCACGATCCTGTAACCTTTGGCCCGCAAAAACTCTCCCAACTGATTGGCAATGGTTACCGACCGGTGCTGCCCCCCAGTACATCCAATCCCGATAATCAAATTGGACTTGCCTTCATTGACATATTGCGGCACTAGAAAATCCATAAAGTCATATAACTTGGTCAAAAACCGGGTCGCCACCGGCCATTTCAGCACGTAGTCGGAGACTTCAATCCGGTTGCCGTTCAAATGCCGTAACGAATCCACATAATGGGGATTAGGCAAAAACCGAACATCAAAAACTAAGTCGGCATCCAGCGGAATTCCATTCTTAAATCCAAAAGAAACCACAGTAATCAACATCTTAGACTCGGGAGTTAATTGATCATAATGTTTGACGATGACTTCCCGAAGCGCCCGGGCGGTAAGTTCAGAGGTATCAATAATCATACTCGCCTTACCGCGGATTTCCCCCAACCGTTCCATCTCAGCCCGGATTCCTTCCGAAATTCCACCGGTTGTCGATAATGGGTGACGCCGGCGGCTCTCTTTAAAACGACGGACCAAAATCTCTTCACGGGCTTCCAGAAAAAGAATCTCATAGCTGAAGCCGTTGTGTTCAAGGCTTTCCAAAGCTTCAAATATATCATCAAAAAATCCCCCGCCCCGGATATCAACAACCAATGCTATTTTATTGATACGGCCGTCCGATTGTGCACAAAGCTCAGCAAACTTCGGGATAAGCACCGGCGGAAGATTATCGACGCAAAAATAGCCAAGATCCTCGAAACACTTCATTGTCTCCGATTTACCGGCTCCCGACAAACCGGTTATGATCACAAACCGAATCATTTCTGTCATGGCAGTACACCTCATTTTACGGTATTTTTAAGCATTCGCTTTTAATACCCGTTCTCCTGCCACGGACAACAATTACCATAAAAGGATGGCGGGAATGTTATGGTACTTGGTGCATGGTGCACAGTGCACAGAGTTCTAGTAATTATCAAACAGGATCCAGACGTGAGGAGACAGGAGTTGAAATGGTTGACAGTTGGGCCAGTGAACAGTTAATAAATGAAAAGGGTAAAGAGTAAAGGGAAAGCTTAGAAAACGAAACTCAAATTTATACTGCGTACTATGGCTGTACCCTAATCCCAGGAAACCCAAACCCGACGTTTTTATTCTTCCCTCACATTTAGAAGTTGATCAACTGTCAATCCAGCCAGCTTAGCTGCACGAAGGCCGGGTTCCAAATCGCCAACCCGGTCCGGCGAATGGGCATCACTACCAATTACAAAGCAAGCTCCCTCCCGGGCCGCAGCCTTAACGAATTCCACCGACTCGATTCCATGTTTACTGTTGATTTCTAGTGCTGTTCCCCGTTTTACACAGGCTTTGGCCAATTCATAGGTGTCGATACTGATTTTGAGGCCCGGATGGGTAATAACATCGATTTTATTGTTATAAACAGCTTCAACGATGGCTTTGGTATTTTCATTGCGGACCTTCCGGTAAATCCGGTCACTTACCGGAGCCAGCAGCCGCCCGGTCATAAACCGAACGCCTTCTTCAAGGGAGCGGGGTTTTACCGTTACATGAAAACCTGCCAGAACTTTATCCAGCTTCCGCTGGATCTCCCCTGGAATGTCCAGCGATCCGTCATATCCGACAATATTAGCCTCAACCCCCGCCAACACCTTAATCCCATCCAGCTCCGCTTCGACCAACCGGGTCTCAGCGATAATCTGATCAAAATCCTCCAGACTGGTACAACCCCAATGCCCCCAATTGGCCGGGCCATGGTCTGCGATCCCCACTTCCTCCAAACCGGCCTCTTTAGCTTTCAGCGCGTTCTCTTTAATGGTTCCGCCAACCCGGGAATATTTCGTATGGGTATGATAATCGGCAAATGCCCTCCACATCCTCAATCACCTCTCAAACCTTATCATACCCCAATAATTCCGAGCTTAACGGTGAGTTTGACCTTCTCTGCCGACCTTGCAGATATTCCAAAAAAAGAAGCCTTTCGGCTCCTTATCCTACTCGATTTCTCTTTTTATCGTCATACCGTTCAAATGCCAACTGAATCAACCGATCGATCAATGTCTCATAGGGAACGCCCGTAGCTTCCCACAGCTTCGGATACATACTGATCCGGGTAAATCCGGGAATCGTATTAATCTCATTCAGATAAATTTGTTGATTATCCACATCGACAAAGAAATCGACCCGGGCAAGCCCAGCACAGTCCACGGCTTTAAAGGCCTTTACAGCCAAATCCTGAACTTTAACCACAATATCTTCGGGCAACGTTGCCGGGATAATTAACTTCGAGTCACCCAAAACATACTTGGCTTCATAATCATAAAACTCCGCACAAGGGACGATCTCTCCCAAAACCGAAGCCATCGGCTCATCGTTACCGAGGACACCGCATTCAATCTCCCGGCCGTGCAGCATCGCCTCGACAACAATCTTTCGATCGTATTCAGCGGCAAGATGCAAAGCTTTACGCAGTTCCTCCCGATCATGCGCCTTCGAAATCCCCACACTGGAGCCTAAATTAGCCGGCTTCACAAAACAAGGAAATTGCAGGTTCTCTTCGATCTCAGCTGCCACTCGGTCAAAGTTCTCCAACTCTTTTCGGAGATACACCAGATATTTACCAACTGGCAAGCCCTGCTGCTGAAAGACAGCTTTCATGATGGCTTTATCCATTCCTACTGCTGAACCTAAAACCCCGGCTCCCACATAGGGGATATCCGCCAGTTCTAGCAGCCCCTGAACGGTACCGTCTTCACCAAACGGCCCATGCAACACCGGAAAAAGAACATCCACCTTTTCCCGAAGTCCCGCTAAAATGTGTCCCTGAGTATTTTCCAAGAATACCAACGACGATGCTTTGTCTCCGCTTAATGCTGCCAACGATTCTGTGCCGTCAGATAACCGGCGGACCTGCAAATCACCGCTGGCAACCAAGGCCTCAGGGCCCTGCCCCGGCAACCAACGGCCTTCCTTCGTGATCCCGATGGGAATAACCTCATATTTATCCTTATCGATGGCTGCCATCACCGAATTGGCCGACAGCACCGAAACCTCATGTTCTCCAGAACGACCCCCGTAAATCAATCCCACCCGTATCTTGGCCACCTAAGTTCCCCCCAGTCTATCCGATATTCACTAAGCATTATTCTTACATCATGCTATTCTCGATTACAACCGATCTTTCCTCCACAATGACAGGAACTTAACAAAATATTTTACCCCGCAAAACCTATTCCAATAACTCCTGTTTAATCCGGCGAAACTCTTCCACGGTCAATTCACCGGCAGCCAACCGTTGCTTTGCAATGTACAAAGGATGATCCGGCCGTTCAACCGGTTGAGACTGCATCTTCCAGTTTCCTACCCTACGGCGGACCCAAGCGATGAGCAACAGTCCGATGAATAGATAAACCAGCCAACCCTTCCGATACCATGGCGCATAAATCAACCAGTTCCACAATTTAACCGCCAGGGACGGCAGGAAGAAAAAGATGGACATAAAACCTGCAACTCCGGCTATTTGATGGTATTTCATTGTACCACCCCAAGCATTTGATTTACGCTTTATTATACCCAATTGATGCGTTCCTAACCTTTTTATGGAAAAAACAAGCGGGAGAACTCCCGCCAGTTTTTCAATCCATAAAACATCATACTATCAATTAAATATAATTATGATTCCATATACGCTCCTTCGGAAACCGGAGCAGCATGTTTCAGGTAGCGACGAAGCACACCGTGCTTTTTGCCGGTTGCAGGCGGTTCCCATTTCTTTTGACGTTCCGAGAGGATCCGGGCAACCTCTTCAGCCGGCATCTCCTGCCCCTTAAATCCGATAACATCCAACCGCCGGTTGGGAAGATCCACGAGCACCAGATCCCCGGTTTCAATCAGGCCGATAGGCCCGCCCAATGCCGCTTCCGGAGCAACATGGCCAATACATAAGCCACGGGTGGCACCGGAATACCGGCCATCAGTGATCAGAGTTACCGAAGACGAAAGTTCCGGAACGGAAGCCAATGCTTCAGTAGTCATAAACATTTCCGGCATACCCGAACCCCGTGGCCCCTCATTTCGAATTACGATAATATCATCAGGTTCAATTTTTTTCTCAACCAGCGCCTGATACGCCAAGTCCTCTGACTCGAAAACCTTGACAGGTCCCTTTTTAGCCAGCTCGCTGGCTTTGGCGCCTGCTGCCGCATACTTGATAACCGCTCCCTCCGGAGCCAGGCTTCCCCGGAGCACAGCCACGGAACCTTTTTTCGTATTTGTCTTCGGATCCCGGATAATATCTGACACAGAGATCCGGTGATTGGCCAGATACGACTGGACCCGTTGGAAATATCCGTCCCTTTGAAGTTCTTCCAGGTTTTCTCCCAAAGTCTTTCCGGTCACCGTCATCACTGACAAATCCAGATGATCCCGGATTAACCACTGAATCATGGGAATCCCACCGGCATACCAGAAAAATTGGGTTGGGAATTCGCCGCTGGGCTGCAAATTGGTGAGATACGGTATCTCCCGATTGGCTTCATCAAATAATTCTAAAGGTAAATAAATCCCCGCCTCGTGAGCAATAGCCGGCAAATGTAACAACGCATTAGTGGAACCGCCGATAGCAGCATGAACTTTAATGGCATTACTGAACGCCGCCGGTGTTAAAATATCGCTCACCTTGATTCGCTGTTTGATCAAATTGATAATAGCTTTCCCAGCCTGCCGGGCTTTACGTTGTAATTCCTGATAAAAAGCAGGAACCAGTGCAGCCCCGGGTAAAGCCAGTCCCAGTGCTTCAGACATACATTGCATCGTACCGGCCGTTCCCATAAACGGACAAGCTCCACAGGTCGGAGCGGAAGTAAGGCAAAACTCCCGAATTTCACTCTCAGTAATATTTTGCTGATGTTCCCGAAGGGAAATATCTCCGCCAACCGCAATGGTGGTCAATTCCGGACCGGAACCCATGGTGCCTCCGGGAATATGAATTGCCGGAATATTTAACCGGGCCATCGCCATCAAATGGGCTGGAATCGACTTATCACAGCTGGATACCATGATCGCTCCGTCCCAGGGAATTACCGAACCATGCAATTCCACCATATCGGCAATAACATCCCGGGAAGCTAAAATATAATTCATACCCGAATGTCCCTGGGCCCAACCGTCACAAAGATCGGTTACATGAAAATGAGCTGCTTTACCGCCAGCCTCCATAACACCCATGGAAGCTGATTCGCTTAGCTCTCCCAGATGAACACTGCCCGGATGACTGTCGCCATAAACATCATCGATAAATATCTGATATTTAGCCAAGTCCTCCTCTGTCCAATCCATACCCAACCGCAAAGCATCAAACTGACGCCACCGGTTACGGACTTTTTGGGTCCGACTTACACTCTGTTGCCAACCACTCATTTTGACCCCTTCTTCTTGTAGAATGTTTATTTTTGTAGAATGTATATCATTGTTATCGTCAAATTTAAATAATATATTAAAATATCATTGTGACAAATTTATTAACATATTGGCTTGCTTTTAAAAACCGATTTCGATAAATTAATCAAAGAAAACGATGGAACAGGAGCAACCGCCGTGACTAAACACTTTTTTAAAGCGGCCGCCTTCATCGGCATAGTCCTCATCATCCTCGCCCCGCTATGGTGGTTTACACGAAACCATACCGTTACCCGTAATTTTTTCGCTATGGGAACCTTCTTTGAGATCACTGCTACCGGGCGGTTCCCCGAAAAAACCATTGACAAGGCAGTCGCCGAGATCGAACGCATCGAATCCTTGACCAAACCCGGGGGCGATTCGGACATCAGCCGAATCAATCAAAATGCCGGCATCAGCCCAGTCAAGATTGCTTCGGAAACCCTGGAAATCTTACAATTGGTCCGTGCTCATTATCAAGCATTATCCGGCGCCTTTGATCCAACCATTGCTCCTCTCATCGACTTATGGGGCTTTAACAGCAACGGTCTGCCCCATCGCCCGGAAAAAAGCCAAATTGCTTCCCTACTGCCCTTAGTGAATTTTAAAAACGTAACCATCCATCCATCCCGGCAAACGGTTCACCTAACCCAACCCGGAATGAAGCTGGATTTAGGAGGTATTGCCAAAGGTTATGCCATTGACCGGGCTTACCAGATCCTCCAAGCCGATGGAATTCACTCAGCATTGATCAATGGCGGTACCAGCAGTATTCGGATAATCGGCAAAAAAGAATCAAAGCGCCACTGGATCTTAGGCATCGGCCATCCCCGCCACGAAAACCAATTATTGGGTACCTTAACCCTTCCAAATAATCGGGCCTTAAGTACTTCAGCAGACACTCAAAACTTCTTCCTGGAAGAGGGGATTCGTTATTCCCATTTGATCGATCCGGCCACCGGCTATCCGGCTCGGGATAAGATCCTGGTGACGGTCACTGCTCCGACTACTGTGGAAGCAGACCTGTTATCCACCGCTTTTTTCATTCTCCCCCTCCATCAGATTCAAACCTATGTAAAAAATCGTCCCGACATTGGTGTGATCATTTTTGATGCGGCCCAACGGTTAACCGTTATCAATGAACCCAATTTCTCCGCCACAACCGAAAATTAGGTACTTAAACCTTCTTTTTCATATCTATAAAAAACAACGCATAAGGATTACCATAAACCTGCGAAGGGGGAATCCCTATGCGTTTTTATTATGCAGAAAAAACCCTGCATCGGGCATTGGATGAAGCCGAGTTTTGGAAACGCCAGGAGGCAGAGCATACGAACGTTATTCGAACCATCGTCCCCAACCTGGAATCCCATTTTACCCAAATTTTAGCTCGATGGGGAGAAGTGTTCTCCCAGACCGAAGGAGCCGTTGTTCAATATATCGAGCTTCTCAACCGTTCCGGACATGAAATCAGCAAAACCGCTGAAGGCGAAATCTTACAGCTACTCCATTGCAGCCTTCAGCAAAGCCGGGATTTCGTTGCTTTTCTCGGCCAAATGGTCAATGAAAGCAGCACCGTTCAAACCAATCCCTTAGCATCCACTGTCATTCATCACATCCGCCGCGAATCCGAATATTACATTGGGATTACCCAGGCTGTAATGGAACATTATCTATCCCGCTAATATAAAAAAGGTCTGATCCTCTCCGGCTCAGACCTTTTTCCATTGTATCCGTTCATCATTTCATTATCTAAGACACCTAAACCCAACTCATCCTTTACTCATACTGAAGAGCAGCCCCCAGAGTCCCCGGACCCGTATGCACCCCGATCACCGGCCCAACCTGGGTAACGATAGATGCCGGTATTTGGAAAGCATTTTCCAAAGCGTCTTTAAGACCGGACGCCGCCTGGAGGGCCGCACCATGGGCTATAGCCATTTTAACCGCTTTTCTGCCCTTCGCCAACTCCTTAAACCCTTGGATCATGGTTTTAAAAGCCTTCTCCTGGCTACGCACTTTATCGTAAGTGTGATAAACCCCATCATCGCCCACCCGGATTAAAGGCTTAATATTGAGGATCGAGCCCATCAAACCCTGCACCTTGCCAATACGGCCTCCTTTTTGGAGATATTCCAGGGTATTTACGGTAAACATCGTTTCAATATTCTGCCGGGCTTTGGTTAGAGCCTGCACCACCTGGGTGGCTTCAAGCCCTTCCCGGATAAGTTTTGCCGCTTCTTGAACCATCAAACCCATCCCCAAACTGATGGTCTTGGAATCAATAATGTGAATCTTCCCTTTCAGTTCTTCGGCTGCAATACGGGCTGCATTCAATGTTCCGGACAATCCCGACGAAATATGAATTGAGATAATTTCCTGATACTCCTGGAGCAACCGCATATAAAGCCGACGAAAGTCCTCCGGTGACGGCTGTGATGTTTTGGGTAAATGTTTCGAATCAGCCAACCGGGCATAAAATTCTTCGCTGGATATCTGATTATCGAATAATTCTTCGTCTTCAAACCGAAGTTTCAACGGGATAACATGAGTATCACATGTTTGCTGAAACTCGTGGTTCAAATCCGCTGTACTGTCCGTCACCAAAGCAATTTTCTTCATATCATTATAACCTCTCGTTCATCTTCAATTGAAACTATTATGAATCTAATCATAACACGTTTTCGTCAGAATAGATAGTCATTATAGAGGAGCCATTTTCTTGCTATATTACATAATTAATCAAAATAACATGAACGCCGCTTTGAACGACGCTCTCTTCAACCATAGCTTTATGGATGTTCAGCCTTTGGCAGGCAACCGGTTCTGCCATGCGTGGAGAACCAAGGCTACCGCGATCACCCCATAAGCTAAAAACACCCGGAAATATTCTCCGATCTGGGGTATACCAAATACCGCCTGCCCTGCCAAAGGAGATACCACAAATAGGGTATGAAAAAGGAAAACCCCAAGGATGGCATTGCCGATACCAGCCTTCCGGGTTGATGCTCCTCCCACCAATAGCGCTGCGATGGAAAACATGCCAATTTGTTCATGACTGTTATATGTATTTAACGTTCCAATATTCTGTAGGAAAATCAATTGTCCCCAAGCTGCTAACACCGTGGAATAGACAATCGCTGTGATCCGAATCCGATTCACCGGAATACCGGCCACCGACGCAATATGCCCATCCTCACCTACCGCCCGCATTTGCTGGCCTAACCGCGTCTTCATCAAGAATGAGATCCCTCCACAGAGAAGCCCAGTAACCAACCATGTTCCCAAAGGAATTCGCCACGGGCCTACCGGAATCGGTCCTAAATCGAACATAATAAGTCCATCCCAGATTCCATCCAATGCTCGATCCAAGGCGTTGGCCACTCCAATCAGGTCCACTGTATTACGGATACCGATCCCGGAAGGAAGTAGCAGGGTTGGATTGTTCATCGGAATAACGGTTCCCACCAGAACTAAAAAGATCAACTGATACAATCCATTGGCAAAAAAGCCTAAAATCATGCCGGTCACCATCTCCCGGCCTTTGGCTTTATTTAAAACCAGCCCGGTTAACCACCCGAATAACACAGCCAGCGGCAGTGCGATAAGCATCGCCACTGCCAAACCCGTCAATCCTTCGATCCGGTAATGGGTTACGATAACCAACGCAATCTGACCGGCCATCGCCCCAATTACAATTCCGAAATTCAAGCCAAGTCCGGCCACAACCGGGATAAGCAGTGATAAAACTAAAAACGTATTCCGGCCCAATCGGGTAAAAATCTCATTGATCAGATAATTCAGGTCCAGCTTGGCTACAACCACGCCGATAATGCACAATACGGCAAAAAATGCCGGAACCATACTACGGGAGAACACTCCGGTCCTAAGCTGCAAGAAATATCCGAAGCTTCGAACCTCAACGCCGCCTCGCTTCATCTCAACGCCTCCTTTCCCCGCGAGTCAAAGCATATAAGATCATCCCGTTACTGATAATCATCCGGGCTATTTCACTCACATCCGCACCGCTCAATACCGTCTGGGTTACCGGCAAAGCAATAGTTAACAAAGTTTGAAAAAGGATCGTGCCGATGACCACCTGGCTTATACTAGCCTTCTGAAGTGAAGCGCCTCCGATCAAGATTGAAGCCACTGCCGGAAATGCCATATATAGAGGGGCAGTATAAAGCTGCAAAAATCCATAACTTTGTGCATAAGCTAAAATCCCGATGGCCCCCAAAACCGTTGAAATGACCACTCCCAAGTGACGCATGGCATTCAAATTAACCCCGGAAGACTTCGCAAATAACGGATTGGAGCCGGCAGCGGCCATTGCCCTCCCGACCCGGGTTTTTAAGAAAAAGTGCATTAAGGCACAACCCAATCCGAAAAACATCAGTAATCCAGTGGGAATCGTAATCCCCCAAAGCTTTATCTCTAAAAAATGATTCAACAGCTTGCAATAGTAATTTTCCAAAGTCAGAGTATACCGCAGGCCCTGTCCTCCGATGGCGAAAACCATGGCCGGATTTTTAATGGGTGCCGCCAACCAAAAAATGCACATTCCTGCTACCATCGAAAACCCAACATAGGTTCCGACCATCATCTCCTGTCCCTGGACTTTATCCAACAACAAAGCATAAACGTAGCCTAATATCCATGCTAACACTATACCCAATAACGCCGCAGTCCCAAAACCAACCCATCCTCGCAGGTTTAAACTCATGCTGACCACGCCGCCGACTAAACCACAGAGAATACCCACAGGCAATGCAAAGTTTAAACCGGCTCCGCACGTGATAGTGGGAACCATGGCCAGCACCAGCAGCCCATTCATCCCGATTCGCACCAAAGAGTCACTGATGAGAAACGTTAAATCCATCTTGAGTACGACCGCTAATACGAAAAGGAATACCAGAAACCCGGCAATAATTATCCTGGGAATGCCTATGCTTTCGATTAAACCGTTCTGCCAGAATATTGGCCGGGATTTAAGCCATTCCATCGATTCCTACCCCCTTTCCCGACTGATACTTTCCAGCCATCATCATCCCAAACTCCATATCCGATGCATCGGGAGGCAAAATACCGGAAATACGGCCCTCATACATAATGACGATCCGGTCACAGATTCTTCGCAGTTCTCCTAATTCACTGGAGGTCATCACGATGGTCATTCCTCCTTCCCGGCTGCACCGGACCAAATAATCCAAAATCAATTGCTTGGCCCCGATGTCAATACCCCGGGTCGGTTCCGATGCCCACAAAATATCCGGTTTCATGGTTAATGCCCGCGCCAAACATACCTTTTGCTGGTTTCCGCCGGATAGATGGCGGACGATTTGCTGTGGTCCCGTACACCGGATATCCAAATCTTTAATCATGGTTAAGGCATGCTCCCGCATTGCGGTCCGATCTTCCCTACGAAGCCTTTCCAGGGGACCAGGCCAAAGAAATTTCCCCTGAACCTGCATTGCTGTAAAACTGATATTCATCTCGATGGATTCATCCATCCACAAACCAACTCGGCGCCGGTCCTCCGATACCATAGCCATCCCCGACAACAGTGCCTGGCGGGGATTATTGAGCGAAACAGGCAGCCCGTCCTTAAATACCGAACCTCGCGCCGGATAAAGACCCATAATGCCGTTGGCAACGCCGATTTTCCCGTGGCCGGCCAATCCGCCGATACCCAAAATTTCGCCGCGCCGCAGCTTCAAATCGAACCGATGTACCACTTCTCCCGGCATCTCCACGGATAAATCATGAATCTCCAAGATGACATCCTCAGCCTCGTCTTCCGCCACCGGACGTTTGGCCAAAACCGAACGTTCCACTTTACGGCCGACCATCCATTCGGCAATTTTGTCAATCCGAGCTTGATCCCGCTCCATCCGGGCTACCAATTGGCCATCCCGTAAGATACTGATACTATGGGCAACCGCCATCACCTCATCCAAACGATGGGTAATGAATAAGATAGCAATCCCTTTTTCAGAAAGGCGGCGCATTGCTTCTAGCAGTAACCCGGCTTCAGATTCTGTCAGTACTGCAGACGGTTCATCAAAGACCATTACCCGAAGATTTTTCTTATCAATCTCACGGGCAATCTCCACAAACTGCATATACCCAACAGGCAATCCGGCGACAGGTAGTGTTTCGTCGATGTTGATCGACAAATGATCCAAAGCCGACCGGGCATCCTGCCGCATCGCTTTAAAGTCCAATGTTTCCATGGATTTCCCCATTACCCGGCTAATCACATTCGAACAGGTAATCTCCCGGTTTAGCTTTATGTTTTCGGCAATCGAAAAACCTGGTAAAAGCATGAACTCTTGATGAACCATTCCAATCCCTAATTCCATGGCTCGAGCCGGCGAATCGATCACTACCGGCTCTCCATCGATTCGAATTTCTCCCTGAAATCCGCCGGTTTCATGGATAACGCTCATTCCAAATAAAATGTTCATCAACGTAGACTTTCCGGCCCCGTTTTCCCCGATGATCCCGTGAATTTCTCTAGGTTTTACCTTCAGATCTATGCCCTTTAAAACTGTGACGCCATAATAGTCCTTGGTAATTCCGATTAGCTCCAAAACGGCCGATTCAGACATCTCAATCGCCCCTCATCCTTCAAAAATCATCCCGGCTTATACCCCGGTTCACCGACAGAGATGATGCCGGGTAAAACCCGGCATCATTTGCGGTTATCTTCAGAAAACGATCGAGTCAACCAAATACATGTAATAATTACCCTTATTGCTCAAACGTTCAAACTGCATCTTATGTCCGGTATTCTTTTCCACAGTCTGTTGAACAGCTTTAATATCGCTCAGTTTTATTTTTTTCTCAACCGCCAGTTTAGCCAACTCTACCCCTGCCGTAGTATTGAGATAACCGGTAGCTACCGGCCAGGTGGCAAAGCGGCCGGCTGCACCCTTTTTGGCGATCTCCTTGGATATCTCTTGAGCGATCTTTGGGAAATTGCCTTTCATATCCTGGGTAATTTCCAACCCTAATGCACCCGGATAACCATGGGTCGGACTAGGACAACATTGTTCAGGAACGATCGCTCCGGTTTTTAATGCAGCTGCAATTAACGGTTCCTGCATGGCACAGTTGGTTGAGAAAAGCGCTATATCCTTGCCGTGTTTAGCCACTTGTCTAGGTACATCCTCCAGGATAAATTGCTGAGCTGCCGGAATACCGCCTTCTCCCATCGGATCCGGCGCTGTAACAAAGATGAATTCAAGGCCGAGTTTGGCACATTCTTGACGCATAATATCCCGGCGTTCGGCTAATTGTTGATAGGACATATGCCGCGGGAATGAATAGTGCAAGAATTTTTTAGCACCCATCTTTTTAGCCAGCTGAACGATGGATTTTCCCCGGGCCCGGTTATTAGAAATTAATGCCGCATCAGCATATCTTTCGAGCATCGGCGGATCCTCATGGGGCTCACCCGCAATAAAAATTATATCCGGCCGCGTCTCTTTCACTTTTCGGATGGCCGCCACCGTACCGGGAATCGCCTGATTCACCACGATCGCTTTGACACTACGATCCGCAGCCAATCCAGTAATTTGAGCAATGGTGGTTTCCTGCTCTTGCATAAAATTATCCGGATAAGTCACATGCTTAATTAATCCAGGATACTTCCTGATAGCTGCCTCTGCACCCCGGTATTCATCTTCATTCTGAGAAACCGTTCCAGTGACCACACCGATCTTAAATGTAGGAGCTGCAGCAAAGACAGCACACGTCATCATCACAAAAATCATGAACACCGAGACCCAAAAAAACACCTTCTTTCGTAACATCTAATCAACCTCCCCCAACATATTAATCTCCATTCCGGAGTCATCAGAAATTGTTCAATATTTGTTTATATTTTCCTTTTTTTACAATAATTCTTAACTCCGATCTTTCGTTCAAATTTTTTAGAGATAAGCCAGGGAATTTCTGTTTAGATCCCCATCAACCCGAGGTTTGAGTGAGTATTGACCGGGAAACACTAACCTCGAGAACACCTGCAAAGGAGGTGAAATCTTGGGCCTTCTTGATTTTCTTCGGCGGATTTTTGACGCTAATTCTTACAATCAGGAATTCAGCTATTTAGATGCGGAACCCAATCTACAGCCCGACAGCGATGACACTGGCGGTTACCTAAAGTCCCAGTTCATGCCGAAACAGTATTCTTATCTTCGTTATGAAATCGGTAGCGACTTTGACGCTCCACACCATTCTGAGGAATCGATACGTATTGATTATGACGGTTTATTAAAGAACTGTGGCGCTGATGCTGTTTATCTTCATTATGCCTTTGACAACTGGGATTATCATACGATTCGGACCGAACGGATGAACCGCAGTGAAGACGGGGGATTTACATTGACCATCCCGGCTCATGGCCACAGGGAAATAAATTATTGTTTTAAAGATTCTGCTGACCATTGGGATAATAACAACGGTTGGAACTGGACAACCCAAATCCGCCAATAATCTGGCAGCTGACCCTCTAAAAACCAAAAGGGCTATTGCAATGTTCTTGCAATAGCCCTTTTTATTGAACTTCCAATCTCAGATCCCCGTTTTATTCAATTCCTGGGATCCCTTCAATGGCAATCGGCCGCACCGGGCAGGAATCCAACCCTTTGATCGGCAACGGAACGCACATCAGCAAGAAGACATCCTTTTTCAACAAATCGAAATGGTGCATGACCTCTATGAAAACCACGTCTTTCCGCATCAGGATATCATGGAATTCCTTCACCGATTGCTTATCGTATTCGATGGAGATGGTATTGTCAAATCCGACTCCATACACTCCTTTTTCTGCCAGCCATTTACCGGTCTCTCCGTTTAAATACGGACGTTTGTCTTGTTCACTGTTGGCCAGCTCCGTAAAGGGCTCAAAGTAGTAAGGGCTCTTTAACAACACAAAATCGCCTTTCTTTACCCGGCCCCGGTCTGCCCGATCCAGATCAGCAGCTGTAATAGCTTGCTTCGGTTGAATATCGGCCAAATCAAGCAATACACACCGGCAAATATAATGGTTCAGCGGGATATCGAAGGTATCTTTCAATTCGTCGGCATGATGGTACGGTGCTTCAATATGGGTTCCCAGGTGACTCATGATGTCGATCTCGGAGTGGTAATCCTCCATCGGATAGGACTTATAGCGCCGGACTTCCAAGCGCCGGGTCTCCACCCCGGGAATTAAATCCTTGCTGAGATCCACAAATCTGAGTCCGTCCAGTTCCATAACATACTTCATTGACATACACCCACTTTCCTTGTTTATTGTTGCTGCAATAGTTGAATGTTGGTATCCAACAGTTTGGTCATCACTTTTTCGGCCGTTTCCGGATCGCGGTTCTTAATGGCCTCATAAATCTGAATATGAAGATCCTGTTCGAACTTGTCCTTTAAATTCTCCGTGTTCACTTTAAAATGGGAGAACAGGACTTCCTTCATCATCAGCATGATTTGATAGGTTACTTTATTTTGTGTCGC
>JAKOTQ010000085.1 GCA_029776205.1 Bacillota bacterium | reverse complement strand
GAATGCCATCCGCCGTTTGCAACTGGAACGTTTACAGACAGTGGTGGAGCGGGTCTACCGGCAGGTGCCGTTTTACCGCCGCAAATTTGATGAAGCCGGTGTGAAGCCGGGGGATATCAAGCATTTGGAAGATTTGGCGAAACTGCCGTTTACGGTGAAAGATGATTTACGCGACAATTATCCCTTCGGCATGTTTGCCGTACCGATGAAGGATGTGGTCCGGATCCATTCATCTTCCGGGACCACCGGAATTCCAACGGTGGTGGGGTATACCAAAAATGATTTAGTGACCTGGTCCAATTTGGTGGCCCGTTTTGTCAGTGCTGCCGGAGTCACCAGTGATGATATTGTTCAAATTTCCTTCGGATATGGATTATTTACCGGTGGTTTCGGCCTTCATTATGGCATGGAGCGAGTGGGAGCCACGGTGGTTCCGATATCCAGCGGTAATACCGAACGTCAGATCAAGATTATGCGGGATTTTGGGAGTACGGCCCTGGTTGCAACGCCGTCGTATGCACTACATATGGCAGAAGTTGCCCGGGAAATGGGTGTTCTCGATCAGTTAAAACTCCGGGTCGGGCTTTTCGGAGCAGAGCCTTGGTCCGAAAATATGCGAAAAGAGCTGGAAAAAGCGTGGGGAATCGTTGCTACGGACAATTACGGATTGAGCGAAGTGATCGGTCCGGGGGTATCCGGAGAATGTACCGAGTTTTGCGGTTTGCATATCGCGGAGGATCACTTTATTCCGGAGATCATTGACCCGAAAACCGGTGAGGTGAAAGGCCCCGGTGAAGAGGGCGAATTGGTGATAACGGCGTTAACCAAAGAAGCCTTACCGATCATCCGGTACCGCACCAAGGATATTACATCGCTTCATTACGAGAAGTGTGCTTGCGGCCGGACAACGGTTCGGATGAAGAAAACTCTGGGCCGTTCTGATGATATGTTGATCATCCGTGGCGTCAATGTTTTCCCGTCTCAGATCGAAAGCGTATTAATGGAGATCGAAGAGGTTGATCCTCATTACTTGCTGATTGTCGACCGAATCGGCCATTTGGATACGTTGGAGGTCCGAGTGGAAGTACCGGAGCGGATTTTTACCGGCAATTTGCGGGATCTGGAGGATTTGACGGAGAAAATCAAACATAAGATTGATTCGCTGCTTAATATCTCCGTCAAAGTGAAGCTGGTTGAGCCGAGAAGCATTGAACGGAGTGTCGGAAAGGCCAAGCGAGTTATCGATAATCGTAAGTTTTGATGAAAGTTTTGTAAACGCCCCGAAATCGGGGCGTTTTTACATTGTCATTTTGCAATTTCCGTTGTAATATATTTACAATATATTACAAGATTGTTGAATTTAGATTTTCCGGTGTAAAAAAAGAATATGTTGCCGATATTATATATAGAAGAGTCGTGGCTCTGTCATGAAAGCTCCGGATGATGAAGTATTGAGGAGGTGAAAATTAATGCGTTTGTTACCTATAGGATTACAAATCCGGCCTATGACTGAATCGGATTATGATGCAGTATTTCGGTTGTATCGACAGTTGGTCGGAAAAGGAATGAGTTGTGAACGGGAATTTGCCCGGATTTTTAAAAGTTTTTTTGCCTCCGGTGACCGGGAAGCTTATGTGGCGGATGTGCATCATAATGTGATCGGTTTCATTACCCTGTACTACTTCGATGTTTTTCATCATTGTGGCCAGGTGGCCAGTATACAAGAGCTGGTGGTTACTGAAGAATTCCGTGGACGGGGCGTAGGACGGGCTTTGGTGAATTTTGTCAAGGATAAGCTGCAGGAGAAACAATGCCGCGGTTTGGAAGTAGCTACCGATCTGTTGCATAGCGGAGCCAGAGCGTTTTTTCAAAAATGTGGTTTACAAGGAAAACCGTCATTTGCTGTAAACTGATGATGGAAACGAGGATGCATCGTTAGTTTCGGCCGAGAACCAGCTGAATCCAGCTGGTTTTTTATTTTGGGAGCCGGTGGTTGGCCGCCGGTCAGGCGTGGTTGGGGTCGGACGGCGGCTGATGATGGGAATGATTGGCCAAATGTTCCATACAAAATTCGTGATCGCCATAACAGCTTGCACAGTAGCGAAAATCCAGCTTGGGGTCGTCCAGCTCTGTTTTTCCGCAGATTTCGCAGCGGTGCATGGTCCGCCTGATAGGCTCCTGTTCCAGGAAGCGGCGGCGATTGTAATAAACCTGCCGTCTTTGGCGGTTTTGGCCGACCAGGTCTTTTCCAAAGAAAAGAAAATAGTTGATTAGGGCTACAACAGCTGCGATTTTCCCGCTGATATAAGGCTGGAGCAAAATGGTATAACCGATGAAAAACCAGTTTAACCAGGCCAGGTATTTGATTTTGACCGGCAGGATAAAAAAGAGCAGCAGCTCAAAATCGGGATATAGCTTAGCAAAGGCCAGGAATAATGACAAGTTGAGGTAGGTCGGGGTTCCGACCGTGCCGGTGAGAAACGAAGCTAACGCGGTACCAGCGATGCCGCAGAGATAGTAGAGATTAAACCGGAAGCTGCCCCAGTGTTGTTCTAATGTTGTGCCGACCAGATGATAAAAATAGAGCGCAAAGAAGAGCCAAAGCGGGGAGAAGGTCGGCGGGATAAAGGCAAAGGTGATCAGGCGCCACCACTCACCCTGCCGGACCATGGACGGTACCAGTTCAAGGTGGGAGATGATCCTGCCTGACGGATCGAACAGATACAGCAGAAAGACGATGGCATTTAAAGCCACGATATGAGTCATTAAATTTTTGATGGCATAACGTTCCAGGTTTCGGCGGAAGGGATGATGCATGGATGATAAGGTCTCCTTTATCAAATATTCAGTCTCAGTCTTTGGCGACGCTTTTCTGATAGATGATCCAAAGAATCAAAGCTGTCACGGCTAAAACCAATCGCAGCCACGGGAAGGTCACGGCCAATCCCACCAGTAAACCGAAGACGCCGCCGGAGGTTTGGAGGAAAACCAATTCGGTGGTGACTCCGGCGGTGAGTAAGCGTTCCAACTCGGATTCGTCCATGGCTGACAATTGATGGCGAATAATCTCTTCGATGCGAATGGCTTGAAATCCTTTTTCAACAAGCGCTGTGATCTCCTCTTGAAAATTCTCCGGATCTGCGGCCAATCCATGAAAAGTTTGATGGAGCTTGGCTTCAAAATGATCTAAAAGAGGATCCAGTGACTGGCTGATTTCCGGCAGGATGGCGATTATTCTCCGAATGAGCGAGGGCTGCCACGCCTTTTTGCTGGCTTCAAGGGGAAGCTCCCACAAAGTTTGGGCTTTCCATTGGTCCAACCATTCTTCGAGCATAGAACTTAAAGCGGCCTTTGTGGATGGCCGGTTTAGGAAATCAGCGATCCCTTGTTTGACCGCAACGCGAAATGCGGAGCGGAGCTCCGGGGCGTCGAAGGTGGCTTGGAGAGCATGGGCCAGACGTTCCGAGGCATGATGTTTTTTTAAATAGGCCGCTACGATGGCCGGAGAAAAAAGATTGGCTGAGATCCCTTCCACCAAAAGCTCGATGAGGGTTTGGCGGCGGGCGGGAATTAACCCTTGCCAGATACGGTTTGGGCGGCGGGGATAAAAAAGCATTTTAATGGCAAGCCAATTGGTCCAGTATCCGACGACAGTCGAGCCGATGATATTTTCCCATGGATCTACAATCTGGGTGATCGACGGAAAGCTGGAGATTACCACAGGGTTAACGATAAGCCAGCCCAAAAAGACGATACCGCCCCAAAAAAAGGGTTTGTTTAAGAAGTTGATCAACCGGGCAGCTTGGAGTGAAAGGGACGGTGATGCTTCAGGGCTGGATTGGGAAATATCAGCGGCGGGCGTGATGCCTTGGGCCGTTAATTCGGTTGTTAACTGATGTAAGAATAGGTTTACCCATTGGCGCCAAGTATTTTTTTGGGTATAATCGGAAACAGGAGATTGTTTATCCATTGACGTTGACTCCGTAACGATTGATATTCATAGTGTGTCTTTTTAAACCGGTGAAATACTTGGGATAAATGACCCGCGGTGATGGCAGGAAAAATTATTTTTGTACGGAATTTATACTGGAATAGGATGCTCTTTAGCAGGGGTGTTTGATGAAGAAACTTTTAATCTTTCCGAACCCGATGAAGCCGCATGCCATGGAGTTGGCTGGACGATTGGTTCAATTGTTATTGGAACGGGGATTTCATCCGGTTTTCAGCCGGGAGATGGCGGACCGGGTAGGGTATCCCCAATACGGCCGGGCTTCGGAGGCGTTATGGGATGATATCGAATTAGTTGTGGTTCTCGGGGGAGACGGGACGATGCTTAGCGCAGCCCGGCAGGTATATCCCAGAGAAATCCCCCTTTTAGGAGTTAACCTTGGCCATCTGGGGTTTTTAACGCGGGTGGAGAGTCATCGATTGGAAGAGGCCTTGGATCATCTCCGGGCCGGTCATTATCAGTTTGAGGACCGGACCATGTTGGAGGCGGAGGTCTATCGGGAAGGCCAATTGCTGTCCCGTTTGGTTGCTCTCAATGAAATGGTGGTAAACCGCAATGCGTTTGCGACGATGATTAAGTTGGAAACCTGGATTGACGGAGAATTTTTTACGACGTATCCGGCAGACGGGTTAATTGTGGCAACGGCCACCGGTTCGACGGCGTACTCTCTTTCCGCCGGCGGGCCTATCGTAGATCCCCGGGCCCGGGCTATTTTGGTGACGCCGATATGTCCCCATTCGCTATATGCCCGGCCGTTGGTTCTCAGTGAAAAGGCTGAGATCAAAGTGAAATTAGCACCGGATCAGGCGGATGGCACTTTAACAGCAGACGGCCATAACGGGCTGGCGGTAAGGCCAGGGGATGAAATCCGTATCAGTAAGGCCAGCCGGTGCACCCGGTTGTTGCGTTATGATGATCAGGGATTATTTGAAGCACTACGTTTGCGTTTGAAAGAGGGGCGGATTTGAAAGGTTGGGGAACCGGATGAAAACTGAACGTCAAGCGATGATTGTATCGTTAATAAAAAATAATGTAGTCAGCACTCAGGAAGAATTGGGCGAAGCCCTTAAGAATCAGGGAATTATGGTGACACAGGCCACTCTGTCAAGGGATATTAAGGAGTTGGGCCTCATTAAAACGCCGACATTGGATGGGGGTTACCGGTATGCTTTGCCGCAGGATCGGACGCCTGCCGATGTGATGCGGCGGGCCCAACGGATGTTGGAAGATGCCGTGGTGGCGGTGGATGCTGCCGAAAATATATTGGTGATTAAGACGATGAGCGGAAGCGCCCAGGGCGTTGCCGCAGCATTTGATGATTTGGAATGGCCGGAAGTGGTAGGAACCGTCGCCGGGGATAACACGATTATCGCCGTGATCCGTTCCAAGGAACAGACCGGAATCATTATGGAAAGGCTCCGTCAGCTGAGGGGGTAGAGGTTTGTTACAGCAGATAGTGGTTCGAAATATTGCCTTGATCGACCGGATCAGCCTGGAATTTGATCCAGGTTTTAATGTGCTGACCGGAGAGACCGGCGCCGGTAAATCCATCATTATCGATGCTTTAAGTTTGGCCTTGGGTGGACGGTTTAGTTCGGAGATGCTTCGGACCGGGGCGGATCAGGCCGTGATCGAGGCGGTCTTTGATATCGAAAACCAACCGGAACTCGAAGCTTACCTGGAGGAAGTTGGAGCGCCGCTGGATCCGGACCATATGTTGGTTATTCAACGGGAGATCAGCGCCAATGCCAAAAACCGCTGCCGGGTTAACGGCCATCTGGTGCCGGTACTGGTTTTGTCCAAAATCGGAGAGTATCTCATCGACATTCACGGACAACACGAACATCAGTCTCTGCTGTTTCCTGAAAAGCAGTTAGATCTGTTGGACCGGTATTGCGGCAAGGCTTGTTTGGAACTGCGGGAGCGGTTTCAGGTCATCTACCGGGAATGGCAAGACCGGTTGGCCGAATTTAACCGGCTCCGTCAGGATGAGTCGGACGTGGCGCGCCGCATCGATCTTCTCCAGTTTCAATTGGATGAGATCAATCAGGCGAAACTGGTTCTGGGCGAAGATGAAGATTTGCTCAAAGAAAAAGAGCTGTTGCAATCCTCTGAAAAGTTATATCAGGCGGCCAACCTGTCTTATCGGGCGCTTTATGATAATGAAAACGGTCAATCGGCTGTCGAGTTGCTGACGGAAGCGGAGCGGATGATGGCCCAGGCAGCGGAGATCGATGACCGGTTAAAGCAGGTTCTGGAAATGTTGCGGGAAGCCGCATGCCAAGCGGAAGAAGCCTCCCGGGAGATCCGGGGTTATCAGGAACAGGTACAGTTTGATCCGGAACGTTTAGCTTTGATCGAAGACCGGCTGGATGAGATCAACCGGTTAAAACGAAAATATGGCGGGTCCATCGCTGAAATATTGCTGTTTGCCGAGAAGTGCGCCAAGGAGTTGCAGGAAATCTCCAACCGGGAGGAACATTCGGCCCGGTTGGAAGCTGACCTGGAACGGCTCCGGGCGGAGTTGGGGGCTATGGCGGCGGAACTCTCCCGTTTGAGGCGGGAAGGAGCGGATCGGCTGGAGAAGGATATTGTGGGGCAACTGGCGGATTTGAATATGGCCAAAACCCAATTTGAGATCAAGTTGGTGCAGACAGACAGTCCCGAGGGGGTTCCTTTTGGTGAAAGGACGGTAGAGGTGGGACCTCAGGGTGCAGACCGGGTGGAGTTCATGGTGGCGCCCAATCCGGGTGAAGCGTTGAAGCCCATGACCAAAATCGCTTCCGGCGGAGAGCTTTCCCGGATGATGTTGGCATTGAAAGCGATTTTGGCCGAGCTGGATCAGACGCCGACCATGGTCTTTGATGAGATTGACGTGGGGATCGGCGGGCGGACCGCCCAAGCAGTGGCCGAAAAGATTCTCCTGATCGGACAGGCGCGTCAGGTGCTGTGTATTACCCATCTGCCACAGATAGCCAGCATGGCCCAACGCCATTTCTTTATCGAAAAAGAAGTTGTCGGTGACCGGACCCAGGTAACGGTACGGCCATTGATGATGAATGAACGCATCGATGAGTTGGCCCGAATGTTGGGCGGGGCTCAGGTGACGGAGACTACCCGGCAACATGCCCGGGAGATGTTGACTATGGCCGAAAACCTCCGGTTGCATCGGATTGGGCAGATTAATTGATGCAACGTTTCATAGATAAATGCGTTAGAACAGATGGGTCAGCTACCGATTTCATACCGAAAGGTGAAAGGTGGAAAAAAGGAGAATGAAAAGAGGCTATCTGGTTATCCTGCTGGTGGTAGCGAGTTTGCTTTCATTGGCTGTGGTGGGCGGTGTCTCTCAGGTGGTTTCAGCTAAAGCGGCTCCAGTGGCCGGGGGGATCGCGCCCAATTTTGTTTTGTATGATCTCAATGGGAAAAGCGTTGAATTGAATCAGGTGATCAAGAATAAAAAGGTGACCCTGGTCAATTTCTGGGCGACCTGGTGTCCTCCGTGCCGGGTGGAAATTCCCGAGTTTATCAAGTTTTATCAGAAATACAGCGCCAAAGGCGTTGAGATTCTTGCCGTCAATCTTCAGGAGAATCCGACGAATGTTAGAAACTTCGCCAAAAGTTACGGAATGAACTTCCCGGTATTGCTGGACGGTAACGGCCGGGTGGGACAGATGTATCAGGTGATGGCCATTCCGACCACGTTCTTTGTAGACGGTAACGGGAAGATCATTGCCAAGATCGAAGGAGCCGCCAGTATGGCTGATTTAGAAGCAAAAGTCCGTGCGGTGTTGGGCGAGTAGCCGGAAACCGGGGGATCTAGTGAGTGAGGTGTCGAAGGTGCCGATTTATGAATATCGTTGTCAAGCTTGTGGGCATGTCATAGAGCTTTTGCAGAAGATGGACAGTCAGAGTGCAGGGGAACCTTGCCCGGTGTGCGGCAGTATGGATCTACGTAAGATCATCTCAGCCCATCAGGTTGGACGATCCCAAGTTTCCAGCCCAATGCCTGCTTGCGCCGCATCGGGCAGTTGTGTGCCGTCGGGCGGATGCTGTAGCGGCTGCGGGATGCATTGAACGATATAAAATATTCCGTGATACCAATGATTCATACCCTAGGGATAACACGTTGAAACGAGTGGGGAATATACTGTATCAGGCAGTGAAGTTCTGCCTGAACGGAGATGGTTTAACGAATGAAACTCGGATTTCTATTGATGCAAATGCTTATCCGGGAATTGTTTCGTTCGGATTGGTAACGAATGAAACCTCTCACATGGCCATGTGAGAGGTTTTTTGATTGCTATCCGACTTTTTGTGATGATAAACATTGAAAATGCAGGGGATTCATACGATAATAAAATTAATGAAACGAAAACCAATGGATGGCCGTGGGAAGTTCAAGAGGTAACGATGGCAAAGGAAAAAGGCGAATTTAATCGGGGCATGTTGCGAAAGGTCATGACACGGGTCAAGCCCTATCGGGGTTGGATCGGGTTGAATCTAGTGGCCTCATTCGGCAGTGCGGCGGTGGATGTTGCCAGCGGCTTTTTTATTCAGAGCCTGACGGATGCAGCGATCCGATCCGATTTGCAATCTGTGGCGAAACTGGTGATTTTAGCCGGGTTTGTGGTTGTTATCGGGATTCAGCTCAAGTTAATGGTGAAATATACTACCGGTTGTTTTACCGGCTATGCCATCTATGATATCCGGGGCCAGGTGATGGATGCCATTCGCAAGATGGCCTATCCGGAGATTGAGAAATATCATTCCGGGGATATCATTTCCCGGTTATCGAAAGATACTTATGTGGTTCAAAGTTTTTTGCAGAATCATTTTGCGAACTTGATATATCAGCCCATGGTCCTGATCGGGGTTTTTATCTACCTGATGTTTATCAATTGGCAACTGACAGGGATCATCGTGGTTTTGACGCTGACGACGCTCTATGGCATCGGCAGTCTGAGTCGGCCTATCGGCTATTATGCCAAACAGGTCCAGGCAGGCCATGGTGTAGTCAATGCCTTAGCCCAGGAATCCATCAGCGGCATCCGGACGGTGAAAGCTTACAATCTCGAGGGGTTTGTTTACCAAAGGTTTAAGGCTGCGGTGGATCGGTTGTTCGCGGGATATATCAAGAAGAATAAACGGGAAATTTCCCTTTCGCCTCTAAGTTTTTTAATGGATTTACTGCCCCTTCTTTGTACCATGACGTTGGGCGGCTGGCTGGCCATCCGGGGTGACATCACGCTGGGAAGTCTGATGGCCTTCCTCTATATGCTTCAATATTTGTCGGAACCGCTGGCCAATCTTCCGGAGTTGATCCGGGAGGTCTTTTCGGTAGGGGCGGCTATCAACCGGATTGATGAGTTAACCGATATCGATGAAGAACGGACAGGCGGTGCCTGCTTTGAACCGTCGCCGACCGAACCGGTGCTTGAGTTCAAACACGTCAGTTTCGCCTACCACGATAACCAACCGGTGTTGCAGGATCTGTCCTTTGCGATTCCAGAGAAAAGTAAAACGGCGATCGTCGGGAAAAGCGGCAGCGGGAAGAGTACCCTGTTTAAGCTGATTTGCGAATTTTATCGGCCTCAACGGGGTGAAATCCATATGTACGGCCATTCGTACGCCGAGTGGGACCTTCAGAGCCTGCGTTCCCAGATCAGCCTGGTGACTCAGGATGCCTTTTTGTTTCCGGGAACGATTATGGAAAACTTGGCCTACGGACGGCCCGGGGCCAGTGAAGCGGAGTTGATCGAAGCCGCCAAAATTGCCAATGCCCATGAATTTATCATGAGTTTTCCGGATGGATACCAAACCCTGGTGGGAGAGGGCGGCAGCCGTCTTTCCGGAGGTCAGAAACAAAGGCTGGCCATTGCTCGGGCTTTTCTGAAGAACGCACCTATTCTGCTTCTGGA
>JAKOTQ010000113.1 GCA_029776205.1 Bacillota bacterium | reverse complement strand
TGTCAAATTCAATGTAGATGGCCTTCTGCGCGGTGATTATGCAAGCCGCATGAATGGTTATGCTGTAGCTCGTCAGAATGGCTGGATGAGCGCAAATGATATCCGCGAGCTTGAGGACATGAACCGGATTCCGGCGGAGTTGGGTGGAGATCTGTATCTTGTTAACGGTAACATGACCAGGCTTGCCGATGCAGGTGCATTTGCAGGCAAAAACAATGCTGAAACGGAGGGATCAAAAGTTGAACAAATCACAAAAACCAAAACCGGTTCGCCGCTTCTGGAACTGGGTGCAAAACGATGACGGCAGCCGGACTTTGTATCTTGACGGGCCAATAGCCGAGGAAAGCTGGCTGGGAGACGAGGTGACCCCCAAACAGTTCAAATCGGAGCTGTTATCCGGAGAAGGTGATATAACGATCTGGATCAACAGCCCGGGCGGCGATATATTTGCAGCCAATCAAATTTACAACATGCTGATGGATTACAAAGGCAAAGTAACCGTAAAGATTGACGGTATTGCGGCCAGCGCCGCTTCGGTCATAGCTATGGCCGGAGGCGACGTTTTTATGTCACCTGTCAGCATGATGATGATTCACAACCCAATGACAATAGCCATCGGCGATACAGAGGAAATGGAAAAAGCTATCGCAATGCTGGAGGAAATAAAGGAATCCATCATCAACGCTTATGAGCTGAAAACTGGACTTTCCAGGGCGAAAATATCGCACCTTATGGATGCGGAAAGCTGGTTTAACGCAAGAAAAGCGGTGGAACTTGGCTTTGCCGATGGCATCCTGTTTATGGAAGATGAATCATTCCCATCCGAATTTGAAGTATCAGGAGGAATGATCTTCAGCAGGCAGGCAGTGACAAATTCCATCCTGCAAAAGCTTAAACCAAAAGAAAAACCAAAAGGGACCCCGATTGAGTCGCTTGAAAAGCGGCTTTTTTTATTAAAACCTTAAGGAGGATTTGATTATGAGCAAAATACTGGAACTGCGTGAAAAACGCGCTAAAGTATGGGAAGCTGCTAAAGCTTTCCTCGACAGCAAACGCGGGAACGACGGACTGCTTTCACCGGAGGATACCGC
>JAKOTQ010000110.1 GCA_029776205.1 Bacillota bacterium | reverse complement strand
GCTTTGTGCAGTTGATGGATACTGCCAGAAAGCAGGGCATTCTCGGAAACTTCGCCCGTGAGATACACACCCCCGCCAATGCCATGAGGATATTAAACCAGGAAATTAAGTTGCTAAAAAGGGCGCTGGGCGATTTGTTAATTCCTGTATTGATAAAAGTATTGCCGTACTTGCAGGCCTTTGTGAAGGTGCTGGCAGAAGTGGTGAGACACGCCGCTATCCTTATGGGATTTGAATTGCCAAAGATAGATTACTCCAGTGTAGAAGAAGTGTCAAGCGGCTTTGAAGAAGCAACGGAAAACGCAAATAAGCTCAAGAATACATTAGCGCCGTTTGATGAAATAAATTTGCTGCAATTAGAAGATAGCCTTTCAAATATCAACCAAGACCTTGGGATTGATTTTTCGCAATATGATTATGATTTCCTCTCTGTTGTAGAAAATAGGGCCAATGAAATTGCAGAAAAATTGGGCGGGGTATTCAAAGGAATATTGATTACTGCGGGTATATTAGGTATCGTCGCACTTGTATCGAAGATTGTTACCGCCGTAGGAGGTATTTTCGGGAAAGGGCGCGTCGGGGCTTCTGATGGTTTCTTAATACCCTCACCCAAGCAAATATTAACGGCTTTGGCCGACCTTGCTTTAATTGTGGGTGGCTTGACGGTTTTATTACTTGCAATTGGCGGGTTGATGAAAATACCGGGTTTTGAGGACATCGTAAAAACGGGAATTAAAGCTGTGGGAGATGTTTTCAAAGGTTTGTGGGATATTGCTATACCCCTCGCTGGAATGAGTGCGGGAATGGTGCTTCTCGGTAATGTGCCTGTTAGCACCGTTGCGCTCGGTTTAGCAAACGCCGCGATAATCATCGGGGGTACGGTTGTGTTAATTACTGCGATAGGTGCTTTATTGAGCACACTGGGCTTTGAAAACTTTGTAGATAAAGGGATTCAATGCACTAAAGATGTGTTTAATGGTATAGCCGACCTCGCTCTCTCGCTCCTCGGAGTAACAGCCGGCATGGTAGTTTTAGGCGTTATCCCTGTTGCGACGGTTGCATTGGGTTTAGCCAACGTAGCTATTATTATTGGCGGAATGGTGGGATTGATTACAGCGATAGGCGGTTTACTCTCTATTCCGGCTCTCGATAGTTTTCTTAACGGAGGGATTGAAAGCGTAAAGAATGTATTTACTTCCATTGAGGAAATCGTTCTTCCTTTAGCCATAACAAGCGCTTTAATCGTGGGCCTTGGTTTTGCTACACCAGCGACGGTGCTCTCTGGTTTAGCTGGATTGGCACTGGTTATAGGTGGGTTAGAGCTGGTATTCCTTGCTTTAGGGGGATTGAAGCAAATCCCCGGATTCACATGGTTAGTGGAAGAGGGCGGAGAGGTATTAAAACAGCTCGGAGAAATCCTCGGCGGTTTCGCTGGCAGCTTGGCAAAAGGTTTTGTGGTGAATGTGTCGGAAGCATTACCGGAGTTAGGTGAGAATTTAGCCGGGTTTATGACAAATATATCACCATTCTTTGTTGCGCTCAAAGATGTTAAAACCGATTCGGTTGAAGCGGTTAAAAACCTCTCCGAATGTATTCTTATTTTAACCGCCGCTAATGTACTGGAAGGGTTGACTTCTTGGGCCGTAGGTAAAAAATCTTTCGGGGATTTCGGTAAAGAATTAGTGGAGTTCGGGAAGTATTTCGCAGAATATTCAAAGCAGGTGAAAGACATTGATAGCGAGGCCGTTGAAAAATCTGCAATAGCAGCAAAATCCTTGGCCGAATTAAACAGACTTCTCCCCCGCGATGGAGGTTTTATACAAGCCATAACAGGGAACAAGGATATATCTCTTTGGGGTTCTCAACTCGAGCTCTTTGGCGGTCATTTGAAGAAATACAGTAAGAATATTGAGGGTATCAATTTCAAAGCCATTGAGGAATCTGGAGTAGCAGCAAAATCCTTGGCCGAATTAAACAGACTTCTTCCTCGCGACAATGGTTTTCTCCAATTATTGATTGGTGAAAAAGATATTTGGCAGTGGGGATTCTCCCTTGAACAATTTGGTAAACACTTGAAAGCATATAGTGAACAGATAAAAGGTATAGATTTCGGGGTTATTGAGAATTCTGCCAATGCTGCAGAAGCTTTAGCGGCTCTTAACGACAACATTCCGACTGACGGAGGATTCCTCGAAATAATTGCGGGTAGTAAAGACATTGACAAATGGGGTGCGAAACTCGTTACCTTTGGTCAAAAATTCAAGCAATATCACAACGAAATA
>JAKOTQ010000080.1 GCA_029776205.1 Bacillota bacterium | reverse complement strand
CCCCAATCTATTTTAAGGGGTGACCCGACATGACAATTTTGGATGAGCTTAAATCAATTTTAGGAATAGCTGGAACTGCACAGGACGCCGAACTCGAAAGAATTATTGCAAGAGGTAAAGCGCGCCTTGAGGGTCTTGCCGGTGTTACTCTCGATTTTGAAACAGATGGACTTGCGCATGATTTGCTCCTTGATTACTGTCGGTACAGTTATAACAATGCCACAGAGTATTTTGAGACTAATTTTGTCGGGGAAATACTCCGCCTCCAACTTGAAAGCGCGGTGAAAGATTATGCTGAAAACCAAGAATGAGGTTATGAAGCAGGTAGGCAAGATTTATAAGGATTTGATAACCTTGCAAGAATTAGGAAAAACACCTGATGGACAAGGTGGATTTAAAAAGGGAGTTTTAGCGGAGTATCGGGTTTATGCTTTTGTAAACAAACCTAAGGTCGCGACGGAAACCGAGGTTGGAGCCATTGTTAGCGAACTAACATATCAAATTAACCTTCCAAACCGCCTTGGCGTTCCTGATGCACAAAAGGGATGGTTGGTATTATGTGGCTCTAAAAAATTCGAGGTCGAACACGCCTATATCAATAACTACGACCGCGAAAAAGTGCTAATCTGTCGAGAGGTCGTGAAATAATGACTCGTGGATATGGATTTAGAGTAAACTTTTCGGTGCCGGAACTGAGTGAAACCCTTCAACAAATCAACAAATACAACAGTCAAACTGCCTATAAAATTGAGCAGCAGGTTAGCAAATCAACCAAGGCTATCGGAAGGGGCGCAAAACAACGGGTTCCGGTCCTAAGTGGCGACCTTAAAAAATCAATCTCAACTCGGTTTGATGCCAAAACCATCACTGGATATATCGCCGCTCGACAGCCATACGCACATCTCGTTGAATTTGGGGCAAAAGCAACTGTTACTAAACCCACCAGGCAAAGAAAAGCCTTGAAGATTCCGTGGCAAGGCGGATTTGGCGTGGGTGGCATGTATTATGCTGCTAAAGCCGACATTCCCCAACGTCGAGAAAGGCCGTTTATGCGACCCGCATTTGAAGATGAAAAGCCTAATCTGATAAAAGGAATTAAGGAGGCGGTCAAGCCTTGATTATTAGACGTATACCGATGAACGCCCTACAACGGGGCGTTTATTCTATTTTGTCGCAATATCAGACTACTCCGGTTTACGATGATGTGCCGAGCGATGCTAAATTGCCATACTTAACGCTTGGTTCATTCACCTGCAAACAAACCGGAAATAAAACGGCTGATATCTGTGATATTTCACTCCAAATCCACATCTGGAGTGAATACGAAGGGAAGAAAGAGGTTAACGAGATTGCCAATGATGTGACAGCGGTCTTGACCTCTTGGCCCATTGATTTATCAGAAGAAAACTTTAACGTCATGAGCCAGGACGTGGACTTTTTCGAAGCATTCCCGGAAGAAGTTGCTGGGTATCACGGAGTTATAACTTTTGTTGCAAAAATTCAAAATTTAGGAGGTAGATAAAATGCTAAAATTTGATTTACAACGGTTTGCAGCGACGTTGCCGGATAATCCAAGCACGTCTAACGCAACAGTAGGTAAAGATTATCTATTGTACGTCAATACCGGAACCGTCGCGGGACCTATATGGACGTTGATTGGTGGACAGCGCGGAAGCTCATTGAACCGGAACGCCGATAGTATCGATGTTAGTCACAAAACATCTGGTGGCTGGAAATCGTCCAAAACTGGCTTGCGTGGCTGGTCTATTGATTTAGACGGACTCGTTTTACTAAACGACGATGGCATTGAAGCTCTTGAAACCGCTTTTAACGAAGGGAAAGAAATTCAAGTTAAATTTGAATATCCAAACAAAAAGTATCGTACTGGATGGGCCGCTATTACCGATTTGTCCATTGAAACCCCGCACGATGGTGAAGCTTCTTTAAGCGGAACCCTCGAAGGCAATGGATCTCTATCTGATTTGATTGATCCTGTGGAATAAAACTTACGCCCCGGTTAATCCGGGGCTTTAATTTTGAAAATAACGCTATTAGCGATAACAAATATAAAAGGAGTTGTTATCATGAAAAAAACAGTGCCATTCGAGCTTTTTGGATCAAATCAATTTATCATGTTTGATATTTTACGTCTCGCTGAACTCGAAAAAATAATGGGCGTATCCATTATGAAAATTGTAGCAGAGCAAGATATTAGCGTTAATTTATGCATTAACGCTCTTGCTGTTGGCATGCAACAACATCATCGTCCCGATCCTAAATATTATGCTGAAAAAATCGGGGAACACCTTGAAAAAGGCGGCAGTTTGATGGATATCGCCATTCCAATTATTGAAGCGATTGCGGCAACTGGAATTTTCGGAAAAGCAAAAAACGAGGAATCTGATGAAGTAAAAAACGTGAAGGAGGGGACGGAGTAAAATTAAAAACCGTCTCCTCTGTCGCCGAATGGATTGAATGGGCTGAACCTATTGCGTATGGACCATTAGAATTAAAACCGTGGGAATTCGAACAGTTACAGCCGCATGAGTTTTATAAGCTCTATGATGGATTTGTTTGGCGGCAGGAACAGCAAGAAGCGTTAGCCGCCTATTTTGTTTCTCATCTTATGAACATTTCTGGCAAAGTCGCAAAACGAACGATACAACCCAAGGATTTATTAAAGCCGCTTAGACAAGCATCTAAGCAACGCGATAAAAAAGCGGATGAGGAGTATTTAAAGGAATTGTTTAAGGATTCCCTCCAGAAAGGAGGTATATAATTGGCAACTATAGCTGAATTGCTTGTAAAGATTGGCGGAGACAGCAGTGGATTACGGAAAGAACTTAACGCCGCACAACGTCAAATAAAAAGGGCCTTCGGAGAGGAGGCTCTTTCTTTTTCGAAAAAGGCGGCTGGTGTATTAGGCGCATTTACGGCTGCTCTTGGCGCTGCGGGTGTTGCGAGTATCGCAACGGCTGGCAAGTTAAAAATGACTGAACGGGCATTTGAAACATTAACAGGAAGTGCCGAAGGCGCAAAACAAATGCTGTCTGACTTGCGGAAACTTGACGACCAATCCTCTTTGGATTTTGAAAGCCTTTCAAAAGGCGCACAAAGGTTATTAGCATTTAAGTTTGCGGCTCAGGACGTAGTGCCGATTTTAAATGTAGTCGGTGATGCCAGCGCGGCGCTTGGAAAAGGTGCGGAAGGCGTTGAGAGAATTAGTTTGGCTCTCGCTCAAATTCAGGCAAAGGGCAGGGCACAAGGAGAGGAATTATTGCAACTTGCCGAAGCAGGAATCAACGCTTATGATTATCTCGCCGATTATCTCGGTGTTTCGGTGCCGCAATTGATGAAACAGATCCAAAAAGGCGCGGTTGATTCCACAACAGCCATCAATGCCATTTTACTTGGTATGCAGAACGACTATCGTGGTATGATGGAAAAAATGGCCAACGAAACGCCGGTTGTTTGGGATACTATTAAATCCAATCTCGTGCAGATTTTGGCCAGTTTTGGTTCCGAACTCGAAAAA
>JAKOTQ010000065.1 GCA_029776205.1 Bacillota bacterium | reverse complement strand
ACGCTGAAGAATGCTTCTATCCCGTCGGCTCCGGGAATATGATGAATTAAAAGGAGGAGTCGGCGTGGAAGCACAAAGCAAATCCAATCATGAATTAATGCATAATGTGAATATGAATGGACGCCGGTTACTGGGCATCGAAGGTGTAACCAATTTGGATAGTTATGATCAAGAGCGGGTGATTTTGGAGACCAGTTCCGGAATTTTGGAGATCAAGGGGGAACAACTTCACATTCAGCAGTTGAATTTAGAGCAGGGAAAGGTGATGATCGAAGGAACGGTTAATTCGTTGGTTTACGCTGATGATAATCTGGGCAAAAAAGGTAAAGGATTTTTCAGTAAATTAGCTAAGTAACGATGCAGGGGAATTTTGGATTTTTGGATCGGTAGGAAGAATGGCAGGAATTTTCGGTCGATCCGCGAATTTTATCAGCATGATTAGCTGATTGGAGATATCCATGCCATCTTCCAAAAATCGAACCAGAAGACGTAAACGTCATACCGGTATTGTACAGCGTTATTTTTCACATATCATGAGATTTATTCTCAGCCCTGCCGTGATTCTTTGGGATACATTTCGCCAAAAGCGAAATTTGGATCCTTCATGGGTTTTTTCGTTATTGCTATTGATCACGGTGATGCTTGCTTTGGCTGGTTTGAGTTTTTGGGTGGCTGGCGGTCCGGCTGAACGGGCGATGACCGTTTTAAGTAGTGCTCATATGCAGTCTCACCAACTTACCGGAGATGTGCAGCCGATTATTCGGGAGATTAACCGCTATGCATTAAAAGAAAAACTCGATCCGATGTTGGTCTTTGCCATTATCAAAGCCGAGAGCAATTTTAATCCCCGGGCGGTATCTAAGGCCGGAGCACGGGGATTGATGCAGATTATGCCGTCAGTATGGCAGGAATATAGCAAATCCCAGTGTACCGGCACTCATAGCAATCTGAAAGTGTGTTCCGAGGATTGTATTTATGAGATAGCACCCAATATTGAGGTGGGCGTCAAATATTTTCGGAAGCTGCTGGATCGTTATGACGGACGGATTGATTTGGCATTGGAGGCTTATAATGCAGGGCTTTCCAACGTTCAGTCTGATTCGGAGCCTAAATTTAAAGAGACGCGGAGTTATATTCAGAAGACGCTAACCTATTGGCAGGAATTACGTCAGAAGGCTATTGCGGTTCAGTTGCAAACATCCCTCTATATGCATCGGGGAATTAAATGGCTGTTGGGGATCACTTTCATTATGTGGTTAGTCTTCTTCGGTTGGGTCAATCGGAAGATCCTTTCTAAGTAATCGTTGATGACTGTTGAAAAAGATCGAAAGAAGACGTGGTGTTAAATCCTCCTGTTGGCGCATATGGTTGATATAACAGGAGGGGGATCGATGGAATATGTACATTCCCAACTAAGTTCCTGTCTGCTTCTCCTCTTAACCGGAATCGTGTTAGGAGGATTTTTCGATTTATACCGAGTATTTCGGGGTATGATTAAAGCAAAAGGGTGGATGACCTATAGTGGAGATCTGCTATTCTGGGTGTTGGCGACCGTAGTGATGATTCCGCTTATGTATTGGAGTACCTGGTTGGAACTCCGGCTTTATGTGTGGTTGGCGATAGGCGCCGGGCTTATCGGATATTATGTTTTCTTTAGCCGGGCGTTGATTGCGGTCTGGATCAAATTTTGGCGGATGTTTTTCTGGTGGCCGCGTCAGTTTAAATGGGGTTTCAGTTGTATGGCCCGTTCCGGAAAGCGTATGACCCGCCGGTTTCGATGGCGGCGAAATAAAAAACAAGGGGGATAATTCCCCCTTGTCCATTTTACATCCAGGTTCTAATTTGTGAAAGCTTTTAGCGTCCGATAAACATTTGGGTAAAGATATTCCCGTAGACGCTGCCGGAAGCAATACCGATACCGATTTCGGTAAATTTAGGATTGAGAATATTGGCCCGGTGGCCTTCACTGTTCATCAGGTTTTGATGAGCGGCTTCGGTGGTTTGAGCTCCAGCGATGTTTTCCCCGGCGGTACTGTAAGTGATTCCGGCATTCTTCATCATTTGGAACGGTGATCCGTAAGTTGGAGATGTATGGCTAAAGTAGTTATTTTTGACCATGTCTTGGCTTTTTTGCCGGGCTAAGGTGGTTAATTGAGAATTTACGCTTAATGGGGAAAGCCCTTGACCCATTCGAGCCTGATTGACCAAACTGATCATTTTAGATTCTTCAGCAGCCAATCCAGTAGTTGAAGGAGTTGGCGTTGTCGGGCTGGAGGTTGATGGAGTCGTTGTGGTTGGAGTTGAGGGTTTCGTACTTGGTGTAGTAGACTGGGTTGGAGTAGTTACCGTTGTTTTCGACGGGGTGTAGTAGTAGATCGTCCGACCAGTATAACCGGAATAAATGGTTTTCGTTGAGTATTTGGTGGAATATACGGTAGCCGCGAAAGCCGGAATCATACAGGAAACGAGTAAACCTAATGTTACTGTCAAAGATGCAAAAATCTTATTTGAGCGTTTCATAGGGTCTCTCCTTTCGGTTTTTAAGTTTTCTTCCAATTATCCCCCAGTTTTCCATTCCCTCAACTTTTTGGATGTACAAGATTTCGTTGGTAGCAGTTCAAAACCTTTAGGAAAGTACAACCAATACAGTGGGGGATGAATCAAAAACTTTGAAACGCCTAAAGATCGTCGGATGGAATGTCGATTATTAAAAAAAGAGTAATTCTTCCAACCGAGGTGTATGGTAATGAAATTCGGAGAGAAAATTAAACAGTTCAGGTTGGAAAAAGGACTGACTCAGGCGGGTTTGGCAGAGGTCATCGGGTCCACTCGGGAGAAGATCCAAAAATATGAAAATGGGGTGAATGAGCCATCTCTTGAAGTAGTGGTCCGGTTGGCTGATTTCTTTCAGGTTTGTGTGGATCAGTTGATCCGTGAAGACTGGACGTGTCCGTTGGTTTCAGCAGAAATTGCTACCGTTGCCAGAAAAGCTGCACAATTATCGGAAAGGGAAATTGAGGCTGTTCATAAATTGGTGGATAAATTAGGTGAAAATCCATATCAGCAAAAGTAGCTGATATGGATTTTTTGCTCAATTCTTAAGGCTAGAAGGTTTTTTCATGAAAATGTCGAATTAAAATAACAAAACATAATAAACTATTTGTTTGAAAATAATTAAAAAATTTTTGAGTCGAACGATATATTTTATATCATTAGAGATAATATTTCTATCTTCAGGCTGATCCTAAAAGACACGGCTGAGATAGTATCAACGATAAAATACATAATAGAGAAGTGAAAATGGTGAAATCTATGTTTCCCCGGGGGCCGATTGTTCTATTTTGTCTTACGATGACCCTGATGATTGTGTGGGGTGTTGGTGTTTATTTACATTGGCCGGGCAGAAGTGGGTCAGACCTGGTTTTATATGTATTGGCATTCTTTCTGATAATGATGTTGTCAGTTCTTTTTTTTGCGTCAAACTATCCTTTCCTTCCGCGCAGAAGTAGAACGGTGGGCGCATTTGCAAGAGATGCATCAACAAATGAAGCAAACTTATGAAGGAACGCTTCAGGCCCTTACCAGAGCTTTAGAGCTTCGGGATCATGCCACATGGGGTCATTCGGGCCGGGTTGTCGGGTATGCGCTGGCCATTGGGGAGAAGATGGGGTTAAGTGAAGCACAGCTGAATCAACTGGCCTGGGGTGGTTTTCTCCATGATATCGGTAAGATTGGGATTCCAGATGCGATTTTATTGAAAACTTCAGCTTTGACTGATGAAGAACTGGAGATCATTCAGCTCCACCCCGGATTGGGATATGTTATTGTCAGCGGAATCGAATTCCTGGAAGGGGCTGCGGATATTATTCTTTTACATCATGAACGGTATGATGGAAACGGCTATCCTTACGGAAGGCGGGGACTGGATATCCCTTTATTGGCAAGAATTTTTGCTGTGGCTGATGCTTTGGATGCCATCACTAGTGACCGACCCTATCGGGAAGGGTCCTCGATCGAGAAAGCGCTGGAGGAGATTTTGGCACAATCTGGTAAACAGTTTTGTCCGGAATGTGTCAATGCCTTACTTGCAGTGGGCAAAGATCAAATCCTTACGATTCAAGAAAGGGCAAAGCATAGCGAGTATTATTATGATTTACCCCGGGAAATCGTATGGTTTCCTGAACAGGATAAAGTCGGTTAATCGAATAACTTGATATAGTAAACCGTTTGCGATTGTGCAGACGGTTTTTTCTATGACTATCATAGGGAAGGCGGCATATCATGTATTATGTTTAAGATCCAGTTGAAAAGAGGTTGGCGATGAAAGAGAAAGAATTAGCGGTCATTTTTGATAAATATTTGGGGATCCCTTACCGTCATGGGGGAAGAGATATACATGGTTTGGACTGTCTGGGGTTAGTTTATCTGATTTACAAAGACTGCGGGATTAATATTCCGGATAATGATGGCCGGGATTATGCGAAAGACTGGTTTAAAACGGAACCGGACCGGTATTTGAAAGGCATTCGCAGTTATGGTGTTGAAGTTCCCCTAGATTCTTTGCAGCCGTTGGATCTTGTTTATTTTAAAATGGGGCCGGTAGTTACTCATACCGGGGTTATGGTGGATGATAACTCTTTTATACATGTACTGGAAGGGACTACAGTTCATATCAGTACGTTAAATTTTAAATGGCGGCGGCGATTGGTCGGAGCCAGAAGGTTTGTGGAGGCGGGTGTCGAAAGAAAAAAAGAGTGAATCAATCAAATAAAGAGGTTATTTTAATGCAATGGTTGGCAATTATCATTGGTGGCGGTTTGGGTTCCATCTGCCGGTTTGGTTTATCGGCTTTCGTTTCCAGGCTATGTGGCGAGGGTATGGCTTGGGGAACTTTGGGGGTCAACCTGCTCGGGTGTTTGTTTATTGGAGCATTAACAGCTCTGATTGAAAGAGGGTCAATACCGGAGTCGGTTCGATTTTTTGCGATAACCGGTTTTCTGGGGGGATTTACCACGTTTTCAGCCTATGCTTGGGAGAGTGTCCGTTATATGCATGACGGGATGTTCGCCCGGGCATTGGTGAATCTGTTTCTTAATAATATTGGAGGGTTGCTGTTGGCTGCAGCCGGATGGGTGATCGTTCGGAAGATGTTGGCTTTATAATTGTGCTAGCGGCCCCATGATTTGTTCCAAAAGATATAGACCCTTTGCTTTACGGGATTCATACTTTATACCAAGACAGTAAGTCATCAGGACATTTGGGAGTGAAAGGAGAGAAAGTTTATGGGTAAAAGGAGTGGACCCCGCGGCGACGGGAATTTATCGTGGATCATTCTCTTGATATTGCTCTTCCTGTTCGGTGGTATTTTCTAGCCTCTTTGAATCTTCAGAGAGTTATAAAGAATATCAATCAACATAAATATGGAACCAACCGTTGTTCGACGGTTGGTTTTTTTGCTGTTTATCCATAACTCAAATATCGATAATTTTTGAACAATAGTGGACAAATTTTTTAAAAATAAAACCCCCAATATCGGGAGTTGATTGGTTTAACTGGAGCTGGCGATGGGATTTGAACCCGCAACCTGCGGTTTACGATACCGCTGCTCTGCCGTTGAGCTACGCCAGCATATATTGATGGAGCGGGTGACGGGATTCGAACCCGCGGTCCTCGGCTTGGGAAGCCGATGCTCTACCACTGAGCCACACCCGCATTGCACATAATATTATAACCAAATAAGCTGTAAATTGCAATAATCTTTATTATGGAAAATATGTAGAGGGATGAAATGTTAAAAAATAAAAAAGCATGGAATCAATGAAGGAATTTCATGGGCAGGGTCGAATAACAGATGCATAATAAAATCTGGAGGTGTCCCAATGAGCTACAAAATCAGTGATGACTGTATCAGCTGCGGTGCTTGCCAACCGGAATGCCCTGTCGAAGCTATCAGCGAAGGGGCTGACAAATATGTCATCGATGCCGGAAAATGCATCGATTGTGGCGCATGTGCCAATGTCTGCCCGGTTAACGCTCCGCAACCGGAATGATAAAATCCCCCTCGTAAGAGGGGTTTTTTATAGGATTGGGGGAGAGACAAAATCCGGTTCGTCAATGGCTTTTTCTTCCAGAAATTCAATCAGTGATCGATTGACGATCTCGGAGAGGGTTTGCCGTTCATAGAAGGCAAACTGCTTCAGTTTGGTATAAACCTCCGGACTAATTCGGATATGCAGATCTTTTTTGGGGATTGAATGTTCAGCTGCCATACCTTGATTATAACCCCATATATCCGCAAATATGTTGGTAATTTTGGGTATGATAAACCTGTCGCGCATTTTTAGTGTGACAGGTTTTATTGATGTTATCCGGAGGGAAAAATGGCTAAAAAGCGTCGTAAGCAAAAGCCTAAAAAACCCCATGTTTTTTTGCGGTTGATGGTGGGAGCTGCGTTGATTGCCGGCTTTGGGTTGTTGCTTTTTATTTTTTTCAATCCCTGGGTTTGGCGGTTAGATCTCAAAAAAGAACTTGAAAAAAGTAAATTGGCGACAACCGTGTATGACCGGGGTAATCAGCCGGTGGTCAATCTTTATGCCAAGACCAGACTTTGGGTTTCGTCGGAAAATATTCCGGAGACCTTAAAAAATGCCTTTATTGCCACTGAGGATAACCGGTTTATGAAACATAAAGGCATTGATGTCCGGGGTATATTAAGAGCTCTGTATCAAGATGTGAAGGCGGGGAAGAAAGTACAGGGCGGTAGCACGATCACCCAACAATTGGTGAAGAATGTATTTTTAACCCATCAAAAGCGATTTACCAGAAAAATCTGGGAGATGGCGTATGCTCTTCGAATTGAGCAACAGTATAGTAAGGAAAAGATCTTAGAATTTTATCTGAACAGTATCTATCTGGGCCATGGCAGTTGGGGAGTTGATGCGGCTTCCCAAGTGTATTTCGGGAAATCCGTATCGGAACTGACAACGGCGGAATGTGCCATGATCGCCGGCCTGGCGAAAAGTCCGGAGTTCTATTCGCCATACCGTCATCCGGAAGCAGCGCTCAAACGGAGAAACTTGGTGCTGAAATTAATGCGCCAGCATGGTTATTTGACGAAAGCGGATTATCAGGCGGCTCTTCAAGAACCTCTTGAAACTCTGGAAAAGCCGGGTACGGCTTATACCGGAGCATATTTTGTAGATTATATTTTGGAAACCTTGAAAGAAGAGTTGTCCCTGACTGATGATGAACTACGCTCCGGCGGATATAAAATTTATACGACGATGGATCGCCGGGTACAGCAGGCGGCAGAGGGGGCCTTTGTAGAACTGGCGGAAGCCGGTCCGGACCGTTACGGTGTGATGCAGCCTCAAGGAGCGCTTGTAGCTATGGATCCCCATAGCGGTGAGATCTTGGCCGTGGTGGGCGGCCGAAGGTATTCGTCGGCTCAGACCAATCGTAGTTTCCAGATATACCGTCAACCGGGTTCCGCAGTGAAACCCTTTGTATTTGCAGCGGCATTGGAAAATGGGTATACGCCCCAAACCCGGCTGGAGGATAAGCCTCTTGAGATTTGGGTTAATGATCAAGTGTGGCGGCCTCAAAATTATGATAACCAGTACCGGGGGTGGGTGACGCTTCAGGAAGCATTGGAGGAGTCGATTAATACTATTGCTATCCAATTAGTGCAACAGCTGGGGGTTTCCACTGTCTTTGAAATGGCAGAACGGATGGGATTGAAAAGTCTGGTTCGGGAAGGCACGAAAAACGATATGGGATTGGCGCCGTTAGCCTTGGGAGGCTTGACCCGTGGTGTTACATTGCTTGAGTTGACGGCTTCATATGGAGCTTTTGCCAACGATGGTGTATACCATCGCCCTTATGGAGTTCAACGGGTTTATGATGCCAAAGGCCGTTTGGTCTATCAAAACAAACCGGAACAAAAAGAGGTGCTCCGTCCGGAGATCGCCCGAACGCTGACAGCTATGATGGCCGGAGTGATCGAACGGGGAACCGGGATCCGGGCGAAACCGGTAATCAATGCGGCCGGGAAAACCGGGACGTCCAACCGGAATACGAATGGTTGGTTCATTGGGTATAATTCTAATATTTTAGCAGGTGTTTGGATAGGCAATGATCAGGCCTCCGAACCGCTTGTGGCTAACGGAATTTCGTTGGGAAGCGGAACGGCAGCGGCCATTTGGGGTGAATTTTTACGGAAAAGCGGGCGAGATGAGGCTGAATTTCAGTCAAACTCGACAGGAAGATGAAGATTTGAGTCATGGTGATGGACCAAGCTGCTCCACTGACTCCCAGTAAGGGGACAAATATGAAAAACAATGCGGTTTTCAAACCGATAGCCCATAAGCTGAGTAAAAGGATTTTATCCGAGTGGCCGGCTGCGCTTAAGATCGTCAGGTTTAGCATTCCTAAGCCTACAAACGGCAGTCCCAAAGCCAGAGCACGGATCAGATAAACCGGTTGAAGGGTGTGGAAGAGGGTGTTGCTTAATAAGGCTGCTTGGGAATAAATGATGATCATACCAAGCAGGCTCATTATCAAGGCGGCGCTGTAGTAACGGAAGAGTTTGGTTTTAAACGATGGTCTTGGATCTTTTAACGAGGCGCTGACTTGGGGCGAAAGCACAGTTGCTAAAGGCGCTAAGAAAATTAACGGGAAATAGGCGACCGGTGCAGCCATGCCGTTTAAAATACCGAACCATTGGGTGCTTTCGGCGGTCGTATGATAAACGCCTACCAGGATTCTGGGAATAATAGCAGATTCGGCGGCGGCTCCAGTACTAACGATGATCTGATTGAGCAGTAATGGCCAAGCATAATTGAGGATTTCGATTTTAGGCAGCTCGACCGTTGGAAGGCAGGATTGAGCTGGGGTGTTTTCGACCCGACGATATGCCCAGAGTGTCACAAAACAGACCAATTCGCCGATGGTCAATCCGATGATGGGATAGTGGTAACCGGCTAAAGGGATATGGGCGGTGAAGAAGGTTAAGGCCAAGACGGTAAAACCGATTTCTGCGATTTGCTCTGTTAATTCGGAAACTGCCGTTGGAGCCATGCGGGAAAACCCCTGATAATATCCACGTAAGGTTGCTGATAGGGCCGAAAAAGGGATGGCGATGGTTAATACCATTAAGCTCAATTTAACCCGGGATTCGACGAATACGACGTGACTTAAGAAAGGGGCAGTTGTAAATAAGGCACCTCCGGCGATGACGGAGCCGACAGTAACCACCCTGAGGGACCATTTTTTCAAAGTGGTAATGCTTTGAAAGTCGCCGACGGTATAATATTCGGCAACCCATTTGGTTAATGCCATGGGTAATCCGATGGCTGCGATGCTGCTGAGTAGGCGGTATATAGGATAAGCCATCTGGAAGATACCCAGCCCTTCAGCGCCAATTTTTCGGGCCAGCCAGATTCGGTAGACGGTTCCCATCAGTTGAATGAGTAAACCCGACCCCAGCAGGTATATAAAGTTTTGTAAATTGGGACGCGCTTTCAAAAACACCCCTCCAGTTGATTAATATGGAGGGGTGTTCCGGTTTATGATGGGCTTCTGAAAAGTTTGGCACAATGTTTACATGGCGAGGACAGCATTCCAGTAATCCGGATCGACCGGAATTCCGTGCTCGAGGTTTTCGGCTCGGGTTTGCATCATACGTTGGCCGGGATATAGGACAGAATCTCCCGAACTTTTCAGATCCTCCAGAGTTTGCTCAATGGAATGCAAAATAGCTTCCCGGCCGGACAGGGCATCGGGATTGAAGGCTAAAAATACTTGAGACAACCCCATCTCACTAGGAAGTTTGCCGATTTCCAGTGTGGAGTTGCCGTTGCTTAAAAAGACGGCAATTAAATCCAGAACCAGGGAGAGGCCGGAACCTTTCCAGTAACCGATGGGGACCAGTCGCCGGGTTTCCAAAATGGCCTGAGGATCCCGGGTGGGTTGGCCTTCGGCGTCAAATCCGCCGTCAACCGGCAGTAATTTGCCTTGTATGGCGTATTGTTCTAGTTTGCCGTAGGAAAACATGGAAGCTGCCATATCCAGTAATATCGGTCCCTTCGGGTGGGGAACCGCGAAGACGATAGGGTTGTTACCAAGTTGGGGTTTGGTGCCTCCCCATGCTGGCATATTGGGGAGAGTGTTTGTCCAGCAGATACCGATACATCCGGCTTCGATGGCTTGCAAACCGTAGGTGCCGGCACGCATCCAGTGATTGGTATTACGGATGGCTACACAACCGATGCCGTGTTCTTTGGCAATTTCGACGGCCCGGTTCATGCAAAACCAGGCATTGAGATTACCTGGACCGAGTTTTCCGTCCCAGCGTTCCAATACACCGCTTTTTTCTAAAAAGACGGGTTCGGCATGAATATCGATATAGCCATGGTCAATATAGGAAATAAAACGGGGGAAACGGTTTAATCCATGAGAGTATACGCCGTCCCGGCTGGCTTCGGCAAAGAGCCGTGCACACAAGCTGGCGCGTTCCGGAGAGAATCCCTTTTTTAAGAGGACTCTGTTGAACTGATTTTGCATTTCTTCGAATGATATACGCATGGGAAACCTCCTTTGGTTATCTTCTCCATAATATTAGCTATTTAATCGCAGATCACCTCCTTTGGGATTTTTGCATACTATGCATAAAAAGGCAGGTAAAGGGAGGGGTTTACGATGAGAAAAGCGTTAGTGTTCCTGTTGTTGATTTTAGTGGCGCTGAGCGGTATGGCCTGTAAAGAAACTCAGAGTGTCGATAAGGTGCGTCTTTCGGAAGTGGTCCGTTCCGTCTTTTATGCGCCCCAGTATGTGGCGATTAGTCAGGGGTTTTTTAAAGAATATGGGATCGACATTGAATTGTCCACTGCTTGGGGGGCGGACAAAGGCGCAGCAGCTCTGGTTTCTGGCAGTGTAGACATTGGCTTTTTTGGGCCTGAGGCAGCAGTCTATGTTTATAATCAGGGGGCCAAAAACTATTTGGTGGCTTTTGCTCAGTTGACCAAGGGTGATGGTTCCTTTTTTATGGCACGGCAACCAATGCCCGATTTTAAATGGGAAGACGTGAAAGGAAAGACGATTATCGGCGGGCGCAAGGGCGGCGTTCCCCAAATGGTGATGGAATATGTCCTGCGAAAATATGGGATTGATCCGTTTGAAGACCTCAATATGATTCAAAATATTCAATTTACGGCTACTGCGGGGGCATTTCAAAGCGGTACCGGCGATTTTATTCAATTGTTTGAACCGACGGTTTCCGTTCTTGAAAAAGAGGGTGTCGGCCATGTGGTGGCATCCTTTAGGGTGGCCGGAGGGGTGATTCCCTTTACCGCTTATCATGCCAGAGCGGATTTCTTAAAGAAAAATCCGGATTTGATTCAACGGTTCACCAATGCCATCTATAAGGGCCAGATTTGGGTCCAAAATCATTCGGCTGAAGAGATTGCAGAGGCCATCAAGGAATTTTTCCCGGATATTGAGATGGATATCCTGGTGAAAGCCATGCGGAGATATCAGGCTCAGGATACTTGGTCGCAAAATCCGATTATGACCAAAGCTGCTTTCGAACATTTGCAACAAATTATCGAGGAAGCCGGGGAGTTGGAGAAGCGGGTTCCGTACGAGAAAATGGTGAATACCGAGTTCGCGGTGAAGGCCATTCAAATGGTTCAACCATAGGAAGCAGGTGGTGATCAGTGAATAAAGTCACACTATCCGGCGTTGATATGACCTATGTTAATAAATCCGGAGAGATCCCGGCGCTTGTTGATATCTTTTTGAACATTAAGACAGAAGAGTTTGTTTCATTGCTTGGCCCCAGCGGTTGCGGGAAAAGTACCATTTTGTCACTGATAGCAGGGATGCTTCGACCGAGTAAAGGGCAGATTCTGATTGACGGCGAACCGGTGATTGGAACCTCGCCAAAAGTCGGCTATATGTTGCAACATGATCATTTATTGGAATGGCGGGATATCCGGCGCAATACTTACCTTGGACTGGAAGTGCGTGGGCTGGCTGATAAGGAACATTGCCGCCATGCCGATGAACTTCTCATTCGGTATGGATTGGGCGGGTTTATGAATCGCTATCCTTCGGAACTTTCCGGAGGGATGCGCCAGAGGGCGGCGTTGGTCCGTACTTTGGCGTTGGAACCGGAGGTTGTGCTGTTGGATGAACCCTTTTCGGCACTGGATTATCAGACGCGGTTAACATTGGAGGAAGAGGTAGCCACCATTTTAAAACAGGAACATAAAACGGTAATTTTGGTGACTCATGATATCGCTGAAGCCATCGCCATGTCGGACCGGATTATCGTTCTTTCGGCACGGCCCGGTACAGTTAAAGCGGAGTATACTATCGAACTGAGCGGTAAGAACAATTCCCCCTTTGCAGCGAGGCAGGCGCCGGAGTTTCGGGAGTACTTCAAAGAGATCTGGAGTGTATTGGAGGAAGGCCATGCAACAGTCCGTTAAGAAAAAAAGCCATTTTTACTCCGGCTGGTTACGGCGGGGTGCGGTTTCCGAGATCCATGGTGAATATCTGGAGCAGATACGGAAACGGGAAATCATGATCGTCACTTATCAGGTACTCATCGGTTTAATATTCCTGGTGTTTTGGGAAATAGGGGCACGGATGGGCTGGATCGATCCGTTTATCACCAGTCAGCCTTCGAAAGTATTGGAAACCATCGTCAGTTTATTCAATTCCGGTAAATTGTGGATTCATATTTGGACGACGGTATGGGAGACAGCGGTGGGATTCCTCCTGGGGACCGTTGGCGGTTCGTTGATTGCCATCCTGTTATGGTGGTCTAAATGGGTTGCTGATATATTGGAACCGTATATCGTTATTTTGAACAGTGTGCCGAAGGTGGCTTTGGGGCCGGTATTCATCGTTTGGCTAGGTAGCGGCACTCCGGCTATTTTAATGATGGCGCTGGCTATTTCGGTTATTGTCACGGTGATGATGGTCTTTAATGGATTTAACGAGGTAAATCCGGATACCATTAAATTGATGCACAGTTTTGGGGCATCCCGGCAACAGATTTTAGCAAAAGTGGTTTTACCGGCGACTTTTCCGACGATGATCGCAGCTTTAAAAGTTAATCTGGGGCTTTCTTTGGTTGGTACCATTGTTGGGGAATTTCTGGTGTCCAAAGAAGGACTTGGCTATTTAATCGTCTATGGAGGCCAGGTCTTTAACATGAGTCTAGTGATGGCTAGTGTTATTATTCTGTGTATTGTTGCTGCTTTGCTGTATTATAGTGTGACTTTTTTAGAGAAACGGTTGATTCATTGGAAATGATGTTTTGATTAACCCGGCGGAGGCCGGGTTTTTCATTTGCAATTTTTTTATGAAAAATGCGTTACAAAATGATAGTTGATTTTTAAAAGGACTATACTGATATTATTGGTTCCAATCGTCCTTAGTTTCCAGAAATTATCGGGAATGACAACGGAACAGACTGGTTAATCGTTGTTGACTGTGGTAGGTTTAAATAGACTCCTTATCATTTACTATGGAGATGATTGAACAATTGAAACGTAAATTGATGATAGTGTTCCTAATATTTGTGTTGGGTGCAACGGTCGTTTACGGAGCGACATTGCCCAAAAATATGCGCCAAAAGTTGGAGAATATCCGAACGGCATCTTCGGTTTATGATCGAAACGGTAAGCTCATCGGCAATCTTTATTACTATCGCCGTGTCTGGACGCCGATCTCCAAAATTTCCCCGATGCTTCAAAAGGCGGTTGTTGCAATTGAAGACGCCCGTTTTTATAAACATAACGGGGTTGATTTTAAAGGGATTGCCAGAGCGGCAGTTCATAACATACTTCCCGGTGGGGCCATGGAGGGTGGAAGTACCATTACCCAGCAGTTGGCGAAGATTTCTTTATTGTCGTCGGAACGAACAGTCTCCCGTAAAGTGCAGGATATCACTTTAGCGCTCCAAATTGAACAAACCTATAGTAAACAGGAGATTTTGGAGCTATATCTTAACAGCGTATATCTGGCTCACGGAAATGTCGGGGTTGAGGCTGCTTCCCGGTATTTGTTCAATAAAGCTGCCTCTGAACTGAATCTGAGTGAAGCGGCATTGGTTGCCGGGATGATTCGAAGCCCGGAGAACTATTCGCCGTTAAAAAATATGGCGACAGCTAAAAAACGCCGGGATCTAGTCCTTAAAAAAATGGCTGAACATAAATATATTACTCAGGCTCAGGCTAAAGCGGCTATGGCTACCAGTATTAAAATTGTTAAGCAAAATAATAATGCAACGGTTGGAGGTTATTTCCTGGATTATGTCAAAGAGCAGTTGCTTAAAGAAGGGTTCACGGAAGATCAATTGCGCTTTGGCGGATACAAAATTTACACCACGTTGGATTTGAATGCGCAAAAAGCAGCGGAGCAAACCATGGCGACGCAACTTCCTACGATTGCTTCGGCGAAGATTCAGCCACAGGGAGCATTGGTCTCTCTGGATGCCAAATCCGGAGAAATTCTGGCGATGGTTGGCGGCAGGAGTTATGCCAACAGTCAGTATAATCGGGCGGTCAAATCATACCGGCAGCCCGGTTCGGCGGTGAAGCCCTTTGTTTATGCAACGGCTCTGGAAAAAGGGTATACTGCAGCGTCGATCTTTGAGGATAAACCTTTGACGATTTCATTGGTCAACGGGACTGAGTGGTCTCCTGAGAATTATGATCATACCTTCCGGGGCCCGATCTCGTTACGGGTAGCATTACGTCATTCGGTGAATACGGTAGCTGTCCAATTGTTGCAGGAAATTGGTCCCCAGACTGTCGCTGAACAGATGGAACGGATGGGGATCACCAGCCTGGTGAAGAAAGGCGCGGTCAATGACATCAATTTGGCTCCGTTGGCACTGGGCGGGTTAACGAAAGGTGTTACTCCGCTGGAACTGGCTGCAGCTTACTTGCCTTTCCCCAACTTAGGCGTTTATGTGGAACCGACGGCTGTCCGGAAAGTGGTGGATCGGAACGGTAAAACGGTGAAACGGTTTACGGCAGAGAAGAAAGCGGTACTTTCAGCTGAAACTTCATATATTATGACCATGTTGATGAAGGATGCGGTTGAACAGGGAACCGGGCAGAAGGCAAAACTTTCTCAATATCCTGTAGCCGGTAAGACCGGGACTTCCAGCGATTATACCAATGCCTGGTTTGTGGGGTATACGCCACAAGTTGTAACGGCGGTTTGGATCGGAAACGATCGTCAGGGAACGCCGATGAAGTACAAAGAACGCACTATCGGAAGTGCCACCGCGGCTCAGTTGTGGAGCACGTATATGAAGTCGGCGATGGCTGGGCGTCAAGTGCTTGACTTTACTCAACCGTCGGGTATTGTTTGGGCGGATGTGGATCCCAAAACTGGACTGGTTGTTCCGGGATTTTTTAACCGGGACACTTATCAGGAAGTATTTAATGGGAAAAATATTCCGGCCAGCAACTCCTATAAAATTTGGAACTGGTTTTTCCCGGATAAGCAAACGCCGAATTCTGAAAGCCGGAAGAAATCTGAGGGTTCAGAATCCCACGAATCGGATGTGGAACAGTTTTAAACGGGATGATGGACATTTCGGAAGATAACAGGTAAAGTCCAAAGGAGTGAATCCGGAATTGCGTTTAGATCGGTTTTTAGCTAATATGGGTTGCGGGACTCGGAGTGAAGTAAAACATCTGGTCAAATCCGGAAAAGTGACCGTTAACGGGAAAATCCTGCGGGATCCCGGGGTTCAGATCGTTCCGGAACAGGATCAGATCATTTGTGACGGGCAAGCGGTTGAGTATCGTAAATATATCTACCTGATGTTGAATAAGCCTGCTGGGGTAATTTCGGCAACGGAAGATGTTAAAGAGCGGACCGTATTGGACCTGTTGGATCCTAAATATTATAATAAAGGGATTTTTCCAGTTGGTCGTCTGGATAAAGACACGGAAGGGCTTTTGTTGTTAACCAATGACGGCCCTTTGGGGCATCGGTTATTATCTCCGAAAAAGAAGGTATTCAAGACCTATTATGCCCGTATACAAGGGTGGGTTACTGCCGAGGACCAAGAGGCGTTCCGGGACGGGATCCTTTTGGATGACGGCTATCGGACCCTTCCCGGAGATCTGACGATTTTGGCGGAAGGGCCTGTGTCTGAAGTGGAAGTGATGATCTGCGAGGGAAAATTTCATCAGGTGAAGCGGATGTTTTTGGCTCTGGGAAAGCAAGTTGTCTATTTGAAACGGGTGGCTATGGGAGAACTGGTGTTGGATCCCCGATTGCAATTGGGAGAATATCGTGAGTTGGAACCTGATGAGATTCAACGGTTAACCAGAATTGAAGAATAAAAAACGGAAGGCATCTGCCTTCCGTTTTTTACAAAGCGGTTTCTCCAGTTTCTCCGGTGCGAATCCGGATCACTTCGTCAATGGTAGAGACGAAGATCTTTCCGTCGCCAATTTCACCGGTTCTGGCATACTCTATAATCGTTTTGATGATCAAAGGAGCCTCGGCGTCTTGGGTGACTACTTCCAGTTTGATTTTGGGGATCAGATCGACTTTATATTTTTCACCCCGCCATTGTTGCACGATGCCTTTTTGTTTGCCGTGGCCTTCGATTTCGGAAATCATTAGGCCGGAATAACCGACGTTTTCAAGGGCTGAACGGACATCGTCCAGTTTTTCCGGGCGAATAATCGCGATGATGTGTTTCATCTTACTTACCTCCTTCAAATGCACGTTTTGGAGAGGGAGCGACAGCGATGGATTCGCCGTTTCCGTTTTGTCCTAATGCGGAGAATACGGGTTTGCGGCTTAAGAATTCAGGATAGGCCATATTGCCGTGTTCTCCGATATCCAGGCCTTGAATTTCTTCATGAAGGCTAACCCGGATGCCTATGGTGTATTTGAGGATTAACCATGTGATTGACGAGATGCTAAATACGAAGACTCCTGTTGCAAGAATACCGGCGATTTGAGCGCCAAGTAAGGTGAAGCCGCCGCCAAAGAAGAGTCCGTTACCGGTAGCTACGCCGGTAATGTTGTCTTGGGCAAAGAGACCGACGGCAATGGTACCGAAAATACCGTTGATCAGGTGGACGGAGATGGCGCCAACCGGATCATCGATTTTAAGACGGTCAAAACCTATAACGGAGAAGACAACCAGGGCGCCTCCGATGAGTCCGATTATTAAAGCGCTGGAAACGCTGACAAAGGCGCATCCGGCAGTGATGGCAACCAGGCCGGCTAAACAACCGTTGATAGTCATGCCTAAATCCGGTTTACCCAAAAGAAGCCAGGAGACTATAGCAGAACTGAGAGTTCCGGCAATGGCTCCGGTATTGGTGGTCATTAAGATGTGGGAAATAGCATGAGGATCAGCGGCCATGGTGGAACCCGGATTAAATCCGAACCAACCCAACCAGAGAACAAAGGCACCGAGTGTAGCAATGGTGAGATTGTGGCCGGGGATAGGATTGATTTTTCCGCCATCGCTATATTTACCAAAGCGAGGGCCTAAGATCATGGCGCCGGCTAATGCAGCCCAACCGCCGACCGAGTGAACGGTGGTTGAACCGGCAAAGTCAAACATGCCCAGTTGGGATAACCAACCGCCGCCCCAAATCCAGTGACCGACGATGGGGTAAATGATGGTTGCCATAATAAATGAAAATACGATAAATGCCAGATATTTAACACGTTCGGCCACAGCACCGGATACAATAGTACCGGCGGTACCACAGAAGACTAACTGGAAGAAGAATTTGGCCATGAGGGGTACGCTTGCCCAGGAGATGGCGGAATAAACACCCCGATATGCATCTCCGGTTGCCGGGGAATTGTCGGCTCCGTTCAGGAAGAACAGTCCTTTGAGGCCGATGAATCCGTTACCGTCTCCCCACATCAGTCCCCAGCCTAGAATGAGGAATCCTAATGATGATACAGCAAAGACGATGAAGTTTTTTGACAAGATGTTGACACAGTTTTTCGCCCGGGCAAAACCGGATTCGACCATTGCAAATCCTGTGTTCATGAAGAAAACGAGCATTGCCGCGAGGACGACCCAGATAGTATCCAGGATAATTTTTGTTTCCATAGTAATAACCTCCTTTTAAATTTGGACTTCTTGTAAAGTTTTGAATTTTATGAAAAAATAATAACACAAACCTAACATGACATCAACATAAAAAATGAACTTAAACGATTTTTAACATAATTAGTACGAATTAAATTACACAAACATGACAAAAAATGCTTTGTTGGAGAGTCAAGTCGAAGCTTCTGTGCAAAGAGAATTTTCTGAGAAGCCGGAGATGTGATATTCTGGATTTGAAGGATCCTCTCATGTTAATATAGTGGCATGGATGCAAAAAGATTCCTATAAATAAAAAGGGGCGATAGGATGATTCGGTGTATTGCAATTGACCTTGATGATACATTATTGCGTACGGATTTAACCATAGCCGGACCGGATCGGGAGGCCATCTCCCGGGCCGTGGCCAAAGGTATCAAGGTATTACTTGCTTCGGGACGGATGGTTCAATCGATGAAACCCTATGCTGAAGAGCTGGGGTTGGATGTGCCCCTGATCGCTTATAACGGGGCTATTGTGCAGGAAGCGGTGTCAGGGGAAATCTTGTATCATCGCCCCGTTCCTTCTCGGGAAGCGTTGGAAGTATTGGCGATATTTCGCCAAAACGATATTCATCTCAATGTATATATCAACGATCAATTATATATGGACCAATTAACTCCTTGGGGAGAGCGGTATGCGGCCAATGCAAGGGTGAAACCCCATGTTGCGGATTTGGCTGATTTGCTAGCCAAACATCCTTCCCATAAACTGTTAGGGGTTGGAGAGGTTGAGCGGATCGATGCGTTACAGAAGCGATTGCAATCTCAATTTGGTGATACGCTTTATTTTGTAAAATCTAAACCCACGTATTTGGAGATATTAGCATCGGGAGTTTCCAAGGGCCGGGCCTTGCAAGAGTTGGCTGACGGCTGGGGATTTTCTCCGGAGGAGGTAATGGCTATCGGGGATGCGCCTAACGATTTGTCGATGATTACATGGGCGGGAACCGGAGTTGCTATCGGTAATGCTGCGGAGAACGTTAAAAAAGAAGCTGATTTTGTGGTATCCGATCACGACCATTGTGGGGTTGCCGAGGCAATTCGGCGGGTTGTAGGAGTATAACAAAAGAGCTGGATCAGCTCTTTTGTTATATAGGATTATAGGCTCTGTTTATTATAAGAATTTGTTCTCTGGAGCGAAGGAAGACGAATCAACCGACTGGTTGAGGAAGCGAGCGACGGTTTGGACGTCTTGAATTGGGGCCGGGGGTGCCGGCATGTAAAACATCCGTTGTTGGGCGTATTCGCTGATTTGTTGCTGGGTTTGTTCGCATTGGGAACGCATTTGCAGCAAAGCTTGGCGAAGCTGCGGGTTACTGGTTTCGGTGGCAGCCTGAGTGAACATGACTGCGCTGGTCTTTGCGATTTCCAATGCGTCCAGGGTCATTTCCCGTTCGGTATACATTCATAAGCCTCCTTTATATTAAATATGACATGAGGGTGCGAACGTTGGTCGCTGCGTTTAAGGCGCATTCGTTAAAAAAACCGGCCAATTGAGGATCGCTGCAATTCTGGGCATAAAGTTTGAATTTTTTGGCATTTAAATCTTCGTTGGCGATAAGCTGTTTTAAGGTATTTAATTCCATTTGGGTTATATTGGCCATAAAATCACCTCCTCGGTTTTCCTTATGAAATTACATTGCCCGCCTTGTCATGGGTTTATACGTAGGAAATATTCATATTCCGCATTGAGATTCCATAAGAATTAATAGACGAGCAATGCATTTGTAACGGTTGTCGAAACCCGTGAATATCAGGAGAAATGGGATTTTCATTAAAATTGTATGGTGGTTGCGTCAAGGTTCGTGGCAGGAAATCGAAGAAAAATGTCGAATAAAAATTATCGAAAAATAGAAAATGGACTTTTTGAAGTGGTGATATTCGGGCGGGGGTGGTATTAGAGAACGTGGTTTTTTGGAGGGGTTGTCAGATTAAACTTTGGGAGACTTTGATCACGTATGTGATTGATAAAGTTTAAAAAAAATAAGGAGGCTTCGTTTAATGGCTAAAGTAGTATTTGAACACGTGTATAAACGCTTTAGCGGCGGTGTTGTTGCTGTTAATGACATGAACTTGGAGATCAAAGACAAAGAGTTTGTGGTTTTCGTCGGTCCGTCTGGTTGCGGAAAAACCACTTCGTTGCGGATGGTTGCCGGTTTGGAGGAAATTTCCGAAGGTAATATCTATATCGGAGAAACCTGCGTGAACAACGTTGCTCCGAAAGACAGAGATATCGCCATGGTTTTCCAAAACTACGCTCTCTATCCTCATATGGATGTTTACAACAATATGGCTTTCGGGTTGAAACTCCGTAAATTCCCGAAAAGCGAGATTGACCGCCGCGTTAAAGAGGCTGCAAAAATTCTCGGCATTGAAAACTTGTTAGACCGGAAACCGAAAGCTCTCTCTGGTGGTCAGAGACAGCGGGTTGCTTTGGGACGCGCCATTGTTCGCGAACCGAAAGTCTTCTTGATGGACGAACCGCTCTCCAACTTGGACGCTAAACTCCGGGTCCAAACCCGTGCTGAGATCAGCAAATTACACAATCGTCTTCAAACCACCATCATTTATGTTACCCACGACCAAGTCGAAGCTATGACCATGGGTGACCGGATTGTGGTTATGAGAGACGGTATCATTCAACAAGTGGGTGCTCCGCTTGAAATCTATGATCATCCGAACAACGTGTTCGTTGCTGGATTTATCGGTACGCCTCCGATGAACTTCCTGGACGGCGTGGTTAAAGATGACAATGGTAAGTTGGTTGTAGATTTCGAAGCCTTTAAAGTACGGATTCCGGAAGGCAAGTTTAAGAATGTCCGTCAGTATCTCAACAAACCGGTGATCTTCGGTATTCGTCCGGAGTCCATTTTGGAAGCTGAAACCGTTCGGGTTGCTGAAGAAGATGTGGTTGTTGCCACCGTTGATGTAACCGAATTAATGGGTTCCGAGATTTATCTCTATATGTCCCTCGGCAACCACTCCTTCATCGCTCGGGTGGATTCTCACTCCAAAGCCAAAGACGGCGAACAACATCGGGTGGTATTTGATATCAACAAGATGCATCTCTTTGATAAAGAAACCGAAAAAGCAATTCTCTAATCGCCAAAAAGGCCCCGTTAAACGGGGCCTTTTTTATTTGGTCAGGTACTTTTTTTACGGTCAACTTCATGATATAATTTAACATACTTGACAGTTTGTAGATGTTTTGATTAAGTTGATAATGATTCCATGGAACTGACTGCTGTTTCCGAGGCCGGATAAAGAAACGGTTTTTCAATGCATTGAGACAATCCGCGGCTGATAATGTCCGCCATTTTCATCACCAAACTCAAACGGGTGTTTTGCAATACCATATACTCCATAAATCCTCCTACATTGACGATGCCGATCACTTGAAGGTCGCCAACAGCTGGTAAGTCTTTATTGACTCCAGTCCCCGGTTGAAGCGGGCCTTCTTTGATGCTGATAAATCCTACACTTTCCGAGCGTCCCAAGCATGCATCAATTGCAATAATAAACGGATCCTGATATTTCCGGGAGATAGTTTGAATGGTATCGTGAAGATTTACGGCATGGACCGGGTTATCTAACGTACCGTAAACCATATCGGGATCTATACCGCGTTCGATCAATTTCGTGCCGGTAATAGGCCCTAAACTATCGCCGGTGGAACGATCAGTGCCAATACACAAAATTATCAGTTCTTGATTGGGCCGATGCAAAAGGGAGAGACATAGATTCATTTGGGTGGCAAAGGTCGAGACGGCTAAAGGCTGATCAACATGGATTCTGGTGTTTGTGATGGAGGGCCCTTTTTCATCTTTCGATTTATTCAGTGGATTCCACATTTGATTTCCCCCTGTATTCGAACATTGGCAAAGTTTTTTGCCGTTTTCAGGAATAAAGACGGTGCATTTCCAAGTAGTTTATTATATGTATTTATTTAACAGGTTATTCAATAATAAGGCGAAATGGTTGGAGGGTTGAGCGTGCAATTGTTTCGGGATTGTCTGGAGAGGTTGACGGTCAGGAACAAAAGCGGCCATCTGTTGAGACTTATTGTAGGCATCGGATTGTTTTTAGCAGTTGTAGTCGGTTTTCTCCTGATGGGAGGTAAAGTATTAAAAGGAGTACGGGTCGGGGGAATGGCCGTTGGCGGGATGAGGGTTCAGGTTGTTCACCAAAAGTTGGCTGAACATTTTGAACCGCTGCTTACCAAAAAGGTTATCTTGGGTTATAATAAACGCAATTTTAGCGTCGTTCTCGGTTCGTTAGGAATCCGCCCGGATTATCAACGTTCTGCCATCAATGCCTATCAGGTTGGCCGCCGCGGTAGTTTGTGGAACCGGATTCAGGAGCGGTTTCAAGTGTATCGAAAGGGCGTCGAAGTTCCATTGAGTTTTGCCCACAATGAACAGGCTTTGGATTCGTTTTACCGTATCTTGGAAGCCAGCTTTGCGGTAGAACCGGTCCGGACCGTGGTCTCTGTGAATTCTGACGGAACGGTGAGTTATACCAAGAGTAAAGAGGGAAAGGCCATTGACCGCGACAGGTTAACCCGGTTATTGGAAGAGGCGTTGGTCCGGCCTGAGGTGGATTATATTGAAATTCCTGTGAATGTGGTTAAGCCTTGGCTTTCTGAATCGGATGTGGAACGTTGGGGCTTAAACACGGTTTTGGGGATGTATAGCACTCGGTTTGATCCGAATTCGACCGATAGAGTCCATAACCTGAAAGTGGCTTCGGGTGCTATTAACAATGTTATCCTCTATCCCGGGCAAAATTTTTCCTTTAACACCTGGGTTGGCCCACGATTGGCAGAAACCGGATATAAAGAAGCGCCAGTGGTGCTCTATGGGGAATTGGTTCCGGGTATCGGCGGAGGCGTCTGCCAGGTAACTTCAACCTTATATAATGCTGTCTTGTTGGCTAATTTGAAAGTGATTACCCGTTACAATCACTCAATTCCCATTACATATGTACCGATGGGCCGGGATGCGACGGTTGTTTATGACGGGGTGGATTTTATCTTTGAAAATAATTTAAAGACTCCGGTGTTACTTGTGGCTATGGTGGAGGGTTCATCGGTGCGGGTGGCCGTACTGGGACAAAAACAAGGATGGAAAGAGGTTTCTTTGGAAACGCAGATACTTGAGAAGTATCCTTATCAAGTCAAAGAAGAATATGATCCGTCATTGGGTGCGGAGGAACGAATTAAGGTTCAGGATGGCAGGGACGGATTTAAGGTGGCTTTATACCGGACGGTAACCTATAAGGACGGCAGAGTTGATAAACACTTGGTGAATACTAGCGTTTATCCCTCCCGTCCTGAGAAATATAAAATGGGGAAACGTCCGGGGAAAGAGGAAACTATTACCGGGAGTTCATAATATTACCTCTATGGGGTATCCTAAAGTTTAGGAGGTACTCCATGGAAATGCTGATGATTCGGGAAAAAAAGCGAAACGAGGAAATGCTGCCCGTCGGCTTGTTCAGGGAGTGGTCTTTGCCGGTTTGGTATTATAAACAGATCGAGCCATCATCGCCCTGCTTTTGTGAAATTCCTGTATTTAAAAATAGAACTCAGCGAAATTGGATCACTTTACGGCCGAAGGGTTCTGCGGAAGAGTATTACCTTGATCGTTGCGGTGTTCTACAAATTCCGGGTGGTGCTTCGATAGAACTGTGGATCGAAGAAGGTGATCAATATATCACCCCGCGGCATTATCGGGTCGCTAACCAATGGTTCCGGGAAGATTTAAACGGGGTAGAAACGGAGATACATACGGGGTCTTTATCGGTTGGTTTGCTCTGTTATCCACAGGATTGTTCGGATGGGGTGCGATGGGATGTTGTTATAAAAGAGTGGGACACCCGCTATCAATTAAGACCCATCGCTGTCTTAGTTGTTTATCGGCCTTATGGAAATGATGGCTGGGTTCCGACGGGACGTCTAGCGTATCGTAACGGGAAATTGTGGGCAGATCAGCGGGTGGTTCTGGAAGTCGCCGAAGAACCGTCCGTTACAGTGTTTAGTAACGAGAGGACAGGGGAGTTAATTCCGTTATTGCAACAGGGTATTGGTAATATGGGAACTAAATCGTCTCTAGGTTGGTGTGCTGGCGCTTTAGGTTATCGTGGACTACCGGGTCAAGTAGGAATTGTTTCGGTGAATATTCGCGGAAGAAGCGTAGCAAAAAGGCAGGTATTGGTGGGGTCTGGGAAATCCGGGTCCGGAGAGGGTCAAACCGGAGAGCCTGTGAAGATGATGACAGGGACTCGGTGGGATCCTTTCTTTTCTGTAGCCGAAGGTTATTTGGATACATTTTGTCCGGACAAACCGGAATCAGTGGATATCTATCAGATGATGGTTTTAAACCGTTACGGAAAGTTGGAGCGGAGCAGGGCGTATCTGATGGAATGCCTTAGGCGAGTCCGGATTAACGGGAAGCTTGATACCAGATATTTGGGAACGGATCGGATTCTTTATGCAGTGGAGGATTATCTCCGATATGGCGGAGACAGCCGATGGCTGGAGAGCTTTTGGACCGTTTTGAAGAAAGTTGCTTTTTACCTGATGGAAACAGCAGGAGAGGGGATAACGGGGTTTCCTGATGGATGGCATTGTGCTTCATTGCGCTCCTTTGGAGAGTTGGCACTTTTATTCCGTCGTCCGGATGATGTTTCGGCATTTCGTAATGGATATCTTCATTTATTACAAAGATTTCATCGGAGTGCGGCGATGTTGGCGGCTTCGATGGATATCCCGTCTCACTTTACGGTGGGTGATTGTATGGCTTTGCCGGAATGGGTTTATCCTTTACATCTATCGGATAATCACTGGACTGGGCATAAGGATTGGCTGGAGTTGGTGAAGGAAAGCTTTTATCGTCAGGGGGGAATCACCTCACCGCCAGAGTATTCGGGCATTGATTTGGAACAAACCGCTAAATTTTGTCAACAGTTGGTATGGTGCGGCAATGAATATCGGGATTTTATCCGATTATTTGAGCGGATGGCTGGTCCGGCTTGGAGTTGGCCGGACCGGGTCCATCCGGTAACATGTTCAGGTATTGGAACGAAGGGGCATGATCCGGCGGTATTATTCCAACTGATGCTGTTGTGGCGGTTGATTTTTATCCATGATGTTGGGGATGATCTTTATCTGTTACCGGGAGTTTTCACCAGCCGAATGTGGGAGCGGCCGAATATCACAGTGCAACAGTTACCAACCCGGTTCGGAAAGGTTTCCATATGCTGTCAAACGGTAGGAATAAACACGCGGATCACTATTGAGGCGGCGTTTAGGCGTTATCCATCGCGGATTTTATTGAGACTGAATCCGGCTTATCAGGTAGTATATTGGGACGGTCCCGGGGTAATCACCGGATCTTTTTTGGAGATGGAACCGGATGTTCGGGTGATCCGATTAAAAAAATGTACCATTTAAGGTTGTCTTGACAACACTTTTTGGGCTAAGCTATAATAAATTATAATAATGTCTGGTTTAAAGCAAGCAATATGATTATCACTTATTGTTTGATGGCGATCGGACGTTTATCGACTTAAAGAGGAGGATTTTTCGGAGTATGGCATTAGAGGTCGGCCAGATCGTAGAAGGTAAGGTGACCGGGATTACCAATTTTGGGGCTTTTATCGAGTTGACAACCGGTCAGACCGGGTTGGTCCACATTTCGGAGGTTGCGGACAAATATGTGAAGAGCGTTAATGATTACCTCAAGGAAGGAGATCTGGTCAAAGTAAAGGTTTTGACTCTGGATAAAGGCAAAATCGGTCTTTCGATCAGGCAAGCTCAAGCCGGTTCGGACCGTCCTGCGAATAACGGCCCGAAACAAAGTCGGCAGTCGTTCGAAGATAAGCTTGCCAAATTTATTAAAGATTCGGATGAAAGACAAACCGATATCCGTCGTAGCATCGAATCCAAACGGGGTGGCCGCGGCGGCGGCAGATCCTACTACAATATTTAACTGATAATGATCAGGCCGGCATAATGCCGGCCTTGTTTTTAGAGGAGTGTTGGTTTTGATGAAACGGACCCATTTTTTTGCTTATTTATCCCGGATGAAATATATTCGGCGCTGGGGTTTGATGCGAAATACCCGGACGGAAAATATTCAAGAGCATAGTCTGGAGGTTGCTGTGATTGCCCATGCCTTAGCCATTATTCGTAACCGTTTGTTTGGCGGGACCTTGGATCCGGAACGGGTGATGGTATTGGCAGCCTTTCATGAAATCAGTGAGGTGATTACCGGTGATTTGGCGACGCCGATTAAATATTTTAATCCGGAGATTAAAAGCGCGTATTCGGGTATTGAAGAGATTGCCAAGGAACGGTTGTTTAATATGCTTCCACCGGAGCTTCAGCCGGATTATGCCGATTTGATTCTGCAAAAAAACCCGGCCGACGATGAACATTGGAAAGTGGTCAAAGCTGCCGATAAGCTGTGTGCTTATCTGAAATGCCTCGAAGAGTTGAAAGCGGGCAACCGGGAATTTGAAAAAGCTGAAGTCACAATTCGAAATCAATTGGAAGAAATGGAAGTCCCTGAGCTCAAGTATTTTATGGAAGTGTTTCTGCCCAGTTACCGGTTGACTCTGGATGAGCTGAATTAGAAGGATTATAGGGCAAAGACATGTTTACCGATGCGTTGAATGATTTTTCTGGTCCATACATAGGAGCCAGCCCCGACTTTGGCGGGGTTGAAAAAGAAGAGAGCACCTCCGGAAGGATCCCAGCCATTGAGGCAATCCTGGGCTGCTTTTCTGGTAGAGGCTGTCGGAGCTTTATTAATAGAGCCATTTGATACAGATTCGAAGGCTTTAGGCTGGTAGATAACACCCGCTAGTGTGTTCGGGAATTTGGGGCTTTGAATTCGATTTAAAATGACAGCGCCTACGGCGACTTGGCCGATATAGGGTTCGGCTTCAGCCTCGGCACGGATCACCCGGGCCAACAGCTGAATATCGATGGTTTTCCGGTTAACGGTTCCGCCGCCTGTAGCAGCCCAGGACTTTTTGATGCAAGGTAAGGGCGCCAGCAGAACGAAAACTGCCATAATCAGCCCGATATACCGAAGGTGTTTTTTATGGAACATTTTCACTTATCACTTCCCCGTTAATCAATTGATCACTTTTAGCATTTCATTCAGAGTGAAAATTCATACAGGGGAAGCGGCTGGCCGTGATTAAATCGCTCTGGAACAACTTAATTCCGGCAAGTCGTCCGGAGTCAATTTGGAAAAAATTCTGGCCAAGGTTTGTTGAGTGGGCAGGACGATACATTGGATGCGAACATCCAAAACCGGAATGACATATTCAAAATGAACCAGGAAATAGTCGACAGTATAGATTTTAGATGAATAAAACAGCGTACGGCTCAGGTCATTGATAAGAGTGGGGGGAGACAGATACCAGTTCATTCCGGTTTTATCGGTTAAAGCCCTCCAAAATGCATTGGTGACGATATTCACCAGTTCAGTGAGGACCGAAATTTCGATGCGGTTGAACCGTTTTCCGTATTTGAAGCGTTTATGCCCCAACATCTTATCGATGAGCGTTTTGGCATCCCGTCCGGCGAAGAATGTATAAATCTCCCCGGTGATTTCTCCGGAATAACGGAGGTGGAACCCAAGGTGGTTTTGGTAGAAGAGTCGGATGCGGTCAATCAGCACAGGAAGCGTCAATAAAGATAGGCAATGGAGGTTAATGTCTACGTCGGAACCTAAAAACTGTCGCAGTGAATTGAGGGAAGCCGATGCTCCGTGTTGGGCGATTTCGTACAAACGTTTAATCTCTTGTGGTGGCGGGTAAAGATGGTCTTGACCCACCGGTTCGCTTTGTTCGATAGCGATGTTTTTCATGGGTAACGCTCCTTGTCATGGTTTTGGGATGTATTATAGAAAATTCTGGGAAAGCCCCAGTTATCCTTTCTCGAGAAGTCGCAGAATGTATCGGAAAATACCCTAAATCAACGAAAAAAATGCTAGATGGTATAAACCTTTTGAAAAAATCTTTCCGGGTTTGAAAGTAGGTTGATGATGATGAAAGAACGGGATCAAACCGGGAGTTATCCGGATTTTATGAAGGTATATCAATTGTTAAGTCAATCGTTGGGCGAACCGGATGGGCTTCATGAGTCCAGTCCTTTGGCCCATTGCCGTTCTTCGCTGGAGATCTTGGTGGCGACTATGTTGACTCAGGCCACGTCTGATCGGAATGCGTTGACCGCGTGGCATCGATTTCAAGAGGCTTATCCCCGGCTGGAAATGGTGGTTGAGGCTGGTGCTGACGCACTGGCGGAGGTGATTCGTCCGGCCGGAATGGCGGTACAACGGAGCCGGGCGATTTTGGCGGTGTTGACTAAGGTTAAAGAGGATTTTGGCGAATATTCCCTGGATAGCCTGGCGGACGATCCTGAAAGAGCCTGGCAATACCTGACGGCATTACCGGGAGTTGGCCCAAAGACAGCTGCCTGTACTTTGCTATTCGGATTTAATCATCCTTTTTTCCCGGTGGATGTCCATATTGAACGAATCATGAAACGGATGAAATGGGCATCACCAAAGATGAATCCGGCGGAGATTCAGAGGATGATGGGTGAGATGATCCCTGCTCAACTAATGGGTGGCCTTCATATTCTACTGTTAAATTTGGGGCGGACTCATTGCCGTCCAACCCGTCCGGATTGTGCCCATTGTCCGCTGGCCGGTGAGTGTCCCGGAGTTTAGTTTACATAATGTAATATTTCGTGATATAATAAGGGAGCCGTAAGGCTCTTTTTTTATTGCGTGAATATGGATTGAAGAAAGGAGGCGGCTGTGGTGCAGATTTTTCGGAAAAGAGCGTGTGAGATAGCGGTGGGTGTGGCTGTGCTGGCGATGTTCATCGGTAGTTTATCTTATTTAAGCCAACTATCCGGAGATAATCCATTATCGGCTCAAAGTAAGGCGGAGCTGGTCGAAGAAACCCAGGATCTGATTGAACAGATCGAAGATCTGGAAGCGACGGCAGGTACGAAGGAAGCTGCCGGATTCCGGATTTATTCAGCAGATACTACGGGAAAACTGTGGAGCCTGTATCGGGAAGCCCAAGAACGGGTTAATCTGTTGAATACCGGGAAGGTTGCTGTCGGTGATGGGATCGATGACTATTTATTGTCGGCGGAGCCTTTGGAAAATCCCTATCAGGTAGAGCAGGTCCGGGAAGCCATGGATACATTGCTTGATCGTATTCCGGAAGATTTCTTCAAGGATTACCGGATCTTTTTAGCGCCTTTAGCCGTCTCCGGGGTGAGCGGGCAGGGAGGGCCTGGATTCAGCCTGATTTATGCGATATCTGATACTTTTCAACCGACGGAGACGGACTTGCGGGTAACGCTTTATCATGAAGCCGGACATCATATTCAGTTGGGCCGGATGCCCGCAGGAACAAAGCGCGGAAAAGAACTTTGGGCGGAATATCATCAGTTCCGCGGCGGAAGTTGGAAAGTGGCCGGAAAGGCCAATACAGTAGCTTGGAGCGAATCCAGCGAGGAGACATTTGCCGAAGATTTCCGGATGATTTTCGGTGAAGACCAGCCCTATTTTGGAGATATGGCTTTGGGTGATCCCCGGGATGATTCGGGAGTAACATCCAGGTTTGAACAGTTTGTATTGGAACTGGCAGAAGAAGAATCGGTGGATTATCAATCCCCTTGGGTACCGGATGGTTTTACCTTTTGGCAATATCAGCCGGTGATCATCATGGGGTTATGGCTGTTTTTATTGGGATTATTAGGGCTTACGCGGGCAAGGGCGAGAGCCCGTATAGCCGTTCCCTATATGGGCATGGAGGCATGAAGGTTTGACAAGGACCTCATGCCTTTCTTTATAATTAAATGAGGACAAGCCAGGTTGCATTTTGGAGTACATGATCATCAATTGACTCTGGAAGGTGATTGTTGTATACTATTTATCAGCATTGTAAAGTTGAATGACTGGAGGAATGTACATATGAAGTTTGTTAAAACCATTAGCCAGGGTAAATTAAACGAAACCGTTAAAACCGGCGGTTGCGGCGAATGCAAAAATTCGTGCCAATCTGCATGTAAAACCTCTTGTACCGTTGGCAATCAAGTCTGCCAGAAATAAGTTAGACTAGATGATCGGTTATTGAGGATAGAGACGACAGACATTTTGGGTAGCCATGGAATCATGGCTATAATTTTTATCTGTAACTTTAAAGGAGCGTCATATGAGTAATTGGCATTCGTTTCAGGCATTAGGCCGGTTTTTTTTATTTGATGTTTTATCCAACTCATTATTTGAAATTAATGAAACCGTCCATCAATATCTTCAGGGGCAACCGATTGCCGAGGAGTATCGGAAGGACGTGGAGGCGGATCTGGACGAATTACGGCAGATGGGGTATTTAAAGGAAGAACCTGAAGCCGAAGTTGAATTGGAACGGGATGCAACGTTAAAAGCGTTGTGCCTCCATATCTCCCATGACTGCAATCTGAGGTGTCGTTATTGCTTTGCCGGAACCGGCCCCTTCGGCGGTGCCCGGGAACAGATGAGCTTTGAAGTTGGAAAAGCAGCTATCGATATGTTGCTGGCCCAATCGGGTAACCGGCGCCAATTGGAAGTGGACTTTTTCGGCGGAGAGCCTTTGCTAAACTGGGATGTGGTGAAACAGGTCGTCGAGTATGGTGAGAAGACCGCACCCCAATATGGAAAGGATATTCATTTTACCTTAACCACCAACGGGGTCGCATTGTCGCCCGAGATCCGGGAATATCTCAATCAAAAGCAAATTGCGGTGGTATTATCCCTGGATGGCCGGCCGGAGGTAAATGATCGGATGCGGGGCGCCTGTTATGAGCGGATCGTCCCTAATTATCTGGCCTTAATTAAAGAACGGGGAAATCAGAATTATTACGTTCGGGGTACCTTTACAAAACATAATCTGGACTTTACTGAAGATGTCAAACATATGTACTCATTGGGCTTCCGGGAATTGTCGGTGGAACCGGTGGTGTCCGATGAGGGGGATTATCGATTGACTGAGGCAGATTTAGCCCGAATTAAAGCCGAGTATGATCGTTTGGCCGAGTATTATCTTGAGAAACGGCTGGGCGATGATCCCTTTACCTTCTTCCATTTTGAGGTGAGTCTGGATCATGGGCCTTGTCTCCCCAAACGCTTGACCGGATGCGGGGCAGGATTCGACTATTTTGCGGTAACTCCCAGCGGAGAACTCTATCCCTGCCATCAGTTTGTGGGCCGGACTGCCTTTAAAATGGGCAATGTCTTCGAAGGGATTCAAAACGAGGCGCTGCGCCAGGAATTTGGCTCCGCCACGCTGTATAAGAAAGAAGGCTGTGCCCAGTGCTGGAGCAGGTTTTATTGCAGCGGCGGTTGCCACGCCAACGCGGAGGCCCTCAACGGTTCGATTTACAAACCGGATCATTTAGGTTGTGAGTTGCAACGGAAACGGTTGGAATGTGCGCTGGCATTGAAAGGCATTTTGATGCAGGACGCTGAAGCGAATAAATGATAACGAAAAAGGGGCGAACGGTATTCGCCCCTTGTTTTATTTCCTGAATGCTTCGAACATTTTTTGCCGGTTGGCAAATTTGACGTTCTGAACGATCCATTCCCGCATGGCCTGGCCTTCGGGGGTGGATTGGGGATAAGAGATGAAATCCAGCTTAATTCCTAAGTTCTGGCTGACTTTGAGGGCTAAAATCGGCCAGATGACGCCGATATCCGCGATTACCGGGATACTGCCGGGGAGACGGGAGAAACCGGACATCTCCATCCGGAAGGGAACGCCGGTGAGCTTGGTTTTGGGCAAACCTTTAGCGATGGCCTCCTGGACGATATTGGATTCCCGTTGTTTCTTCCAAGCCAGTTCCAGATTGGGGTCCAGATCGATCCGGACCAAGGTTTTGTTGGCTAAGCTGTAAGTATAATATCCTTCCCAATCGGCCCAGACGCCATGGCCGGTATACCGTTCAAAGGGGCCGTCGTGAATCTCCTGGGTCAAGGCCACGGCGGATTCGATGATCATGGATGCGGACCCCAAGAGTTTGGCGATGCGCATGGTCCGTTCAGTGACGGAGATGGAGTCGGCAACAGCCAGTCCGACCGCTCC
>JAKOTQ010000039.1 GCA_029776205.1 Bacillota bacterium | reverse complement strand
ATCTCCGATCGTCAGGAAAAACGTCGACCGCCGTCCGCCCCTGGCCGTGCCCGTGGAAGCCAAAAGGATCGAAACCGTCCTTTACGAGCGGGTGATGATGAAGTTCTCGGGCGTCAAAAGAAAGCGCCTTGCCGAGCTTTCTCTGGTCGATGCCGTCTCGGCCGCGCGGGAAATGCAGGAAGAAATCCCGCCCGATTACCGCACGGCAAAGCAAGAAAAAGCGGCGGAACTGTCCCGCAGGTTTTCGTCCCTTTCCATGACGGTAAGCCCGCGGTGCGATGTTTTTCTTTACGCCAAAAAGCTGGAAGATGGGAAGGCGGAAGACATGTTTCAAACTTTCGAGCTGCTAAGTAAATTTGCCGATCTTTCTTTTCCGATGTGATTTCAGTTGACAACTTTTTCGGATTGTTTTATAATCTATACGGGTGATAATGCATGAAAAAGATCCTTGGGTTAGTTCTTGTTTTGATATGTCTTGTCACGCCTGCCTTCGCTGAGCCCATCTCGCAGGAAATTCTCGATCAGGCAAGGGCGCAGGCGGGGCTTTTTATGGATTTAAAGAACGCCTTGGGGCTTGATTGGCTGGATAAATATAATGCCTATCTTGCTAATCCTGTTAGTTCTCCCAAGCCCACGTGGACAACTTCTGTAACAACGTTGATCAACAAGAAATACCTTTCCAGCTCCTTTCCGACCGATTTTCAGATAACTCCAACGGGGCAGGAAGTGACCATAAAAAGGACCATCACAAATCAGGGAGTAAAAAATGCACTGCCCATATATCTGCCTTCCGTTGCGATATCCGGAGATACTGTCAGCTTGTTAGTTCAACGTCCCGCTCAGTGGGTGGCGTGGGAAGCGGGCCTTCTGGGAAAGGTCTCCCGGGACGGCTCCGACAATCCCGACATTCTCCCAAATTCTGTGCTGGATTTTGGAAAAAGCTCGGAAATTAAGTTTGTGAATAACGACGGAAAGATAACCGGCGTTGACAGCCTGATTTATAAAACGCAGGAGCTTGATAGCAGATTTGTTAATGTTTCCGGCGATAATATGACTGGGCCGCTTAAGATAAATGGCAACATCGTCTGGCATGCGGGAAATGACGGCTCTGGATCAGGATTGGATGCCGATTTGCTTGACGGCCGGTCCGGCTCATTCTATCAGAATGCAGGCAACCTGAACGCTGGTATCGTACCGACTGCACGGCTGTCCGGTACGTATAATATCAGCATTTCGGGCAACGCTGCTACGGCTACCAACGCAAACTATGCTTCGAGCGCCGGCAATGCTGATACGGTAGACGGCAAGCACGCATCGGATTTTGCGCTGTCCGGTCATACTCACGGGTATGTGTTAAAAGCGGGTGATACGATGACTGGGGCTCTTTACTTTAATGACAGCAATACCAGAATATATGAAGGCAATAATAATTCTGTTCGTGTGCAGACAAATTCCGGCTACGTGGATATAGGACCACAGAATGCAGGTTGGGCTCATTTTAGCACAGATAGACCAGAATTTCATTTTAACAAACCCGTAGAAGCAACAAATATGCTTAAAGTTTATAATACCGGTACTTATCTTACTGCCACGGAAGGGTACATCGCCGGACATAAAATATTGACTACTGCTGATAAAATAGACGCAGATACGGTTGATGGCAAACATGCGTGGGAATTAGATGGCGGGTCGTATAATGG
>JAKOTQ010000019.1 GCA_029776205.1 Bacillota bacterium | reverse complement strand
TCCTCGGGAAAACATTTTTTCTGCGTAGTTCTTCAGCAGGATTTTTGGCTTAACATCAAACAACTTCGGCGGCTGGTTTTTGGCCCACGAGGTTTCAAAGCCCGGGGCAGTAACTTTGTCCATTAGCTTATAGTTACTCTCGCCCTCAAGCAATACCTCCCCCGTATCCGGGTCTATGAACGCGGCTCCTTTGCTGTAAGGTTTGTTGGTTTTGACCAGAATCCCAGGATATTCTTCTTTAGCGTAGCGCCTCAACTCCTCGGCTGACAAGCGCTCTTTACTACCTGGCATTTTGTACCCCTCCTTCTCTGTATTTTATTATACAATTTACAGTAAAATTATTTATGTCATTCTCGAATGCACAGGTCTTTTCCGAACAGGATTGAGTTTATCCTTAAATCTTTCCAAGCCTGGATTGTCCAGTACTCCACCATCGATAACCAACCGCCCCGGAACACTTCGGTAAAACAACAACCGCAAAAATTCATCCAAGAAACGCTCATTCGGGTCGGCTATGCAATATCGATATATCAACCAAATCCCGTTCTTATCCCATACATTCATTCCAACCAATTCGCCTTTTCGCCTTAAGAAAGCTCGGTGTGAACCGTTGAATACAAACCAGATTAATGATTCACTGTCCGCAATTTCTTCGTCTTTCTTGTTGTCTAGCCATTTTATTAGCAATGATTTAATCTCAGGAACCGGCGGAACATCAGTGGTATAAGTCCAACAACCTTCATTTCTTCTCGGCCATTTCCTCGAATTCTTCCTGAATACCTCCCATTTTCCGCCTCTCATATCAAAAAAGTTGGTAGAGTAGTATGTGTATTCCCAATCCAAAAATTGAATCGGTTCGCCTACTGAATAGTTTGCGAAATCGCTCCAAATTCGTAACCCTTTTGGCGGTTGTTCTGAAAAGTCCTTACGATTCAAGGGAAGAGGAAGGAATACTGCCCATTCGTCCTCCTGCAACCAAATAAACTTCCCGTCTGTTTCCAGTTTTATGTTCGGCTGAATGGACAGATATTCCCTTGTCAACCAAAAGTTAGGAATAATTCTCAGGCTGTGAGCTCTCGCAAGGTATTGGTCAACTCCTTTCATAGTAATCCCTTCTGCTTCTTGGATTGTCCAGATTTCTTACTTTCTCCGCCTTGTGATTGTTCTCTTAACAGGCGGTCTATCAGCTTCTTGCTGACTTGTCCCCGTTTCCTGCTCTTTCCTCCCATCTTCGTCCCCTTCCTTCTCGTCCTTATTATACAAATCAATAATCATATCGTATTTACACAACGCCAATACTCCGTCAAAGTCATCTTTCTGCGGGTCTTTTACCAACAGGAAATCTTCGGTAGGAATGAATGCGAGGGACTTTTGAATGTTGAACAGGCTAGTGAAATCTTTTGTCTTCAAAGCTATCGGAAGCATCTCTTTAGGCAGTTTATTCACGCTGAAGAATCCTTTTTCATTCGATTCAACCTCAACTATTGTCCCGGTATAGATATTGCGTTGACGCAATATCAACGATGAGTTTTCGACAGATATTTCCACGTGAGATAAATCTTCTTCCAACAATGGGACACAATCAGCGGACAGGTAAAAAAGATATTCTGATTGTTCGGCTTTCTTCTTCAACTCCCGATACAACCTGTCAATATCCTCTGCATTTGGAGAAACGCCCTTTGTATAACAAATCTTTCTGCGAGTAAACTCTTTCTCCACGGTATGGAATACGATTTTGCCTCCATTTCCAGTAACCTCAAAAGTGAAGTTTGGAGAATCATATTCATTGGCATTGAACGAAATCGGAACCTCAAATCTTGCCTCACTCCGCCTCAAGGAAAACCTCAGTATCATGCTGTAATCAAAGTTTACCACATATATGTTATCATCGATGCAGTGAATCATGTTCTTGATTCCCCGGTTGTCCATGGCGACTGCCTGAGCAAATATTCCTTCAATACGTTTGTTTACACTCACATTCTGTTTGCTCATCTACTCAACCCCGCTTTCAAAGATTCTATAAGTTCCTTTCTTTCATCCGCTTCCGGGATGTATGACCAAACAATCCCGTCACGGTCATATCCCACAGGTACCATTCCGCCACCCCAAATGACACTGTAAGCAGTATTGCTCCCTTCAATATTCCAAAGTTCGTGGACTTCTTGTTCCAGGGCTTCTGTAAGAAATCCACCATGTTCATACACCCAATCCCGGAACATACTCCAAGTTACCGGCTTCCCTTTATGCTTGGTAATGAACCGAATAGCCATTACAGTGCATCCGTAATTCCATCCACCCTTAAACCAATCGCCAACTGAGCAACAAATATCTTGGTCATTGGTTGGAACATTTCCGAGGTCAAACGTGGAGCAAGAAATCCCGTAACTTCGGAATATTTCCATATATCGGTCTAACAACGCACTTCCTAACAACTGACTATCACAACCAGCGATGAATACGCGGTCAAAATCAAGGTTTCTGTTTATAAAATTCTGCCTTACACCTGGAATATTAGCCGAATAAGAATACGTGTCGAAGGTCATGTGTTTTATTCCAATCTTTGCTAAGGTTTCTGCGTATCGCCTTACATCGTCCTCGGTGTCGTTGACCAAAAACATATATGGTTCAATCCTCGGGACAACTCTTACTCCCGCCTCGTGTAATACCTTTGCTGCTTTCATCCTGCGTTCATAAGAAGGTGCTCCAGGCTCCAACGTCTTGGTCAATTCTTCGTTTGTGGTTAGAATAGTGATATGAACCGCCGCACCAGCTGGATTTTCTGCCAACGCTCTTACATATTCATCTTCAGCAACTAAATCAGATTTTGTATTGATCATCACAGGATATGCAATCTCTTTGAAATACTTCAGCAACTCAAGGCTAACCTTGTGTTTTCGCTCCAACTGGTGGAAATCTTCAAAGCGAATTCCGAACCTTACGGGAATTTCCATCGCAAAAGCTTTTCGGATACCTGACAATCCATGAGGGTCTTTTCCCCGAAGCGGTAACATCTTGTCGATTTCCCGTTTGTAATAATCAGGGTTACAATGTCGTAATCCAATCGCTCGGGGGTTGTCAAAAAAAGAGGTATAAAGGGAAGCCCGGAAAACGTCTGCATAACAATAAATACACCTGAACGGACAATTCAAACCGTCCCAAACGTCCGCATTAAACGGCATGGGACAAGCTGCGGCCCGTAATGAGATTTCGAGAAAACTGTTGATTTGTTCTGTGTCCAATAACCGTTCCTTCTTTTCCCATTGCCGAGTCAATAGGTTGTATTGGTGGTAGTTCTTTTTTCTGCCTTTTTCCTTTATAGGCCCGCCTTTATATTGTACAGAGAAGAAGGAACGGGTTCCTGGGACAATCCGGCTCACTAATTTTCGGATTTCTTGATAGTCCTTAATGGCGTTAATGGTTCTTCTCTCCCTTCTTTTTCGATTACATGTAAACGGCTGAGGTCTCAGCATGCTTTCGCTTTTCTCTTCCTCTTGCCATAGGGAAACGAGAGTATTAAAGGCGAATTTTTCCTTTTCACCTCCTTATCACCGG
>JAKOTQ010000048.1 GCA_029776205.1 Bacillota bacterium | reverse complement strand
CTCTGCAAACAGTTGGCGAATCTGATCAAAGACGCCGGTATAGGTCGCCGGGTTGGACCGGGGAGTCCGGCCGATAGGGGCTTGATTGATATCAATGACCTTATCCAAATGTTCCAAACCAATAACGGCATCATGAGCACCCGGGCGTAAGGTTGTCGCATTATTCAACTGGGTAGCTACCACCGGATAGAGAATTTCATTAATCAACGTACTCTTTCCCGAACCGGAGACTCCCGTAACACAGGTGAACACCCCTAACGGAATACGAACGTCGATATTCTTCAAATTATGCTGACGGGCTCCCTTAATCTCCAGATATTTTCCATTTGGCTTTCTCCGCTGCTTCGGCACAGCAATCTCTCTTTTCCCGGACAAATATAAACCAGTAAGGGAACAGGGCTCATTCATAATATCGTCCAGGCTTCCGGCAGCAACCACTTCGCCGCCGTGCACACCGGCACCGGGGCCGATATCCACCACATAATCGGCTTCCCGGATCATATCTTCATCGTGTTCAACCACAATCACTGTATTTCCCAAATCCCGCAGACCTTTCAACGCATCCAGCAACCGCCGGTTATCTCTCTGATGCAGTCCGATACTGGGTTCATCCAAAATATATAATACGCCGACGAGCGACGAGCCGATCTGCGTAGCCAAACGGATCCGTTGAGCTTCTCCACCGGAGAGAGTCGCCGAGGCCCGATCCAAGGTCAGATAGTCCAAGCCCACATTCACCAAAAAGCCAAGTCTGGATCTTAATTCTTTAATAATCTGACGGGAAATCGCCTCTTCCCGTTCGGTCAATTCCAGCTTATCGAGGAATTCCAAAGCCTCGACAATGGACATTTGAGTAAACTCGCTAATATTACGGCCATTGATATAGATAGACAGGCTTTCCGGCTTCAACCGGGTCCCTTTACAGGACCCACACGGTTTTACGATCATAAACCGCTGAATCTCCCGGCGAATAAACTCAGAGTTGGTCTCATGATAACGCCGTTCCAGGTTCCGGGCCACTCCTTCAAAAGCCGTCACCTGACGCATTTCCCGGTTATGCCCTTGATAGTTGATCTCAATCTTCTCACCCCGGGTTCCATAGAGCAAAATATCCAGTTGCTCGGGACTGATCTCTTTCAGCGGGACATCCGGATTGATCTTATAATGTTTAGCAACAGCCAAAAGATATTGCAGTGACCAGGAATCTTGATCCGAACTCCAAAATTTAAACGCCCCTTGATTGAGGGAACGCTCTTTATCCACGATCCGTTCGGGATCAATCTCCATCTTAAACCCCAGGCCCAAACAGTCAGGACAGGCTCCATACGGACTGTTGAAAGAGAACATCCGCGGTGCCAGTTCTTCAAAACTGAACCCGCATTCAGGGCAGGCGAATTTCTCACTGAAAATAAACTCGTCCCCTTCGGAAGTGATAATTCCCACCAAGCCTTTGGCGAGCTTCAACGCTAATTCCACCGAATCAGCCAACCGCTGTTGGATTCCTTCCTTTACGATAAGCCGGTCCACAACCACTTCGATAGTATGTTGCTTATATCGCTCTAAGGTAATGGTTTCACTTAGATCCCGGATTTCGCCGTCGACCCGAACCCGGACAAAACCATCCCGCCGTAAATCTTCAAACAACTTTTCATATTCGCCCTTGCGCCGCCGTACCACTGGGGCTAATACCTGAAACTTGGTCCCCTCGGGGAATCGAAGCACATGGTCGACGATCTGTTCCACGGTTTGCATTGTGATAGGCTGTTTACAACGGGGACAATAGGGATGGCCGATCCGAGCATATAATAACCGCAAATAGTCATAAATTTCCGTCACAGTCCCTACCGTCGACCGTGGATTGTGGCTGGTAGTTTTCTGATCGATGGAAATGGCCGGAGACAATCCCTCAATATAATCTACATCCGGCTTGTCCATCTGTCCCAAAAACATCCGGGCATACGCCGAAAGAGACTCCACATAGCGCCGTTGCCCTTCGGCATAAATTGTATCAAAGGCCAACGAGGATTTGCCCGAACCCGATAATCCGGTAAACACCACCAATTGGTCCCGGGGAATCTCCAAATCAATATTTTTCAAATTATGCACTCTGGCGCCTTTAATACGAATATAATCAACCGCCATGACTACCTCCCATACTCTCTAAAACTTTCTCCCAATGACGAATCTCATCCCGAAGTTCAGCAGCCCGTTCAAATTCCAGTTCACTGGCTGCCTTCAGCATCGCTTTCTCCAGTTCGTCGATGGTGTTCCGGATCTCTTCCGGACTCAGTTTGGGTTGACGCTCCAACTCATACTGAACTTTCTCTTCCGCAGCCTGTTCTGCCTGGATCAAATCGCGAATAGCCTTTTTCACCGACTCTGGTGTGATCCCATGTTCCTGATTGTATCGCAACTGAATTTCTCGCCGCCGTTCCGTCTCCTGAATAGCCCGGCGCATGGAATCCGTAATATTGTCGGCGTACATGATCACTTTGCCCTCCACATGACGCGCCGCCCGGCCAATGGTTTGAATCAGTGACGTCTCTGAACGGAGGAAACCTTCCTTGTCAGCATCCAAGATGGCGACCAATGAAACCTCAGGCAAATCCAAGCCTTCCCGTAACAGATTAATCCCGACCAGCACATCAAAAACGCCCAGCCGCAACTCCCTTAAGATGGCTACCCGCTCCAAAGTTTCAACTTCCGAATGCAAATACCGGACTTTAATACCCATCTCTTTGAGGTACTCGGTTAAATCCTCCGCCATCTTCTTCGTAAGGGTGGTCACCAATACCCGTTCATCCCGTTCCACCCGGACCCGGATTTCTTCGATCAAATCATCCACCTGGCCCTTAATTGGCCGTACCGAAATTTCCGGATCCACCAAACCGGTCGGACGAATAATCTGTTCCACGACCTGTTGAGCCCGTTGCATTTCATAAGGACCCGGCGTGGCCGATACATAAATGACCTGATTAACCCGTTCTTCAAACTCGTTAAACCGTAACGGACGGTTATCCAGGGCCGAGGGCAAGCGGAATCCGTATTTCACCAATGTCTCTTTTCGGGAACGGTCTCCGGCATACATCCCGCCCACTTGAGGAATGGTAACATGAGATTCATCGATAAACATTAAGAAATCCTTGGGAAAATAATCGAATAAGGTGGCCGGGGCATCTCCAGGCTCTCTACCGGTCAGGAAACGGGAATAGTTCTCAATCCCCTGACAATAGCCGACTTCAGCCATCATCTCCAAATCAAACCGGGTCCGCTGTTCAAGACGTTGGGCCTCCAACAGCAATCCGTCCCGGCGTAACTCGGCTAAACGCTCCTCCAACTCAGCCTCAATCTGTTGTATGGCCCGCTTCATCTTCTCTTCCGAAGTGATATAATGCGTTGCCGGATAAATCTTCACTTCCTCCAGTTCTTGAAGGATTTCGCCGGTAAGGGCATCCACCTCCCGGATCTTTTCCACCTCATCGCCAAAGAGATCAATCCGGATAATATTTTCTCCGTAGACCGGAATGATCTCAATCACATCGCCCCGCACCCGAAAGGTTCCGCGGGTAAACCCCACATCGTTCCGGCTGTACTGAATACCGACCAGGCGTCGTAAGATCTGGTTTCGTTCCCGGAAGTCCCCGGACTTAATCGACAACGTGAGCGCTTCGTAATCTTCCGGCGATCCCAAGCCATAGATACAGGAAACGCTGGCAACGATGATCACGTCTTTCCGTTGCAACAGCGACGACGTTGCTGCATGCCGAAGCCGATCGATTTCATCGTTGATGCTGGCA
>JAKOTQ010000045.1 GCA_029776205.1 Bacillota bacterium | reverse complement strand
CATAATATATGGTTTCACCGGCCAAATTCACTGGAAGCGGCTCTCCTGCATTTAATGCCGTTATCAGCCGTTTATGAGCTGCATCCCGGCCGCTTAACAACTCTCCGCTGAGAAGTACTGCTTCCCCAGCTCTCAGCTCCAAAATATCTTCTTCGGAAAGGGGCAATTTAATACGTTTCTGGGTCATTTTGATTTCCTCTTTGATTTCGTAATCTTCTTATAAGTACACAGTGCACGATGCGCGGTGTACAGTACACAGTTCACAGTATAATCTTGATACGAGGTCCTAGGTACTGGGCGCTGGGTTATGGCGGGAACGCGTCCGCGTTTCTTTTTATAATATAGAAGCTAGAGCTTTGTACCTAGAGCCTAGAACAATTAGTACCCAGTTCCCTTCAAACTGTCAAATGTCAATTATTATAAACTACTGACTACTGACTCCTGTCTACTGTCTCATGATTATATCACGGCAGTCTTATGTCGGGTCACATGGCAGGAGATATTGACAGCCACCGGCAGGCCGGCGATATGAGTTGGATAGGTATTGATATGAACCGCTAACGCTGTCATCCGCCCTCCCAAACCTTGAGGACCGATTCCCAGCCGGTTAATCCGTTTTAACAGTTCTGCCTCAAGCTCAGCCAAATCCGGACGGTCATTGAGAGTCCCTACTCTTCTTAACAATGCCTTTTTGGCGATTAACGCCGCCTGTTCCATCGTCCCGCCAATTCCAACCCCGACCACAATCGGCGGACAAGGATTGGCACCGGCCCGGCTTACAGTCTCTACCACAAAATCTTTAACTCCTTCTACGCCGTCGCTAGGCGTAAGCATTTTCACCCCACTCATATTTTCACTGCCAAATCCTTTGGGAGCAATTGTTATTCGGAGTTCCGAACCCGGTACAATCGTTGTATGAATGATGGCCGGCGTGTTGTCACCGGTATTCACCCGATCCAACGGATCACGAACTACTGATTTGCGAAGTAATCCTTCGGTATACCCGCGACGAACACCAGCATGAATCGCATCTTCAAACCCACCGCCGGTAACGACGATCTCCTGTCCGTATTCTACAAAAAGAACTGCCATCCCGGTATCCTGACAGATCGGAATATGTTCATTCCGGGCAATCTCCGCATTTTCAATGATATTTTGCAAGCAAACCTTTCCAACCGGTGAAACCTCAGTTTCATAGGCAGCTTTCAATGATTGATAAACATCGTCGCCTAGCCGGCAATTGGCCTCAACACAAAGGCGGGCTACCGTATCAACGATCGTTTGATAGCTTATCTCACGCATCTTCCATCTCCATCAAAGTTTTTCATAAAGCAAGGAAAGAATCAGATATAATCTATGCATACCCCCGGCGACCCATTCCGAAACGGGTTTCTTTGATATGTTCGTGAATCATCAAAAGTTCCCTGCAAGTTTACGGAGAATTTACCACAAATATTTCAAGTCGATTAACTTTTATTTTTTTGAAGGATTTTCTTTTAAAATGCTTAAGTATTGGAATAATGTACGATAGAACCAGAAAGATCGGAACTAAATTTGAAAAAGTCATCCAGCTATGATACAATTTAACCGTTTGCTGGATCTCTTGGCTGTTCCAGTATCCTTCTCACGTTTGCCAAAGCTTTAAGAATAAATTTCATTCAGGAGGCGATATCAACATGGAAATCCGCAATGCGGCCAATCCTAACGACGTCAAGCATTACACAACCGACCGTCTGCGCAGCGAGTTCTTAATTCAAGGACTGTTCAAGCCAGGCGAAATCAAAACTATTTACAGCCATATCGACCGGATCATTGTCGGTTCAGCCTGCCCGGTTAAACCTTTAACCTTAGAAGCGGGAAAAGAGATCCGAGCATCATATTTCCTGGAACGCCGTGAAATGGGAATCATCAATATCGGCGGAAAAGGAACCGTTACCGTTGACGGTGTTGCCTATCAGTTAGATTACAAAGATGGCTTATATATTGGAAGAGGAGCTAAAGAGATCGTCTTCTCCAGTGCTGACAGTTCCAATCCTGCAAAATTCTACTTCAACAGCGCTCCGGCTCACAAAACCTATCCGACAGTTTTAATTAAGCCGGAAAACTGCGTCCAGGTCGAACTGGGCTCTTTGGAACAATCCAACCACCGGACGATCACCAAATACATACTCCCCGGCCAAGTGGAAAGCTGTCAGCTCGTCATGGGCATGACTTCCTTAAAACCCGGCAGCGTCTGGAATACTATGCCTTGTCACACCCATGACCGTCGTATGGAAGTATATCTCTACTTTGAACTTCCGGAAGACGCCGTTGTCTTCCACTATATGGGAGAACCCACCGAAACCCGTCACATTGTGATGCGGAACGAGGAAGCAGTTATCTCTCCGAGCTGGTCAATTCACTCTGCTTCAGGAACTCGGGCTTATACCTTTATCTGGGGTATGGTCGGTGAAAACCAAGACTTCGACGACATGGATGCAGTCGCCATGAAAGATTTACGTTAAGGAGGAGATATTTTTATGAATTTGGATTATTTGAAGCAATTTTCCCTCGAAGGTAAGATCGCTTTAGTCACCGGTGCATCTTACGGAATTGGATTTGCCATTGCCAAAGGAATGGCCAAAGCCGGTGCTACCATCGTTTTCAATGATATCAATCAGGAACTGGTTAACAAAGGTCTGGAAGCTTACAAAGCCGAAGGTATCGATGCTAAAGGTTATGTATGTGACGTGACCAATGAAGAACAGGTCAACGCGATGGTTAAACAGATCGAAGCCGAAGTCGGCATCATCGACATTTTGGTAAACAATGCCGGTATCATTAAACGGATCCCGATGACCGAAATGACTGCTGCAGAATTCAGACAAGTCATCGACGTCGACCTGAACGGCCCGTTCATCGTTTCCAAAGCGGTTATCCCCAGCATGATCAAGAAAGGCCATGGAAAGATCATCAACATCTGCTCCATGATGAGCGAACTGGGCCGTGAAACCGTTTCTGCCTACGCTGCAGCCAAAGGCGGCTTGAAGATGTTAACCAAGAATATCTGCTCCGAGTACGGCGCATACAACATCCAATGCAACGGCCTTGGACCGGGTTATATCGCCACCCCGCAAACAGCGCCTCTCCGTGAAGACGGCCATCCCTTCAACAGCTTCATCATTTCCAAGACTCCGGCTGGCCGTTGGGGTGAACCCGAAGATTTGGTCGGACCTGCAGTCTTCCTTGCTTCCGATGCATCCAATTTCGTCAACGGCCACATCCTGTACGTCGACGGCGGTATCTTGGCTTACATCGGTAAACAGCCCTGATTTATACTATGTAAAAAAAGAAACCGGTCAGAAAATTCTGGCCGGTTTTTTATTGTGATTATTCATTCCTCAGGCTTTCCCCAATACTTTCAAGAGCACAGCCTTCTCCGCATGGAGCCTGTTCTCCGCCTGATCGAACATGATGGCATTGTTGCTTTCAATCGCCCAGCGGTCGATCTCGTATCCCGGATGGATCGGCATATCGTGCATAATCAATGCTTTGCTGTTTTTAAGTAAAGCCTCATTTAACTGATAAGGCAGCATTTTTTCAATACGGCGTTTCTTCTCCTCTTCGAATTTGGGATCGAGGAAAAACTCCATGTCCACCCAGGTATCCGTATAGACCACATCCGCAGCAGCAACAGCAGCCTGAAGATCTAGGGTATTTTTGTACAAGCCGGTTTTGGTAGCTTCATCTAAAAGTTCTTGATCCCGGCTGGCTTCGTTAAACTCCGGACAAACCGTAGTCACTCTCAATCCCAGTTTGGTACCGCCCTCGACCAAAGAATTGGCCACATTATTGTGGATACCTACATAGACCAGATGGACATCCTCCAACTGCCCCAAATGTTCTTTAATGGTGAGAAAATCCGCCAATCCCTGGGTCGGATGATATTTATTGTCGCATCCGTTAATCACCGGCACCCGGGAATATTCAGCCATCTCTTGAACCTGCTCAAAAGTCATCAGCCGAGCCATAATCGCATCCACGTTACGGTCCAGATACCGGATTTCGTCCTTTAATTCAGCTAAAATAAAGTTAGTACTCCGCCAATCCAAAAAAATCGCATGGCCTCCCAACTGAGTCATGGCCACTTCAAAGGAGACCCGGGTCCGGGTGGAGGTCTTTTGGAAGATCATCGCCAATGTCATATGATCTAACGCATTCCAATAGTTTTTCTGATTCTTTTTGACTTCAATAGCCAGATCCAATAATTCGCGCAGTTCCGCCGCAGACCAGTTTTTATAATTTAACATATGCTTCTTTGTCATACTACCTATCGCCTCTCAATCCAAATTTGGAAAGTAATGCATTTATTATATACGATAGATGTTATGAAGTCTAGCGGTTTCATACGTTAATCGTTACAACCGTTGCCAGCTGGGATAAAAACGGATGACATGCGCATGGATAGAATTATTCACATCCACTGCCTGTACACCAAATTCAATCCATCTCTTTAGAGCAATATATCACTATAACCGATTTCTTACCCATTTCTCGGCTTCGTTTTATTTTTCAATATTATACCAATCCATCCAATGGGTGTTCCGGCAAGCCTTTTTCATCGAAAATTGTTTGAGTTGATGATGCAATCAAAAAACCCATGTTACCATGGGTTTTGTTTCAGATGATTCACTGTTTTCTCATCCAGTCTATCGATAACCGCTTTCACCAATGTCACTGTATGGGCCACATCGCGGATATCAATCATCCCGTGATGACTATGGGCATACCGTACCGGTATCCCGATCACCGTGGTGGGTACGCCGCCAGGGGTATGGACCTGTACAGCACTGGCATCGGTCCCGCCGCTTTCCCTCACTGCGATTTGATAGGGGATACCACACTGCTCAGCTGTATCCACCATCAAATTGACCAACGCCTGATTGGCGATCATGGTGGGGTCAAACCGCCGGATCTGAGGCCCTCCTCCCATTCTTCCCTGAACAATGGAACCGCCGGGAAAATCATCGGCCGGAACTCCTTCAAGTACGATACAGATATCGGGTTGTACCACCGGGCTGATCGCTTTGGCGCCTCTTAAACCCACTTCTTCCTGGACTGTCGCCACTCCCACCACCTGATTGGGATGACGGGCATCCAGGGATTGCAGAACGTTGGCCAATACGACACATCCCACCCGATCATCGAAGGCTTTTCCCATATATACGGACTGACCGGAAAGAGGACGGGTTTTCACAGCGGGTACTACCGGATCACCGGGTTTGATACCCATGGCCTGAACCTCTGCCGCACTGCGGGCACCGACATCTATATAGAGATCATCCAGTTTTAACTGGCGATTGCGTTCATCTTCTCTCAGATAATGAGGGGGCTTGGCACCAATGACACCCAGATGATCTCCACCGCAGGAACGAATCACCACCGGTTGGGCGAGTAACGCCGGAGGCCACCAGCTTCCGAGCATAACGGCCCGGAGTTCCCCTCCAGGTAATATCCCGCGAACCATTAACCCCACTTCATCCATATGGGCTGCCAACATCACTTTTGGATACACCGACACACCGGAATGAACAGCGATCAAACTGCCAAATTGATCATAAGTCACGTTGGTATAATTTCCGACGAATGATTCAATTTTCTGCCGGACTTCCCCTTCAAACCCTGACGGCCCAAAAGCCTCCGATAATTCAATCACCATCTGTTCCAAATTGTGCACAACCGTTACCCCCTAAACGAACCGAAAGCCAAAGTTATTTGGCATTATAATACTCAATGATCCCTTGGAAAATACCTTCCGCTGCTTTTTCACGGAATGACTCAGTTCGAATCATATTTTCCTCTTCATAGTTGGACAGAAATCCGAGCTCCACCAGAGTACTGGGCATTTGAGCTTCCCGGATGACTACAAAATCATTGGTCTTAACGCCTAAACTATTCATTTGAGTCTTTTCGAGCATTTTGGCAATGATCGACTTGGCCAGCAGAGCACTGTCAGTACGGCCTTGATAGTAATAGATCTCCATCCCTTTCACTTCGCTTTTGGGATGAAAATTGGTATGAATGCTGATAAATAAATCGGCATACAACGCATTGGCAATATGAGACCGTTCATATAAGCTGATAAATATATCATCATTTCGGGTCATCACAACCCGGCAACCGGCATCCTCCAACTTCTCTTTGAGCCGCATGGACACATCAAAGTTGACATCCTTTTCCCGGGTTCCCTGACGGCCAGTCGCACCCATGTCTACACCGCCGTGCCCAGGATCAATCACAATCGTTTTCCCGATCAGCGGCGATTTCCGAAAGAGAACGGTAATTTTGCGCCGGTCGTTGGAGTACCGGACAGTATATCCCACATAGTACCCTAACGTCACCTCAATCCGGCTTTTGAAGTCATCGCCTTGAGTAAAGCGTATCTCCTTCACTTGATCCGAATTCACAACCGGAATGTGCACTTCCGGCGCCAACTGGCTATAATCCAAATCAATTTGGAGCTTGTCCGAATTCTTGGCTTTATGCAAGGTTTCCAGAAGTTCGCCGTCGCCCTCAATGCTCAGCGACCCGCCCTGTTCGGTTTCACTCCAGTGAATGCCGGTAATCGTTTGAACAGTCCGTATCTCCACCAAGGTGGGATCCTTTCGCGACGGAATAATGAACCAGGGCATCCCCTCGACCAAATCCAATACAACCCGGACAGTTTGGCTATTGAACTGGCTCATTCGAATCCCTTTAAGCCACTGGTTATCCCCGGGAATCGGATCATTCGACCGGCCCAATGTCGCCCCTTCAAAATCAATCACCAAACGCCGCGGTTCTTCATAAATCTTCGTGCTGTATTTAGCCGGTCCTGACGTTTTGATGTAAATTTTCCGTTCATTGTCCTTTTGGAAAAAGCTCACTTCCTGGACAAAATAATTAAACACAACCAACAATTGATTGGGCTTCTCCGGATCGGGAATTACCCGATAGCCGGCCAGTTGGGTCAGATCAAAGACTAACCTTAAGACATCCGGCTGATATTGGAAAAACCGAATCTGCTTAACCAATGGATGGTGGCTTATAGCTTCAAAGGAAGGGTGGGCTTTAAATCCGGTAAGATCCAAGACCAATCGATCCGGCTGAGTCAATAAAAAACTTTTGAACTGGAAATCTTCCGTCCCAACCAGTAGGAAGGCTGGCCGTTCCTCATACTTGGTATTTTCGATGGCTAACAAGAAACTATCAGCCCAATTCATTTGAAGGCTTGTTGCATCTTCGTTTGTAATTTTGAGTCCCAGCTTTAAAAGGAGCTCAACGGGCAGCCATAGTTGATTGTCAGCTTCAAAAGGAGCCGCCTTTAAAACAGCCGATGTTCCGTCAATGGTATAAGCGGTAGCATCTTCTTTCAATATCAAACTGGTTTTACCGGATTTCAACTGGATACGCCCTGTATCCGGATCCCAGTCCGTACTGATATGCAAATATTTAACGATAAACGGTAAATTGATGTATTTGGACCCGTTCTTGGCAATCACTTTAATCTCTGAACTTACGGGTGACTTACCAAATGTGAAACGGATATTACCGCCGGTTTCAGCCCATGCCGGCGTTCCAATTGCCAGGCACAACAGGATACTGAAACCAATCCATATCCTTTTAAGTAACAAAAGGGTCCCCCCTTTCGCCTCAACTTTCGATTTTTTATAAATAGTTCCTGCTTAAATAGGCAAACGAAATATGGAATTTTAATCCACTTTTTCAAGGTTGGCATATGCCATAATCAACGACTTAATCCCCAGACCCGGAAAAGCCACTTTTACCTGTGCATCTTCTCCAGTTCCTTCTTTCGTAACCACAGTCCCAATACCCCATTTGGGGTGTTTCACTTTGCAACCGACTCGAATATCATCCGGAGCGGTAGCCGGGGCTTTGGGTTTAGCCTGGGCACCCTGAGATACGGCCGTTGTGGCTCTTCCCCCCGGTGTTGCCATCTGCTTGAAGGCAGAAGAAGCTAACGGCTGTACCGGAGTCCGCCGCTCTGCCGTAGCCCGTTCTTCTTTAATACGGGTGAGGACTTCCCTTGGAAATTCCAGAAGGAACCGGGAAGGAACCGAGTTGGTATAATTCCCGTACATCACCCGCTGACTGGCATGGGTCACATACAACCGTTGCTTGGCCCGGGTGATACCCACATAACACAAGCGCCTCTCCTCTTCCAGTTCTGCACTTTCAAGAAGAGAACGGCTGTGCGGGAAGATCCCCTCTTCCATCCCGACCAGGAAAACTACAGGGAACTCCAATCCTTTTGCCGAATGGAGCGTCATCAGGACAACCGCATCCGCATCCGGCTCATAGTTATCTACATCCGAAACAAGAGCCACAGTCTCTAAAAATGCAGCCAAGCTTTTATCATCGCTGTTTCGTTCAAACTCAATAGTCAATGCCAAAAATTCTTCCAAGTTCTCCAGCCGGCTTTCCGCTTCGACGGTTCCTTCATTCCTCAGCTCTTGGAGATAACCGCTTTCTTTCAGGATCGTTTCGCTTAACTCTTTCACCGATACCGTATCCCGCTTCATCAACCACCCCAGCAACATATGATAAAAGGTGGATAACGGCTTAATTGCCCGGGCAGTTAAAGAAGGTATCTCCTCCAAATGGCTGAAGCCTTCAAGTACGGAATAATTATTATCTTGAAGAAAATAGATAAAACGTTCGAATGTGGATTCTCCGATGCCCCGTTTGGGAACATTGATAATCCGGTTGAGGCTGATCTGATCATCCGGATTAGCGACCAATCGCAAATAGGCCAAAATGTCCTTAATCTCTTTTCGCTCGTAAAAGCGGAGACCGCCAATGACCCGATAGGGCAGATTCCGTTGGATCAAGGCCTCTTCAAACGAACGGGACTGGGCATTGGTCCGGTAAAGCAGGGCAAAATCGCTGTATTTATACCCTTTATTCCGCACCAAATTGCTGATCTCTTCAGCGACAAACCAGGCCTCTTCCCGATCATCGGCAGCACTGTACTCTAAAATGTTATCCCCGGCAATATTTTCAGTCCACAGCCGTTTCGGACGGCGGCCACGATTATGCCGAATGACTTCATTGGCTGCATGAAGGATAGTTTGCGTCGAACGGTAATTCTGCTCCAGTTTGATCACTTTGACTTCGGGAAAATCCCGTTCAAACTCTAAAATATTACGAATATCCGCACTTCGGAAACTATAGATCGACTGGTCGTCATCGCCAACGACACAAAGATTGCGATATTTAGAGGCCAACAGATTAACCAGAGTGTATTGGGCATGATTGGTATCCTGATACTCATCGATCAAGATATACCGGAACCGGTCCTGATACTTTTCGAGAATTTCCGGATGTTCCCGGAACAACCGGACCGTCAACATGATCAGATCATCAAAGTCCAACCCGTTATTGGCCTTTAACCGCTTCTGATAGAGCTTGTACACCTCAGCCACAGTATTTGACCAAAAATCAGCCGCCTTGCGAAAGTAAGCATCCGCATCGATCAATTCATTTTTCGCTGCAGATATGGAATTTAAGACAGCCCGGGGTTGGAAGTTCTTATCGCTGATATTCAGCTCTTTAAGAACGCCTTTCACGACAGTAAGTTGATCCTGACTGTCAAAGATCGCAAAATTCTTCGTGTAACCGAGCGCCTCAATCTCATGCCGCAAAATACGGACACAGGCCGTATGAAAAGTATGCACCCAGATGGACCGGGCAATTTCTCCAACCAATGTCTCAACCCGCTCCCGCATTTCCTGGGCTGCTTTGTTGGTAAAAGTAACCGCCAAAATGTTCCACGGAGCCACACCTTTTGAGATCAAATAAGCAATTCGCCGCGTCAACACCCGGGTTTTCCCGGAACCAGCTCCAGCTAAAACCAGCAAAGGGCCTTCTGTATGGCAAACCGCTTCCTTTTGCGGTTCATTTAAACCTTCTAAAATACTCATTCACCGAGTCACTCCAATAATTAATTTTACATCGATAACATGATCCCTATCCGATTAATATTCCTGATAAATATCGGCTTTTCCTGCCGAGATGATGAATTTCAAAAACTTATAAAAAACAGGGTTTGAAGAAAGATCCTCAAACCCTGTCTGAATTTCATAATGCTGCAGCAAAAATTGATACTACTAATCAGTAACGGAATCCGCTTTTCAGTGAACGTTTGACCACGCGCATAAAGTCATTCCGGGCAATGGAACCGTCTTTATTTCGGACAAACGGCTGCGGCGTCACGCTCTTGAAATCTTTAGCGGACAATTTAACACCCTTGCTGTTCTGCGAATCACTGCCATTGTAGAAGTAATTATCTGCAGAGAGCAGCATCTCCGGTACAAGATCGGCAGGTCCGGGTTTCGTCCGGAACGAGATATTATTTTTGGCAACGAATTGGGGGGTCGCATTGGGATAGTTCGCAAAATTGAAATTCGCTCTGCCGTTATCTACGGAGGTCGTATTTTCGACGATAATCACCGGATCGCTGTTACTGGTTACTCCGAAGGTTTCATTGTTAAATGCTAAACTGTTTCGTAAGATATGCTTAACAGGCAAACCTTCGCCGCCCATTTTAAATCCGTTGCCATCGCCTTTGGTCCGGTAACCGTCCGACATTCTCCCGTTTCCATAGGCAATGCAGTTCTCGATAACCACCGCACCAATCGGACCGGTTTCCAACTTAGAATACAAATCCCAACCGTCATCGCAATTATTATAGGCGATACACCCTCTGAAAACATTACCCGGGCCGCAGGTCAGTTTGGCTGCAAAACCGTCGGCATTATTTTCCGAAGGATCCCGGTTATCGAAGGAAGTACAGTTCAAAATCAGGTTATGTGCAGGCCATTTGGTATTGGGCTCTGAAGCCAGGCCGCTAATCTGTAAGCCAGTTTCTCCATTGGCAAAGGTCCGTACTAACTCTACCACATTATGGCTTCCAGAAATCCGAAGGCCGTTGCCTGAAGATTTCGTAATATCGATTCCGCTGATTTTCCAATAATCTCCGTTCAAAAAGACGCCGCTGGCTTTTTTCCCGAAATCAAAAACGGGTTTTTCACCAGGATAAGCCGCCAGGACTTTCAGTTTTTCCGGAGTACCGTTATTCCCCCGTTCAATCATAATTGGCGCAGACAGTTCATAAACACCGCCCCGGACATAAATGGTCTGGCCGGTCTGGATGAATTGAATGGCCGAATAAATATCGATCGGGTCCGTTTCGGTACCGGTCGCGTTGGTCTTCCCCGTAGGCGAAACATAAATGGGTTCACCGGGTTTCCCATAGTATTTGAAGGTCACCGTCTGCCTTAATCTAACCGGAGCCGTACTGGTGATAGTTTCAACCGCATCCGGAGTGAGAAGCACATCAAAACTGTTATTCCCTTTGACCAGCACAGTTTGGGTATTCACCATCTGATTGGCTTCCACCGGATTGTCAAAAATCTTTTTGCCGTTATGGGTAATCTCCAGACGGCCTTTGGCATTCGGTTGCAGGCTGAAAGTATAATCCGCCACCGGCGAACCGGCTAACGAAAGGACCGTCACCGCCGGTTCGACTGCTTCCGGAGGTTCAGGCAGTCCAGGCTCGTCGGTAGCTACATCGGAAAACTTCACTTTAATATCGGTCACTGTAATCGAAGCAACCCGTGCCGCAAAAAAACCAACATAAATACGGTCAGGATTGAGCACTTCCAATTGTTTCGGACGATAGTAAATTTTTTCCGGCCCGTTATTAACGGACGCATGATAACCGGTGTTGGTTTTTCGCAGTTTCAGTTCATAAACTGCAGTTCCGTCATTAGCCGGCCGTTCTCCCATCTTCCACATATTTTCCATCTTAGCACCGGCTCCGGAAGGATCCTTTACATGATTTCGAAATACCGACTGAATCAGTCCGCGGTAACCACCCACCAGCACCATGTTGGAGGGAAAGACCGTATTGTCCAGGTGCTTTCCGATGGCATCCCGGGCCATAATCCCGAAGGATTCTTGATTATCAGGATACGGTTTGGCAAAATAATTGACTCTTACTTTGCCGGAGATTTCAAAATTTTTGGAAGGATCCACTTCAATATAATAGTAAGAGATTCCGTCATGGGAACTGGCGACTTTACCGCCGACAGTGTTCCCATCCTTTGATCCTGCGATAAGCGTTACGGATTTGGTCTTTTCATCCACGATCACTTTATTGTTATCTTCCGACGTCGATTGTCCGAAGATAATCGATTTCCATTCAACATTTGGCTTAGCCCCGATTTGGATCGGAGCTAACAATGCCACGCCAAGGGTGAACAGTAACATTAACACGACAGATAAATGTCTGTTCCTATGTAATTGATTCATCCTGAGCATCTCCTCCTTGTTATATAAACGTTTAAATTGCCCATTTATATTGTATAATGCTTTACTTAGAAATACAAAGCATATTTTTGAATTCGTCTAGAACCTCATTATCCGATATACGTAAATCTCGGCTTTAATTCGCCATCGACTTCAACCAACTCTTCAAACATGGACCGGGGCCGCACCCAGAGGCCGCCTTCACCATATAAAGCCCGGTATACCACATATTCTTCCAACGTTTCACTATGTTTCGCCACCCCGATCACTTCATATTCATTGCCTTTAAAATGGCGATACCGTCCCAGTTGTAACATTTCCTTCTCCATCCTCCTTCTGTCCATTTCTGCATTTCCCGTCTTATAAGACCATTTACCTGTACCATTTTAACAAAAAACATAGTCCTTTATAAAGAAAAAGAACCGTGACAACACGGTTCCTTTTAAATAACTTACCCTTTCTTCGTCACCGGAATCTGAATCTCTGTGACCCACTTTTCCGGGTCGGCTTCATTCCAGACTCCTTTGATATACAACTCCCGGTGAGGGCCGGCAACCTGATATTCATTTTCTTCAATCCAACGGGAAATTTCATTATAAGCGGCCCGTATGGTTTGATACGAACCTTGATGGATAACACAAGCCATCTCCGGTACGGCGTCCAATGTCTTAAATTTTACCCGTTCGGTATCAGTTCCTATTTCGTTGACCGTCTCAACCACTTCAACATCAACACCATTTTCCCGATGGTCGAAATCATGATAGATGGCAAACCAAGGAAATAAGCCTTTAATACGTTGAGCTTTTAAAGTTTCATTCAGTTCTTCCCACAGCAGACCTTGTTTCTCATAATTAGGAATCGTATCACGATAGGCGGCAACCTTAGAGGCTTGAATGGATTTGATTACAACATCATAACTCATATCAGTATCCTCCTCTCGGAGAATTTTCAGGCGAGCCTCGATCCGGGCCACTTTCAACTGTTCTTTCCGAATTTCTCGGAGAAGTTGGTTTCGTTTGGATACCAGAAACTCGACCATCTGAGCTGAAGTCAAGTCCTTTTGAAGCACTTCACGGATTTCAACCAAGGAAAAACCACACTCTTTCAACAATATAATTCGGTTCAGCCGCGAAATCTGGTTTGCCGAGTAGTAACGATACCCCGTTTCCGAATCAACCTGTTCCGGCAGAAATAGGCCAACCTTCTCATAATGCCGGAGCGTACGGACCGATACTCTATTTAACCTTGCAAATTCCCCAATTCTAAACATTCATCCTCCATGTGCGCACATTTAAGATTCACTTAAATCATAAACCTTGACGTAAGGAGAGAGTCAAGCATTTTTCGAAATATTATTTCAATAACCCATACTTAATTTCCAGCAAATAATGATTTCAAATTGGATGATCCCGCAAAAAATATCGAGCACAACATGATATAATAGCGTTAAATCATCATTAAATCAAAGGTAAATACGGATGTTTAACGTTCAAAAGAATAAATCGCTTCGTCAGGATATTTTGCGGTTAACAGTCCCGGTCATTGCCGAACAAACCTTCATCATCCTGATGGGAGTCATTAACACTATGATGGCCGGCCATATCAGCAAGGAAGCAGCCGCTGCCATCGGCATGATTGATTCGCTCAACAATATTTTTATCGCCGCCTTCTCTTCACTGGCTGTCGGCGGTACCGTCGTCGTCGCCCATTATACCGGCAAGTCTGACCGCATCGGAGCCGGGGATGCATCCAAACAAGCCCTTTATGGCGGAATCGTCCTGGCTTCCTGCATCGCCATCCTGGCCGGAATCTTTCGTCATCCGCTGATTCATCTATTATACCAGGGAGCAGAACCGGCTGTTTTGACATTGGCCTTTACCTACCTTGAATACTCCTTGCCCACCTATCCCCTGATCGCTGTCACCACCATCGCTTCCGGAGTTCTCAGAGGGTCCGGCAATACAAAAACCCCGGCCAAAGTTATGATTTTCATGAACCTTATTAACGTCATTGCCAGTTACCTGTTTATTTTCGGGCTTCACATCCCGCTAATGCCTATCCATCTTCCCGGCGGCGGAGTCCGGGGCGCAGCTATCGGCATCGGTTTAGCCCGGTTCCTTGGAGGAATTATCTTAACTTACATTCTCGTCCGGGGTTCAGCCAACCTGAAGATCGAAAACATTTTCCAATTCAAACCGGACTGGGATAAATTAAAAGCCATTTTAACCATTGGCGTCCCGGCCAGCATCGAATCGTTACTCTTCAGTCTGGGGAAACTCATCACTCAAACCTTCATCGTTTCATTCGGAACCGTCGCCATCGTTGCCAACTCAGTGGCCAACTCCCTGCATGGCCTGATGATGATCCCAGGAAGCGCTTTGGGCATCGCTGCCACTACTCTGGTCGGCCAATATATGGGCCGCAAAGACCCGAAAGGTGCCTCCATCGCCTTAAGTTATATGAATAAATTGGCATCGATTGTCCTCTTCTTATTTAATCTGGCCTTTATCCCACTCTATCCCCTATTAGCTTCCTTATATACATCCAGTCCGGAGGTGACAGATCTCGCAGCAACATTACTCACGGCTACCGCCACCGTCACTTTCGTCTGGCCTTTTGCCTTTCTCTTGCCTGCCGGATTAAAAGGGGCCGGAGACGTCCGCTATACCTTAACAGTATCCACGTTGAGCATGTGGCTGTTCCGGATCAGCCTGGGTTATATCCTGTGTATCCACTTAAAACTGGGAGCTTTAGGAGTCTGGTGTGGAATGTATACGGATTGGTTCATTCGGGGATTGGCCTTTTATATCCGGTTGCATAACGGAAAATGGCAACAACACACTGTCATAAAAAGTGATCCTTCCATAAAAGCCTGATTCGTTATCTTCGGCGAAACAGTTAATGATCATATGATTCAAACTCTGTAAATTATCATAGATTCAACATAATAAAAAAAGCTATCTCCTGAGGAGATAGCTTTTGAGTTTTACTCTTACCGATCAACCCGAGCGCTTCCGCCGCCCATGACTTTTTCAACTTCTTTCAGGCTAGCCATGGAGGTGTCACCCGGAGTGGTCATTGCCAATGCACCGTGAGCTGCACCGTAGTTAACCGCTTTTTCAGGATCACCAGTGGTGATCAAGCCGTAAATCAAGCCGGAAGCGAAGCTGTCGCCGCCACCAACCCGGTCCATAATCTCCAGGCCATTGTAATCTTTTGCTTTGTAAATCTGGCCGTCAGCCCAGCACATCGCGCTCCAGTCATTGACGGTAGCCGTCCGAACTGTCCGCAGGGTGGTAGCAACCACTTTGAAGTTCGGGTAGGTTTTCACAACCTCATTGATCATTTTCTTATAACCGTCAAGGTTCAGCTCTTTCAGTTGAGCATCATTGCCTTCAACTTCAAAGCCGAGGCAAGCGGTGAAGTCTTCTTCGTTACCGATCATGACGTCAATGTATTTGGCGATCTCTTTGTTGACTTCCTGAGCTCTGGCTTGTCCGCCAATAGCCTTCCACAAGGAAGGACGGTAGTTCAGGTCGTAAGAAACGATGGTGCCGTATTGTTTTGCTTTTTGAACCGCTTCCAATACGACTTCCGGAGTGGTATCAGAAAGAGCAGCATAGATACCGCCGGTATGGAACCAACGGGCACCCAGGGTTCCAAAGATATAGTCCCAGTCAATATCGCCTTTTTTCAATTGAGAAGCAGCCGTATTAGCCCGGTCGGAAACACCGACAGCGCCGCGGATACCGAAGCCCCTTTCAGTGAAGTTCAAACCGTTACGAACCGTACGGCCGATGCCGTCATAAGGCACCCATTTAATGAGGGACGTATCCACACCGCCTTGCATGATGAAATCTTCGACCAAGCGGCCGACTTCATTGTCAGCAAAGGCAGTCACAACTGCCACATCAAAGCCAAAGCATTTTTTAAGCCCGCGGGAGACATTATACTCTCCGCCACCTTCCCAAGCTCTGAAGTAACGGGCGGTTTTAATCCGGCCTTCACCGGGATCCAACCGCAACATAACTTCACCCAGGGAGATACAGTCGTATTTGCACTGCGATTTTGGTTTAACGTTTAAATTGACGATGGCCACTGCCATAACCTCCTTTAGATTTTTTTATAGAATGTGTTTTTAACCACACTTTAACAATAAAATCCGCTAAGACTTAGGGTTGGTACACAGTTCACAGTGCACAGTTATTTGTTTCGGATTTTACATAGTTAGGAGTTATCAGTTCCCAATTGACGGTTCCCACTAATTTTTGCACTTTCCTTTTCACTTTACACTTTAGAACTGTTCACTGTCCCAACTGTCAGCTGTCAACTGTTTTTAAGCTACTGTCTCCTATCTCCTGCCCCTAAACCCGGTACCTAGTACCTATTTATCTATATACCCCATCCTCTTCGAAATCTCCTGAGCTGTTCGTACCACATGGGCCGCAATCTCTTCATCCCGCTCGGGATGGATAATCCGTTTGTCTCCCGAAACACTGACTGCAGCAATGACTTTACCGGTGTAATCGTAGACAGGTGCTGCAATACAGCGAATTCCCGGTTCATGCTCCTCGTTATCCAACGCCCATCCGGTTTTAATCACGTGTTGAACGGCTGCCAGCAATTGTTCCTGGGAACAAAGGGTATTGGGCGTGAATGGCTCATATTGGAGTTTGCCAAGGACTTCTTGTAACCGTTCGGAGCTCAATCCCGATAATAACGTTTTGCCAATGGCAGAACAATGGACCGGAACACGCCGCCCAATCTGGGAATACATCCGAATGGTGTTGACCAACTCAACTTTTTCAATGTAAATGACTTCGTTTCCATCCAAGATGGCCAAATGTACCGGCTGCCCTACGATCTCGGCCAAACGACGCATAAACGGCAATGCCTCGGTCTTCAACTCCAACTGTTTCAAAAAGAGACCGCTGATCTCCACAAATCTTAAGCCGATTTTATATGTATTATTCCGAGGATTTTTCTCAATATAACCCCGATTGGATAAAGCATTGAGCAACCGATGAACGGTACTCTTGTGAAGTCCCAGTTGTTGCCCGATCTCCGTCACGCCCAGCCCGTCTTTTGACGTAGCTAAAAGTTCGATGACATCGAAGGCCCGATCCAGGGTTTGGACTTTCTGATCCGCCATACTTCACCTGCGTTTCACTATATGAAACATCGTTTCAAAATATAGATAACCATATAAATTATAGCTTTTTTTGAAATAGATGTCTAGACTGTTTACATCTATCATTCCCAAAAAGAAATCCTTTGTTTTGCTTATTTGAAAGTTTAGGTAGATATTGAATAAACATATTATTATTGCCGACAGGAGGCGCTGTTCGCCCTCCTGCACCTCCCGAATCAGAGGCGTTGAGCTCACCCCGATAGGCCGGAAGGCCGATAATTATTGACCCAGAGTCATTGTTGCATTTATAAAATAAACCCTTCTCACGTAAAGAAAAGGGTTTAATCAACTTCCTAAGTCAAAAACACGAAAAGAAAATTTTATATGATATCCGGTTTACTCCGGAAACAGCATCGTCACCGGATTATATACTGCTAAGAACATTTGACTTTGATTGTTATCAACCGGCAGATAACCTGTTGCTGCCACCTGGCCTTCTTGATTGAGGATTATCTGGGTGATACCGCTCGGGAATGAAATCTCATGATTATCCCAACGCAAAGTAGTTCCGTCCGAATCCAATGCTGCCACATAAGCATGGTCGAAATTGTTAACAATCAGGCTGCCGCCGACAGCCAATCCCTGTTCCGGCAAGACAGTAACGGTTGTCACATTAAGATCGCCCCTTTGATGGGCCCAGATAATATTTCCACAGCAATCAATCTGCATCACCACAGATTTCGCAGCAATAACGAAATTGCCCTCTTCCGTTTCAGCGATTTCGCTGTCTAGCAGCACAAAAATTTCAAATTCGTCATAAATCCTTTCCCAAACCCGGTTTCCTTCTCCATCCAACTTTAACACGAAAATGTGACTGTTTAACGATCCCGGGATATTCCGGGCCCCGGTTAAGATATATCCACCGTCTCGAGTGGGTTCGATCGAAAACGCAATACCCGTGTCATAGCGCTTATCCCACTCCAATTGATTCATCGCATCAAATTTCAATACCCGGGTGCCACCGACATTACTCCCCTTCTCTATGAAGTAGCCGGCTACAACAAAACCTCCATCGGCCGTTGAAGCGATATCCTGTCCATCACTCTGTTCCCCGGTACTGCCGAAAGCCTCCTGCCAAAGGATCTGACCATCCGGGTCCAAGCGAACCACCCAGATATATTCATCTCCGGCAGATTCCGAATAAAAAAAGGATCCTGTCGCGACAATATCTCCATTTCCAGCCAAGGCAACAGCTTTAAAAAATACGGTAAACGCTGATTGATAAACTTCTTCCCAAATAACATTACCTGAAGCATCAACCCGAATAGCTACCGCCGACGAGTCACCGTCAGGTTCAAATACCCGTCCCGCCAGTATATAGTCACCGGATTCAGTTTGTACCAAACCATTGGCAATAGCCGAATCCCCCGGCAGATACGTATTGGCAACCTCCAATTGAGCCATCTGATCACTCCCCGCAATTTACTTATATACCATTTTATTGCAAGCACTTAAAAAAAGGGACGGCGAAAATATCACAAAATGCAATATAATTCACTCTACCTGTTATGCCCAAAACCATCTGACACCCCTCCCCCCAGACTGCATATAATTTAACAAACCACCGAAAGGAAGTGGGATTATTGTCGGAAACCAATGAAAAGATACTGATCACCGTTGATAAAGACGGGAAGCAAACCACGACCGAATCGCAAATTTGCGGGGAAAAACGTATTGTCATCATTATCAATAATCAATTCACCAATGCTCCCAATACCACCCAAATCGCCAGTGGGGCCGGGAGAAACAGCGCTGCAGGAAATAATGCAGCGATTGATTCGTCAAATACCGAACAACAGCAAAGCGTCGGAGCTCAAGGCAAAGCCCAAAATCTAGGCATGAAAGGCTATCAAGCCGAACCTCATGATGATCGGGAGAAGATCCTGAGAGATGAAGCTGAACTGGTGATTATCATCAACAATCAAATCAATGAAACATCAGGAGAATCCGCTGCAACTCAAGTGACTAGCGGCGCCGGAGACGATAGTGCCGCCGGAACCAATGCTGCCATTGAAAGTTCCAATACAAAACAACAACATGCAGTCGGCGGCGATCAATCCGGAACTGCAATAAACCGGGGAATGAACAGCCCCCAAATCGAAGGATGCAACAGTGCCGATATCGAAGACGCACTGAACGATAACCCTTCATCAGTACCCAAACATAAAAAACCGAAACCTTGTCAAGAGTCCACGGCCAGTCATCAAACAGGGCATACTCAAACATCATCCCATATTTATGGAAAAACAGAGCAGTATTGATGGATTTTTATTTTTATAAATATCCTTGAATAAAAAAGAAGTGTCATTAGGAGCGGTCAGATAGGGATTTATAATTCCTGAAAATTCGGCATAGTCGTTGATATTCGGCTATGCCGTTTTTTCGTTTATTTTGGTAAGTCGATAGCACCAATGCAGTTATAGAAAATTTGAATCCGCTGGGTTCTGCGGCCATCTATCTTTTCAGCCTTAAATACAATAATTTTGTCAATGAACTCTCGGATAATCT
>JAKOTQ010000038.1 GCA_029776205.1 Bacillota bacterium | reverse complement strand
TCCCTCACGCGGCGTTGCTCCGTCAGGCTTTCGCCCATTGCGGAAAATTCCCTACTGCTGCCTCCCGTAGGAGTCTGGGCCGTGTCTCAGTCCCAGTGTGGCCGGTCACCCTCTCAGGTCGGCTACCCATCGGCGCCTTGGTGAGCCGTTACCTCACCAACTAGCTAATGGGACGCGGGCCCATCCTCTAGCGTAAACTTTTCTCACTGAAAGATGCCTCTCCGTGAGCTTATCCGGTGTTAGCAGCCCTTTCGAACTGTTATCCCAGACTAGAGGGCAGGTTGCCCACGCGTTACTCACCCGTCCGCCGCTCGACCATTGAATCGCAAGCTTCATCAATGGCTCCGCTCAACTTGCATGTATTAAGCACGCCGCCAGCGTTCGTCCTGAGCCAGGATCAAACTCTCCATAAAATCTTTTATTCCTCATCGCCTTACGACGATGATTCATCCCATTTTACAGAGCTTTTGATTTAGCTCTTCTCTTCTTCAACCGCACTCAACTTCTCTGCTAAGTGCCATTGACAGGTTTCGTGTTGTTTGGCTCCGCTCGAAACAGACGTATCTGTCCCTTACAAAACCTTCTAAAGACTTACCAGTCTTCATTACTGTTCAGTTTTCAAGGTTCATTTCACGTGCCGTCGTTTACCGTCGGCAAGTATATCTTATCACGCTTGTTCGGTTTTGTCAACCATTTTTATTTCGTTTACCTGCGAGTTTATTTGTTCCTCGCCGGTGGAAGATTAGTCTATCACGTTTCTAATAGTTTGTCAACACCATTTTATCTTATTTACCTGCGGTTTTGTTTTCGCAAGTGGAATCTTATTTTAGCATGAGGCCATCGTTTTGTCAAACAGATTTTCATACATTCTTATTCGAAGCAACGATTCACCCCACTGTTCCGTACAATCAGGTGCTCCCCATTACCAAAAGGATCGTATCCAAAGGCTATTATGTCCTTTATAAAGGAATCGATCCGGCCGGTTATGGTGTAACGGATATCAAAATTCTCAAAGCAAAGATGGATCAATTCGCCCAAGTGGTAGGCAAATTAAATTTGGAATACCCGCCCTATACCATCTCCCGGTTCAAACGACCGAATAATAACCGGCCTTGACTTAAACTAAATCAAAAAACCAGCTAGTAAGCTGGTTTTTTGATTCAACCCTTCAGAGTAACCGGTTCCCCAGTGAACGAGTAGAACGTGGCCGTAATATCTTTTAAGTAGAGCACTTCCGTATTGTCATCGGTCGCCGAATACCGCCCTTTCAACTGAGGATAAGCATCCAGCATATGGGCTTTGGCTTCCACCCGGTCATCCCGCACGGCAGTAGCCGCCACCCGAAGCCATCTCTCCCCGTCAAAAGCGCAGAGTTCGATCTTGGGATTTTGCTGCATCTGCTTGGAGACATCTTTAACCTTGCCTGTCTGGATATACAGCTTGTCCTCAAACCAGTCAATGGTTCCAAAAGGCCGCACCCGGGGCTGGTCCCCTTCAACAGTGGCTAAATAGTAAGTTTGGCATTTTTTCAGAAATTCATAAACTTCGCGCATGGTGAATCCTCCTTTAGTTATGAATCTTTTATATAATTCTAAAAACTAGTCTATACTAAGAGAAAAGCTTCCGGGAACATCGGTTTATATCATAAAAATTATTATGGATTTTCGAGATAAATATGCTTAAAACCTCTTCTTTTATCAATACAGACTAACATTTTTGTCATTTGAATCCCGTTTCTCCTGGAGTTTTTTGTTTAGCATTAATTCACCTTGATACACTCGCAAAACATGAAAATCACACCTCAAAACACATAATAAATCACATAAAAAACACTTAAAAGATTTATCAATTAATCTATTAAGTGTTTTTATTAGTTCGTATATTACGAATCATAACTTATAAACGTCAAATTAATATTTTTGTCTAAACCACAAATAACTTAACCAATAAAGTACTAACTGTACACAAATAGTATATCCAATTATTGTACTTGCTTGATTATACTCCAATACTCTTAAAGCTATCGTTGAAATTAATGCAATTAGTATAAAATAATAAAACGCCATGCTTCGTGCTTTTTCTGCTATAAATTTATTTCTTTCATCACTATTTTGAATATTTATTTTTTCAGCATACTTATTATCATTTTGATAACGATATAATTGAATTAATCTTATTGTTGATAAAACAACAAACCCAATTCCCATGCCACTCCAGAATGTGTCCATAAAATTAAAAACCTCCGATGAAATAAACAGGATTACACCGATAATTCCGAATAAAGTGTACTCAATTGTTCTGCTTTTTATTTTATTCATTTTAAATCCTCCTCATAAATGAAAATTTCTTCTATTGGCATTGAAAAATATTTTGCTATTTTAAACGCAAGTAAAATAGATGGATTATACCGGCCATTTTCCAATGAACTAATCGTTTGTCGAGATACAGATAAAGCTTTTGCCAAATCTTCTTGACTCATTCCCTTTTTATTTCTTATTTCTTCCAAACGATTCTTCAATATTTTCACCTCCCTGTATGGAAAGCATACTTTACATAGAACTTACAAATATAACATGCCTTGGATTTGCATGTTGTGTAAAGTTTACTTTACATGAATGATAACATGTATTATGCCTTATGTCAAGTATGCTTTACAAAGCTATTTGTTAGTAAGGATAGCATTGTTCTCAGAAATAATAACTAACCCTCTTTTTAAGGCCTAATATATTCATTGTTAATCCCTACTCTTGAAACAAAGATATTACCCACATCCATATATCTGTTTCTACGCTTGCAAGAAAGCCTCGTTAATGCAATACAAAAGAAAAACCCAGCCTGCTCAGGCTGGGTTTAATAAAACCAATTATACTCATTACGGTATTACTGATTCCATTTTCAACAGAACCTTTTGATTCAACCCTTCACAAGCACTGGCCTTTGATAAAAAAGGGCGCATTCATTTCTTTCAGACAAAGGACTTCAGTATTTCCAACCCTCGCCGGGTTCGACTTGTAATAGGCATCAAGCATATGGGCTTTAGCTTTTACCCGATCATCCTGCACATCGCTGCCACCTGAAGCCATTTTTCCGCCAGCGCAGAGTTCGATCTTGGGGTTTTGCTTCATCTGCTTGGATACATTCTTAACCTTACCCGTTTAGATATATAGCTTATCCTCAAACCAGTTGAGGTTTCCAAAAGGCCGCACCCGGAGTTAGTCCCCTTCAACGGTGGTTAGGTAATAGGTTTAGCATTTCTTCAGAAGTCATAGGCTTCGTGCATGATGAGACCTTCCTTATACTTATTATCTATCAAAGTAAATTATAACCTCTTTTGGTTTGAAAAGAAGGAATTCCAAATTTTGCTCAAGCTTGAATAGTCCAATAGTTGTTGTTTAAACAAATTAGCAGAAATAACAAACTTAAAAGGCCACTTACTATAAAATACATCAGTATCCTATTAGGTATATATACCTAATAGGATAGCTATTTATTTCTTAGCATTTTACCTTATTTTACAGGTAAAATCAGTTTAGCAAATGGATTTCCAATGTCAATTATCTATAGTATATATACTATAGATAACTAATATTTAATTAGCCATTTTATGCCTTGAAAGCCTTGTGCCGTTTTGATAAAATTAAATTTGAAAACAGTAGTTTGTATAAGTATATATACTTATACAAACCGTTTGGAGGGAAACAATATGGGACGACCTAGCAGAACCGAAATAATGCAATATGCAAAACCATTAATAGTAGATTATTTCTCAAATGCAATTCAAACAATTTATTCAGAAAATGATATTAGTGAAATACTTCGAGAAAACAAAAAAGAGTGGCGGTTATCAACAGTTACCACCACTACTGATTTTATCAAATTTCTGGTCAACAAAAAAATTTTGACTCCCATAAAAATATCAAATCCAAAAGGAACTACTTTTTTTAAATATATTTTTAAAAATGCATCCCCTTTCGAAATTGCTCTCTCATTGAGCAAAGGAGCTTATATTAGCCATTATTCTGCTATGTTCTTACATCATTTAACTGATAATATTCCCAAAAAAATTTATATTAATAAAGAACAGGTTAACCGAGCGCACACTATTACCAAGCAAGAGTTAATTCAGGAAAACATAGATAAAGCTTTCGCAAAATCTATGCGTATTACTAATAATATTTTTAGCTTTGAGAACTATCAAGTCTATTTACTAAATGGCAAGAACGTCAATAAATTAGGTGTAATAGATTTCGATTTAGATGGTAAAGTAATACCAGTGACTAGTATAGAACGTACTTTAATTGATATTACAGTTCGTCCCAGTTATGCTGGCGGTGTTCAAGAAGTATTAAACGCTTTTGCAGCAGCAAAAGGAAGATTTTCAGTTAACAGATTAATTGCTTTATTGAAAAAAATGAATTTTACTTATCCATATCATCAAGCTATTGGCTTTTATTTGGAAAAGGCAGGTTATGAACCAAAATTAATTGATTTAGTAAAACGAATAGAAATCAAATATAAATTTTACCTTACTTATGGCATGAAAGAAACAGATTTCTCTCAAAACTGGCAAATATATGTGCCTAAAGGCTTTTAACATGGGAATATAAGCATTCATTTAATTTCTCGACAATCTTACAAGTAAATTCATAATAGAAATCATACTCCTTTACTTCCCTTATACTCACTGTATCTCTTACCGCATTAAAGCTATCCCTATGAAATTCTTTAATATCTGGATCCTTGATACGATTTAAAAGCCTTAAATCAACTTTTTTAATTTCAAAAATTTCTTTAAGGAGTTCCAGGTTTTTTGGCGAATAAAGGTCTAGCGTCTCTCCCCAATGTTGAAATATTGTATATATATCAAAAAAGTCTCTAGCCCTCGGCGTGGGAGTGATAGTTTCAATCTGTTGCCGATATTCCTCCATTTGTTGGCATATGGCTCTTAATTTTTCGTATATTATCATAGTAGGTGTATAAACATAAATTAATATTCCATCTAACTCTATAGCTTCTTTTTCTTTACAAACCTCATATTTACTTATGTCCACTTTGAAAACCCGATGGTTCTTTGAATTAACTATAATCGCTTCCCGCCGCATTGCCTCCAAATTATTCCGAAGTACATCACGTCGTTCATTATTAATCAACTTAAAATTTAGTCGATAACCCCCCCAAAAAGCGTTTTCCTCCCGCATGTTTTTCCGCATAGGTCGAGGCTGGAGTTCTATATCAAATACAGTGATCTTCTCTTCTGCAAAAGTTGTTACAAGGGCGTTTTCTATTTTTCTCTTTATTTCATCGATATCAGTAAAATCTTCAGCCATCGAAATATCAATATCGATTGATGCTCTATCATTAACTGAATAAGCAATATTTAATGCATTTCCACCCTTTAAAACAAAGATATCCATTAAATCATCATCTGAAAAAAGTGCTTTTATAACAAGACGCCGATAATTATCCAACTCAGCCATAAGATACTCCTTTAAATTAAACCTATGAATTTCTTATTATAATCACCACATCAAACTCAACAAAAGATCAATTTTTCAAATTATCTTAACCTGATCGTTTTCACCTAAATAGTTCGTTTTTTTCCATATTAATCCTTCAGTAATTTTATCTTATATTATTTAACCAAGAAACTAAACACTTTAATAGATACATACCCGTTACAGAAAAAACCAGCGCCCAAAAGACGCTGGCAACTTCACACCCATATAATGTTTATTCTCAAACCCCCGCTTTAATCCGTTGCGCCAGTTCACAAAACCTTGGTAAAGTGGCCTGGTAAAACTCCCGGTATGCCGGGCAAAAATAGTTCTCCCCGGTAATTGCGCCATCTATCGGTTCATAGTGGCGGCGGCAGCCGCCCCGGCAAACGCCGAAGTATTCGCACTCCCGGCATTGCAGAGCAATAGCATGGGACACCTCTGTAAATGCTTGGGCCTTCTCACCCTGGAGCAATTCCGCTATATCCTGTTCAAGAATGCTGCCGGTCTTCCACTGGTCGATAACGTAAAAATCACAGGGATACACCGAACCATCCGCCTCGATAATCATATTCGCTGTACAATAGCCGTTCATATCACAAGATTCCGGCCGCATCCCCAGGAGAATCTGCAGGATATTGTCAAACATCCGGATACTGATTCTTCTGCCCTTTTGGATATCCCGATACCATAGATCAAATAACCTTTTCAAACAATCGCCATACACTTGCGGCGTCAGCGAATACGGATTTTGGCCGGGTTCTTCCCCCAGGCCGTCCAGACAGGGAATAAATTGTAAATAGCTAAAACCCTGTTTCATAAAGAAATTGTAGACTTGTTCAATATGGCGGGCGACCAATTTGCTAACTACGCTTAAAATGTTATATTCCACGTGATACTGATTGAATAAATGCACCGTCTTCATCACCTGGTTGTAACTGCCTTTGTCCCGGAAATCAATCCGGTTCAGGTCATGAATCTCTTTAGGCCCGTCCAGGGAAAGACCGACTAAAAATTGATTCTCTGCAAAAAACCGGGCCCACTCCGCATCAATCAGTATCCCGTTGGTCTGAATGGCATTCCCGATTCGCAATCCCTTACGATTATATTTTGCTTCCAATTCCATCAGCCGGCGGTAAAAATCCAACCCGGCAATGGTCGGTTCGCCACCCTGAAAAGCGAAGCCTACATATGAATCCCCATACTCCAAGGCTTTCCGGACAATAACGTCCAACGTTTCTTCAGTCATTATCCCGTAATTTTGTTGGATCCGTTTCTCCGCCACATCAGTGTAAAAGCAGTACCGACAACGTAAGTTACAGGCACCAGAAACTGGTTTAATTAAAATATTCAGCGGTGGCATATTCATTCCCCACTTTGCAAAATAGTCCAGTCTATAAAAAAATCGCCGCTCAGTTACCTCAATTTGGAAAATTCACCTGATTAACTTCATGGTGTACTTATTAAGCCAACAATGCCTTTGCCTTTTGAAACGCTTGATGCGTCGAAGCATACACCTTTTCCTCAGCCAGAAAGACATTTTCCTCCCCGACCATGGCGGTGATCCCTAATTTATCAAGAAACTTCTTCATAGCCGGTTCCACGCCGCAAAGCAGAACCCTTTTTCCTCTTTTTTGAAGAGTACTAATAAAATTCTCCACGACTTCAAAAGCTGAGACATCAACCACATTAATCCGTTTCATCCGCAAGATGCAGATTGCGGTATAGGGATCATCAAGGACCTTGTGAAGTTTTCCTTCCAGATCCGCAGCAGAACCAAAGTACAAATCGCCCTCAATATGGACTAGCGTTACCCCGTTAGGTTCTTTGCCAGGCAGTTCATCACGAATTGGAAACTCTTTAAAGGAAGCCTGTCCGTCCGGTTTTAACAGTTTAACCTTAATCTCGCCGGTTTTCAAAAGATGTACAATAACCGAAACAACGATCCCCATTAAAATCGCCTGTTCCAAATCAGGCATTACAATCGTGGCAACGATGGTTACCATCATGACCACCATATCGTAACGGCTGGACTTAACAATCTTTTGGATGGCATGTTTGTTCACCATACCATAAGCCACCATAATGATAACTCCGGCCAGGCTGGCATTGGGAATGTATTTGGCATAAGGCCCGAAAAATACGAGCATGATGGCAACGATGATTCCCGATAAGATCCCGGCAAGCTTAGTCCTGGCCCCGGCATCATAGTTAATCGCTGATCGAGTGAATGACCCGGACGCAGGAAAACAGTGGAAGAAAGCAGCGATCATATTGGATATTCCCTGTCCTAAAAACTCCTGATTGGGGTTGATGCGTTGTTCAGAGGAGAGGGCAATCGATTTAGAAATGGAGATGGCCTCGACCAAGCCGACGATAGCGATTGCTATCGCCCCGCCCAGTAAATCAAAGATCCGTCCAACGGAAAAGGCCTGAGGCAACTGAAACTGGGGGAGATGATTGGGGATATCCCCGACCAGTTTTACACCGTGGGCCCCCAGATCGAAACATGCTACTAAAAATGCGCTGGTAATTAACCCGATTAAGGAACCGGGGATGTTTTTATTAATCTTCTTACAGACTAAAATAATAGCTATGGTCAAGCCTCCCAAACCGAGGGCAAAAAGATTGGTCTGTCCGATGGCGGCTAATGTCTGCCAAACCTTTACGTACAAAGGATAATATCCCTTAGGAAGGCTTATCCCAAAAAACTGATTTAACTGCCCTAAAGCAATGATGATTCCGGCTCCGGCGGTGAAGCCGACAATTACCGAATGGGAAACAAAATTAATAATTTTACCGACACGCAAGATTCCCAGCATCAATTGGATGAACCCGACTAGGAACGTTAAAAGAAACAACATCGTCAAAAAATCGCTGTCCGTAAAATTCTTCACCTGACTGGCAATCATCAAGGCAATCGCATTGGTAGGGCCGGTAACCAAATGGTCGGAGCTCCCGAAAACCGACCCAATGATTGCAGCCACGATCGCAGTGTATAACCCGTAGACCGGATCCACACCGGCAATCAGGGCATAGGCCATCGATTGCGGCAAAGCGACGATGGCCACCGTCAATCCAGCCATCACATCAAACTTAAGAAATTCCTTTTTGTAATTTTTCATGTCAGCAAAAAAAGGAATTTTGTGAAGCAACTCCATGATGATTACCTCTTTTTTTATGTAGTTTTGATGTTTCAATACACAAGACCACGGTTCCCGTACAGAAAACCCTGGCCCTGCTAAAAACTGAGCTTATCTGCTTCTTTATTTGCAATCGAGCTTCAATCTTATATCACATAATTCCTGTCGATATCACCCTGCCACTCTTCGATCCCTTGATAATTTGTAGCTCTTACCCAAGCTCTGAGAATTTGGAGATGCTTCAGAAAATTATCCCTGCTTTCAATGATCGCTTCCACATCCCAATACCGTTTTAATTCCTCACTAAGAGAACTTATGATGTCTTTATATGTGTCATCCCGGCCAAGATCCCGTTTCTCCGTCGGGTCCTGTGATAGGTCGAAAAGCTGCGGAAAGTCATAACCGTGATGCAGGATAAGCTTCCAATTGCTTTTCCTAATCATGGCCGACGGGTTATCGCCTTTGATATCGGCCAGCTGCCCGATGACACTTCTCTGGTCGTCGATAGTTTCCTCGCCTTGAAGAACCGGCAACAGGCTCATCCCCTGCATTTGAGGAAGCTTCTCGCCGCTACACAGATCGATAAAGGTCGGAGCGATATCCAGAAGACTGGTTAGCCCATTGACTCTCATGCCGTCAACGAACTGGCCTGGACTGCTAAAAATCACCGGCACCCGGGCCGATCCTTCATAGAAATTACTCTTCCAGAACAGGCCGTTTTCGCCTAGACTGTCTCCGTGGTCCGAAGCATAAATGATCACTGTATTTTCGAGACCTAGCGTATTTTCAATTTCATCAATGATTTTGCCAATCAGCCTGTCCAAGTACTCTACCATTCCATAATACGCAGCCCGGACTCTTCTCATCTCTGTTACGGTTACATTTTCGACCCCTCTATTGGCGTACCACCGTTGGATAGCAGGATGCACACTATGTCTAAACTCATCCACATCTTCCGCCTCAGGTAGGATCGCATCATAGTAATCAAACAGTTCCTTAGGGCAGACATACTGGCAATGAGGACCATAAAACCCGACTGTCATAAACAAAGGCCTTGGATCCTTGCGGTTACGGATATGCTCGATAGCGGCATTGGCAACATCCTCATCAAATTGCAATACGCTTGAATAACCTGCACCGGACAGATCAATGGCTACTTTGCTTTGATCGGGTGTACCCTTGAGATTCCCATAAATGGGATTACTCTTTCCCGGATAGTTTCGGGTCACATCGCCGACCAATCTCTTCTCAAAACCATGTCTTTGATCAGGGCCGATAAAATGCATTCTCCCCGCAAGTACGCTTTCATACCCTGCTGCGCTGATGGAGTGTACAAAGGTCACCCGATCGGACGGAAGGGCCTGCATATTATTGAAAACCCCGTTCTGGCTTGGAAGAAGCCCCGACAGCAACGATGCTCTGCTCGGTACACAAAGCGGGGAATTACAGTAGCAATTATCCAAAACTACGCCGGTAGCAGCCAGTTTGTCAAGGTTCGGCGTCCGGACATATTGATCCCCGGCAAATCCGGCAATCGCCGCATTATGCTGGTCTGAAAGCAAAAATATGACATGTTTTCTATCCAACGCTTCCACCACCAGGTTCACTAATTAATTATCGAAAGGCAAACCGAGTCGTTCATACTGTTCTTGAGGGGCTTCGTTTTCTTTCATCAGACGGATCAAATTTTTGATCATTCGTTCTTCAACTTCCGGATCTTCAACCGGCTTTAATTGCCCATAATCATTGGCAATGTCAAACAGTTCAGTTTTAAATCTGTATTTTTTCGTGTCCACTTGATTTTGAGGTTTTCCGGGAATTTTTAATACCTTACATCCCTTGGTGAAGGAGAAAGGCCCTGCCAGGCTTATATCCTGCAATTCGGATACATCAAATGTTTTCCCCAGATGGGTGGGCATCAGGGTATATTCATATAACGGTTTGTTTTCCTCATTTGCCGGCCCACGCATGTACACGTAGCGGCCATCGGTAATATTGACCTGCGCGCCATAGATCCCAAAGAGGACATAGTCATGGACAGGTTTATCAAAAGCAATGGTATCCTTTAAGGATTTACCCTGCATATCCTTGGTTGGCTCCAACCCGAAGTACTCTAAAATCGTCGGTACAAAATCGATAAATTGAACAATCGAATTCCTGCGCTCATTCTTAATACCGCATCTGGGATCCCAAATAAACAGCGGCGTATGTGCGGTGATGTTATACCAGGGCATAACGTTTTTCCCCCACCAGCCATGATCGGCAAGCGAGAATCCATGGTCGGTGCAGACAATCAGCAAGGTGTCCTTCCACAAATCCAATTCATCCATGGTGTCTAAAAAGCGGCCCAGATTTTCATCGCACATGCTAACAAGCGCCGCATATTCCTTCCGTAGATGCTCGATTTCCTCCTCGTTCTCCACCGTTCGCGTATAATTGGGCCAATCGAAGAAGCCGCCTTGATAATCGTGCGCATACAGTTTCCTGAATTTTTCAGGCGCAAAAAAGGGCTCGTGGGGATCGAAGGTTTCGATCTGTAAGAACCAATTGTCCGCTTGGCTGTTTTTCCTCATAAACTCGATGCCCTGGTCGAAGGTTTTCGTCTGCGGAAAATCTTCAATCTCCTTTATATACTGGCGGTTTACCCAATCCTGTCTTGATTTTGAAAATCCCGGCCTTACAAATTGAGCCTCATGTAATTCAGGCACCGGCGGATACTCGACTTCCCCTTTCCACGGGTCCCCTTCCTGGCCGCGGTTGAACTCCCAGGAAGTAAACCGTGTATGATAGGTCGCTCCGCCTTCCTGGAAGTAGTGGAAATGGTCTGTGACCAGATGTGTATAGATCCCGTTTTTGCTTAACATTTCAGGCATGGAATCATCAAAAGGTTCGATCGGCCCCCAACTGCGATGCAGAAAATTATATCTTCCGGTATGTAATTCTCTTCGTGCAGGCATACAAGGCATACTGCCTACAAAGGAGTTATCAAAGGTCACTGTTTTTTCAGCCAGTCTTTGAAAATTGGGCGCATGGACCCAATCACAGCCATAAGGAGGTAAATAGTTTCGATTTAAAGAATCAAACATGAGCAAAATAGCCTTCACTGACAATACCTCTCTTTACGATAGATTCTTTTTCATTTTTATCCAATTTCAATCCATTAAAACCTTAGCTTTTTGTAAATTATTTTTACTAATTAAAATATAACATAAACTGCCTGGGTTTTCAATCGATTTTGTAAATTTCATTTACAAAATCGATTTTTTTGAGTCGAACAAAATATACTGAATTGACACAAATAAAAAATGCATAAATCTCCGCCTCAGCGTCAATTTATGCATTCATTAAAATATCAAAGCTCACGAATTATAAGATCAATTATTCTTCACTTTCAGCATCACTTAAGATGCTAATTAACTTATCCCGGACGATCGCAATTCCACCATAAGCAACGCCCAGCTCTCCCAAACTCGAACAACATATATCCAAATGCCTGCAATAATGCTCCGGCAACATCTTAGCAATATCCGCCTTCAGTTCTTGAAGCATTGAGTCATTGATGATCAACCCTAGATAACCGCCAATACAGACGCGCGTAGGATTAAAGGCATTTATCATATTGACGATACCGATCTCCAAATACTCCAGCATTTCATGGATTGCCGCCATGACAACCGGTTCTTTATGCTTAACCCTTTCCAAAATTTCATCAATATATTTTTGAGGTTTGGGTTGATCAGGGTATAATTTATTACACAACGCACGGATTGAAGCATATTCCTCCAGACAACCCTTATTACCACACATGCATTGTTTTCCATTTAATTGAATAATGGTATGCCCAAATCTTCCGGCAAATCCCTGGTAACCGTTGATCAGGGTCCCGTTCGAATACATACTGGCATTGATCCCCCACGTTCCGGTGATGCAAACGACATATTCATCGGGGTTGGCTTTACCAAAATGAATTTCTCCCATGGCACTTGCCTGCATGGCCGATTGAATAAAAATGGGCACACCCAGATTACACTTTTGCAATTCATCCCGTATTGGAAAATGGTTCCACGTCTGCCGGTTACTCATCAACTCGATAACACCGGTCTGTTGATTGTAATGTCCGGAAAACGCAATACCAGCCCCGATTAATCCCAAGGTTCGATCCTTATATTTCTCTTTCAACATGGAAATAATTTCCGAAATTTGTTGGACGAACGCTTCCGGTTCAGGGCCTGTATCAGGTAGAATAATATTTTCTAGTATTGTTCCGTCCAGATTTGTGACGATAACTCGAATAGAAGGGATATTCATTTCAATACCGACTAACACACCCGAATCCCTATTGATGCTGAGCATGGTAGCAGGCCTTCCCCTGGTTCCGGTTACCCCTAATTCCTGAACAATGCCCTTTTCCAGCAAAAAGTCGATGCAATTGGTCACGGTCATCTTATTTAGACCTGATAATTTGGAAAGTTGGGCCCTGGAAACAGGCTGATGTAACAAAATCAACCTGTAGATTTTCTCCAGGTTTAAATTTCGCATCAGTTCAAAGGTACCGTTTGTTCCAATATACGAATTCATATTCTTATCCTATGCAATTATTTTCAATATAAATTTAATAATTCTCTCAATTTATCAGATTATCAAAACTCAATTTTGATTTCAAGAAATTTTTGAATGACAAGCAAGTCTTCTAACTTTTGAAAAATTATACCAAGACGAAATTATCATAACTTCTTTTAAACTTTCGATATATGTCTAAATTAACGAAACCTCCTTTTGAAACTCCGGACAAGGAATCTTAAATATGGGAAGAAAGTTTGAATGGATTTTCACCCATCCAAACTTTCTCATCAATGAAATTATTCGCAGTAAATATTGATTATTAACTTAGCTTATCATTTCTTACCGGCTTGCCGTTTCATTTCGTCGCCAATGCCACTTTCTTTAATAGCTTTGGTAAATGCGCTAATTTCGTTCTTCCACTTTTTGGCGCTTGCTTCCGGCCCTAAGTATTCAACATAGAATCCCAGGTTCTCAACGGTCTTTTTAAATTCCGGATCAGCAATGATTTTCTTAAACCCGTCAGCCAATTTAGCTTTAACATCTGCAGGAATACCAGCAGGGGCACAAATTCCGAACCACGCTGAGGCTTCCGCATCCACTTTGCATTCTTTGAGGGTTGGCACATTAGGAAGGTCCGGCATTCTATTAGCGCTGGATACAGCTAAAATTCTTACTTTACCGTCTTTAACGTGGCTTTTAACTTCAACTAACGAAGAGAAGAGAAGCTGAACATTACCGCCTAAGAAAGCGATGGTGGACTCGGAACCGGTTGCAAAGGGAACGGGTTCCATTTTTACATTGGTTTCCTTGACAAACATTCCCGATAACACATGGGGCAAGGAGCCGACGTTGGAGTAAGCATATTTAATTTTTCCAGGGTTTGCTTGAGCGTATTTCACGAGATCATCGATGCTTTTAAAAGGAGAATCCGCAAGAACGGAAACTGCAACCGGATTGAAAACCGCCTGACAGATCGGTTCTGTCATTTTGCCATAATCGTTCGGGGTAATACCATACAACGGCTGCAACAACATATTCGGGGCAGACAGTCCGAGGGTATAACCATCTTTTCTGCTATTAACGAGTTCATTGTAGCCGATTACGCCAGATGCACCCGTTTTATTGACAATAACCAGGGGTTGTCCCAGATATTTCTTGGCTAACTTCTCCATAGCGCGGGCCGTTAAGTCAGATGCTCCTCCAGGAGCCATCGGTACAATAACTTGAATGGGTTTCGTAGGGAATTGAGCTTGTTTTGCCCAACCGGTTCCAATCATTCCAAAAAGCAACGCAGTTCCTAACAGAAGATGAACAAATTTTCTTCCTTTCATAACATTTCCTCCTTAATTGTATTCTTACAATTTACAAACCACGTTTAGCCCACAGGAAAGCCAGTTAATTATTGTTCGGATAAATTCATTCCCAGAAACAACAATTAACTTTTTGTTTCGTTCACTCACCTCCTTTATCTCCCGGTTTTGATTAAATTAGTTTAAAATCTCCCCAGTTTTCTTTTGCGACTGAAAGTACTTCTTTAAATTCCCATAAATTCCAGCCAACAAAATAATGATTGCCAAACCGAGGAATGCGCCAGAAAAAGGTCTTGCAAAGAAAGAGGAGAGCTTACCGTCAAACAGGATAAGGCTTTGGGTCAAGCTTTTTTCGATAATCGGCCCTAAAATGACGCCGATAGCCAACGAAGCCGGTTGATAGCCAACTTCTCTCAAGATGTAACCTAAAAACCCGAAGAAAATTAATAAACCTAAATCAAAAATACTGCCATTCAATGCCAAAGCGCCGGTAAACGAGATGATCACAATAATCGGCATTAAGTATTCTTTAGGGGTCTTAAGCAAAGACGCAAACACGCCGACAAAGGGAAGATTGATAATTAACAACAACAGATTTCCGATGTACATACTGGCAACCAATCCCCAAAATATCCCGGGGTGGTCGGTAATGAGAGACGGGCCAGGATTGATACCATGAATCAAAAAACCGCTTAATAATATGGCAATCGGTGGCGCAAAGGGCAATCCCAACGTCAACAACGGAACCATTGCCGCAGAACTGGCTGCATTGTTGGCTGACTCGGGCCCGGCTACGCCTTCCACTGCACCTTTACCGAATTCTTCAGGCCTTTTGCTTACTTTTTTTTCAACTGCATAGGACAAGAACGTCGAAACTACAGCAGCCGGCCCAGGGATTAAACCACACAGAAAACCCAAGAAACTTCCCCTGAATATGGGATTAACTGATCGTTTAATTTCTTCCTTGTTAGGATATAAGTCCCGTAAACGTAACTTTTGAATCGATATTTCCTGTTCTTTTTCACACAGCATACTGACGACTTCACCTAAACCAAAGAGCCCCATGGCAACAACGGTAAAATCGATTCCTTTACTCAACTCCAGGCTTCCAAAGGTAAACCGGTTGATATACCACTGAGTGGATCCAATCCGATGGTTCCGATCATGATGCCTAAGATCATCATGATGCTTCCTCTTACTACCGAACCGGATAAAAGCACCAGCGCAATCAAACCCATCAACGCTATCGCAAAATATTCCGGCGGTCCAAAAGTTAATGCTACTTTGGAGATTGGCGGGGCAAATAAAGTTAACAAGATAAGGCCGAAGGTTCCAGCAATAAAGGATCCGATGGCTGAAATGGAGAGCGCTGCGCCAGCCCTTCCTTTTTTAGCCATTTCATGTCCATCCAAACATGTCATCAACGACGAGCTTTCGCCTGGAACATTCACTAATATAGATGTCGTCGAACCACCATACATCGCTCCATAGTAGATTCCTGCCAACATGATCAGCGCCGCGGTGGGTTCCATCCCGAAACTGATCGGCAGTAATAATGCCATGGCTCCTCCCGATCCCAAGCCCGGGAGAACACCGGTCAGCGTCCCGACAACTACTCCAATCACGCAGGCAATAATATTTGAAACTGACAAGCACGATTTAAACCCTTCAAACAGCAAGGCCATTATATCCATTTTTTACAACCCTTCTGCTATAGCAACTATGGTAACTGTACCTGCAACGCCACGATGAACAAGTAATAACTGCCCAACGACATGACGGCAGAAAAAATCAGAGGCTTTACCCAGGATTTTGCACCAAATAGCTTTGTAAGAAAAACCAAAAGGGCAAAGGTTGTAATTATATACCCTAAGGGTTTAAGTAAAAGCATATCCGCGATGACACCGGCAAAGAAAGTCGCAATTTTTTTCCAATCTATATTGATCTCTGCATCTTTTTTGCTCAAAAGCGCTTTAACGATCTCGAACAAGGATAAAACCGCCAATAATACTCCTGAGACAATCGGCAAGAAGCCTACACCCGGTCTCTTCATGGTACCCAATACTAAATCTTTGCCATCAAATAAATAAATGAGACTTATCAGGAAAATACAGGCGGAAAAGATGAGGTTTGCATTCGCACGCACCTTTTTCACGATACCTCTCCTCCTTTTGCTAATTAGATACTTCGAACTACAGGCTTCATTTCACAAATATCATGGGTGTTCTTACTAACTATAGAATTTTCAGTAATTTTCACCGTAGCTTTATCTGATAAAGCGATTGTGCTGTGCCAAACTCCTTTATTCACACAAACAGGTTTATCAAGCAAAAAAGCCTCAACATTGTCCGGATTTTCTGCAGTTGCCACAAGCAATACAGCACTTCCACTGATCACTTCAAATACTTCTGAGGTATCCGGATGACAATGGAGTTGCTTCGTGGTACGGTTGGTCACTTCCAAAATTGCGATTCGCCAACCGGATGAGTTCTCTTTAAGTTTTATATCAAACGATACATCATCTGCATTACTCGTCGGAATAACCATCCCATAAGGCGCAAAGTGGTCCGCTTCCAAAACTTTAATATCCATATTACAAATACACCTCCTTGCTTTTTGTAAATTAATTTTACTTAATATAATTTTAGCATAGATGTAACAAAACCCCAATATTAATTTGTAAATTATTTTTACTTTTTATTAACCTTCCATGCGACACAAATCCACTTTAAGAGAAAATAAAAAAACCAGCCCTTATCGAGCCGGTTTATTTTTTCCCTCATACTTTTATTTTAAAAGGTTGGCGGCCCCGAGATGAGTCGAACATCCGACACACGGTTTAGGAAACCGCTGCTCTATCCTCTGAGCTACGGGGCCAAGTATATTAAAGCATAAATATTATAACAAACTCACTTCAGGAATACAACTTCAAAGAAGTGGGAAGATTTCTTCAAATCACTTTCTTCACCGAATGCCCAAGGTAAGCGGCTTTGACTTCCTCGTTCGTGAGAAGTTCCTTCCCACTTCCTTTCAGGGTGATCCGTCCGGTCTCCATGACATAGCCTACGTCGGCAATATGCAATGCCGCATTGGCGTTCTGTTCGATGAGGAGAATGGTCACGCCCTGTTTATGAATTTCCTGAATGATCCGGAAAATATCCTTCACGATCAGCGGCGCCAGCCCCAATGACGGTTCATCCATCATGAGGAGCCTCGGCCGGGCCATCAGCGCCCTACCGACAGCCAGCATCTGCTGCTCACCGCCGGAGAGCGTACCTGACAACTGCCAGACCCGTTCCTTCAGGATGGGGAACAGACTAAAGACCCATTCCAGGTCCTCTTTAATCCCCTTCGTATCTTTCCGGCAGTAAGCGCCGATTTTTAAGTTTTCCAACACGGTCAAATCCGCAAATACCCGGCGGCCCTCCGGCACCAGATTGAGTCCATAGCGAGTCAGGTTTTGGGTTTTCTCTTTCAACAGATCCTTCCCGTCATAGAGGATCGAACCGCTGACCGGTTTCACCAAACCCATAATCGTCCGAAGGGTGGTGCTCTTACCGGCTCCGTTGGCTCCTACCAGGGTAACGATCTTGCCCTCTTCTACCTCGAGATCGATGCCTTTCAAGGCTTCGATCCCTCCGTATGAAACCACTAAGTTATTGATTTTCAGCATCTTCATCCACTCCCAAATAGGCTTCAATCACCTGCTGATTCGATTGAATCTCCGCCGGTTCGCCACTGGCAATCATCGTTCCGTAAACCAACACATAGAGCCGGTCACAGATGGTCATCACCACATCCATATGATGTTCAATCAACAGAATCGTCAAATCGAACTCTTCGCGGATTTCTTTAATAAATACCGTCAGATCTGCCGCTTCTTTCGGGTTCATCCCGGCTGCCGGTTCATCGAGGAGCAACAGTTTGGGTTCAGTGGCCAAAGCCCGGGCAATCTCCAAACGACGTTGCAAACCATAAGGCAGTGAACTGGCTTTATCATTCTGATGTTCTAACAATCCGACCCGATCCAACAGCTTCAAGGACTTTTCCCGCATAGCCGCTTCTTCCCGCCGGTAACGGGGGAGTTTTAAAATGGCCTCCATGAAATTGGATGCGATATTCAAATGATTGGCAATTAATACATTTTCCAGAACCGTCAATTCTTTAAATAAACGAATATTTTGAAAGGTCCGGGCAATACCCTGTTGAGTAATCATATCCGGCCGCATTCCGCTGATTTCTTTGCCATTAAACCGGATCGTTCCTATTGTCGGCTTATACACGCCGGTAATCATATTAAAAACAGTAGTTTTTCCCGCACCGTTAGGGCCGATTAACCCAATAATCTCTCCAGAATTCAGTTCCAGATTTAAATCTTTCACTGCGGTCAATCCGCCAAAACGCATGGTAACCTGAGACATATCCAATAAAGCCATTACTTCTCGCCTCCTTCGGCGATCGCTGTTCCCCGCTTACGCGCAGATAAACCCCGCCAAATTTTGCTGTTACACAGTTGATCCCAGGTCAGTTCCCGATTACCCATTAAACCGTTCCGGTAAAAGAGAACCACCACCATCAGGAGGACAGAGAAGACCACCATCCGGGTACCAACTTTTCCTTGAATAACCATAAAGCCTAAATTAATCTGTTCATCCAAGAACCGCAGCCATTCATTGGCGATCGTCACCACAAAGGCGGATATCACGGAGCCGGAAAGGCTGCCCATTCCGCCCAGAACAATGATGAGGAGAATATTAAAAGTCAAGGTAAATGTGAACATCTTCGGGTCAATGGTCCCTAACAGATTTCCCAACAATCCGCCGCCGATACCCGCAAAAAAGGCACCAATAATAAAGGAGAGATTTTTATGTTTTGCCAGATGAATACCCATACTCTCAGCGGCCACTTCATCCTCCCGGATCGCCATTAAAGCCCGGCCGTAACTGCTGCGAATCAGCGAAGCAATAACCACCAAGGTAAAAAGAGCTGTACCAAAACTCCACCACAGGTTCGTAGTATTCGGAATCCCTTTTAGCCCTAAAGCCCCATTGGTGATGCTTTGCGTGTTAGTGAAGATCACCCGGATGATCTCGCCAAAACCTAAGGTAGCGATAGCCAGATAATCTCCTTTAAGCTTCAAGGCCGGAGCCCCAATCAAATAAGCTACAAATGCCGTCAACAATCCTCCGACAAGCAACGCCAAGGGGAACGGCAGGTTCATCACATCCAAAGGCGACATGATCGGGGTCATATAAAAGATCTGTTTTTTCACATCCGGCGGGATGGTAAGTAGCGCCGTCACATACGCCCCCACCGCCATAAACCCGGCATGTCCCAAGGAAAACAACCCGGTAAAACCGTTGATCAGGTTCATGCTAAGTCCCAAGATAGCATAAATCGCACACAAGTTTAAAATCCGAACTAAGTATAAATCAAAAAAGTTATCGGCAAATGCAAGAAAACCGATTAACAACAAGAGTGCTATTGCGGTTAATATCGTATTTCGTCTCATCATTACACCTTCTCCGCAATTTGTTCGCCCATAATTCCGGTAGGCTTATATAACAGGATCAAGATCAACAAAACAAAGGCAAATGCATCCCGGTACCCGGTCAGATCCGGCAGAAAAGCCACCAAGAGAATCTCCCCGACACCCAAGATAAATCCGCCGATCACCGCGCCTTTAATGTTGCCGATACCTCCAATGACTGCGGCAATAAAGCACTTCATTCCCGGGATTACGCCCATCAGCGGAGAGATTTGGGGAAACTTCAATCCCCACATGATGCCGCCCACAGCAGCCAACGTGGAACCGATACCGAAGGTCAACGAGATGATCTGGTTTACGTTGATCCCCATCACCCGGGCAGTCTCATGATCTTTAGAGACCGCACGCATCGCCATTCCAACTTTGGTCTTGTTAATCAGATATGTCAAACCTATCAAGAATATCACAGTCACAACCGGTATATAGAACGTCAGTTTCTGAATGGAAACTGTCCCGATTTTAACGACATCAGTGAATACATCCGGCGTCGGAAAAGGTTTCGGCACACCCCCGAAAAGCACAATAGCCAGGTTTTCCAGTAAAAAGGACGCACCAATCGCCGAGATTAAAATTGAAATTTTAGGTGCGTCCCGAAGCGGCCGATAAGCCGTTGCCTCGACAGTCATCCCCAATAAAGCCGTAAGAACCAGAATCACAGGAAAAGTAATGTACCAAGGGATCCCAAACGTAACAATACCAAAAAACGCAAAATAAGTTGCCATCATAAAAATATCGCCATGGGCAAAGTTGATCAGGCGTAAAATACCGTAAACCATCGTATATCCGATGGCGATCAACGCATACAAACTGCCCAGAGAAATACCGTTCGAAAGATGTTGTAAAAATAGATCAAAAGTCATTAAAACACCACCAACAAGTTAAATAGTTCGTCGCTGTCCAATTCATAAACGAAACATGGCTACCATAGAATGCTCTCCCTTCCCCTGACGGCGAAGGGAGAGCGAATTTCTTTATTACGGTTTAATCGTATCCAGGTAAGTGAATTTACCGTCTTTAACGTGTTTGATGACAGCATCTTTCACTGCGTCACCGTTTTCATCCAATGAGATAAATCCGGCAGCTCCTTCGAAATTGGTCGTCTTTGCGAGCTCTTCGCGGATCTTAACCGTGTCGGTCGTTCCGGCTCGCTTAATTGCATCCAGGATGAGTATGTATGCATCATAACCAAGAGCAGCCACGGCAGCCGGTTCCTTCTTATATTCTTTGCGATATTCTTCTAAGAAGGTCTTGGACTCATTGGTAATCGGGGTTTCACTGGCAAAGAAGGTTGAGAAGACTACACCTTCCACAGCTTTTTTACCGATATCAAGGAACTCTTGGGTTTCCCAGGTGTCACCGCCAATAATCGGGCAGGTGATTCCCAGTTTCCGTGCTTGGCTGATTAACAGAGCTGACTCTGTAAAGTTACCCGGTGCAAAAATGACATCCGGATTTTTGGATTTAATATTGGTCAATTGAGCTGAAAAATCCTGGTCACCGGTATTGTAATTGGCTACTGCCACCACACAATTGGGATCACCGGTCAATTTCTTAAAGTTTTCAGTGAAGTAATTGGCTAATCCGACAGCATAGTCGTTGGATACTTCCTGAACGATCGCAGCCTTTTTGGCATTGAGTTTATTAAAAGCATAATTAGCCATGACCGTTCCTTGGAACGGGTCGATAAAGCATACGCGGAAATAATATTCGTTCCCTTTCGTCACCAGCGGGTTGGTACAGGATGCGCCTACCGTAGGCACCTTACCCTTTTTAACAATATCTCCGGCAGCCATGGATAAAGAGCTTCCCCAGCTTCCAATGATGGCGGTTACTTTCTCTTTCTCCACTAACCGGGCTGCAGCAGTCGCTGCTTCCACTTTATCCGATTTGTTATCAGCGATCACTAATTCAACTTTTTTACCCAAAACTTCCGGATAAAGTTTATTGGCCAACTTGATACCTTCCACTTCCAATTGGCCGCCCGCTGCATTAGCACCGGTGATCGGTTCAAATACCCCGATTTTAATGACGTTACTGTCTTTCTTCTCGCCGCATCCGGTAATAGCTACCGCTACAACCAATACAGCCATAAAGAACAACATTAGATTTCGTTTCATCTAGGATCCCCCTTTTTTGGTCTCATGTTACAGATCATCGGTTTGCATCTTCACAATTTTTACATTGAAATTTTATCCATCAGGCGGAAATCTGCTCTGGTAAATCATATATCAACCCCCTCCGACTTTTTCACCGTACCACGCGTTGCAAATTGATTTAGATCAGGCTGCTTTCAATTTTACAAGGGCGCTCAAAAAGCTTACAAATACATTACATCACCAATTAAACTATTAAACTTGGGAAATACCAAGTAGGAACTTACAAATTTAGGGTAACTTTAACAAAGTATATTATTATAGTACAATTTTTTTGGTTAGTTGTATATTGATGATCACAAAAAAAGAGTATCGTGTTTTGTGATACTCCTTGCTGACCGATACTTTACAAAGCCTTCCGTTTCGAGTAATAGCAATCACTATATATATCCCGCGCTGGCAATTAATTCCTCCAGGTTGATCCGGTTTCCCTAAAGCAGGACTTTCCAAATTTACACCGAACCCTTGTTAATACCTTACACTAACGGAGGCAATCCATGGATAAAACGTTGCAGCGTTTTGGGGTTTCTATCGAAGCATCCCTGCTCCAACAATTTGACGCTCTGATCCAGAGCAAAGGTTACTCCAACCGTTCCGAAGCTATCCGCGATTTGATCCGTGACGAACTGGTGGAAGCTCAATGGCAAAATACCGATGGTACCGCCGTTGGTACGATAACTTTAGTATACAACCACCACCAACGGGAAATGTCCGATAAACTCACTGAATTACAACACCATTACCATGATCGCATCATCTCTGTGCTTCACGTTCATTTAGATGCCCATAACTGTCTGGAAGTCCTGGTTGTCAAAGGGCCCAAAACGGACATCCGTGCGATCGCCGACCGCATCGGAAGTACCAAAGGCGTCAAACACTGCAAATTCGTGATGACTACCAGCGGACAGGACTTATAATCCGCCGCATACCGGACAACCTTGCAGGCGTAACGGCTTCTCCAAATGTCCTTTTTTCAGCAAGGCCTCATCCTGAAAAAGCTCCCTTGTAGGACCGTCAGCGAGAACCTCACCCTGATACAGGATAATAGTGCGCTCACAAAGATCTAGCACCAAATCCATATCATGGGTGGCGATGATTTTAGTATGCTTGAAAGTCCGTAACAATTGGATCAGTCGGCGGCGGGACAAGGGATCCAGGGCCGAACTGGGCTCATCCATCACCAAAATATCCGGAGACATGGCCAATACAGTTGCAATGGATATAGCCCGTTTCTCTCCCCCGGACAATTTATAGGGGGGCCGCGCCTTAAGATGGCTTGCTCCGACCAACGCCAAAGCTTCATCAACCCGTTTTTCCACCTCATCAACAGGCAAACCCATATTCAACGGGCCAAAAGCCACATCATCGCCTACGGTCGGCATAAACAACTGATCATCCGGGTCTTGAAAAATCATCCCCACCGCTTTCCGAATCAACGGAAGGGTTTTCGGAGTCAGCGGATAATCCCCGATCCGTACCGTTCCTTCCTGAGGGAGCAAGGCCCCGGCCAAATGAGCCAAAAGCGTAGATTTACCGACCCCGTTGGCCCCGACCAATCCCACTGCTTCCCCGTGAGTTATCCGAAAGGATATTCCTCTGAGGGCCTGATTTCCGTCAGGATATGTATATTTGAGCCCCTTCACTTCCACCAAATGATGACTCATCGCCATCCTCCTGTCAACCATTCTCCCAAAAGATACGGGATATTACAGAACCGAGCCAACAGAAAAAAAACGCACCATCCAACTAAAAACAAAACACTGGCCGATGAAAACCTTTCAGCCCGCAGCAAGCGTATCTCCCCGTCAAAACCTCGCAAACGCATCGCAAGATAAACCCGGTCTGCCCGGTCCATCGTCCGCAGCAAAAACTGCCCTAGCAAAGACCCCCAGGCCCGGTACTGAATACCTTCACCGGATATTGCCCGCAGTTGATAAGCACGAACGACCCTTCCCGCCTCATCCATTAAAACCATAATATACCGGTGCAGCAGTAATAATTGGGTTACAAAAACCTGAGGCACTTTTAAACGGAGCAGAGCCGTACATACGCCTTCCATTCCGGTGGTAGCGATTAAAATCAGGCCGGACAGCACCGTCAGCCCGAATTTCAACATGATACTTGCAAACGATATCCATCCCTGCGTAACCATAAGAGAACCAAGGATCAACCCGGGCTCCTGATTCATCCAGGGGTTCCAGATGGCAATCATCAAGGCAAAGGGAGCCATCACCATCATCTGCCGGAGTAAAAAAAGCCATGGCAAATCAGCCAGGCTGATCATCAACACCGGATAAACCCACATCATCATCAAACCAGCAATGTCTTCCGCTGGAAAAGTGACCACCGACACCAGAAAAACCAAGGTCACCCCCAGCTTGATCACTGAAGGTAATTGATGAATGATCGATTTTTTAAAAGCCAATTCATCGATGGTATGTAAACTGTGCCAAGCAGATTCTAAACCCTGCATTCCATTTCTCCATGTTAAAAAGAGAGCTCACGCTCTCTTATCCTAAGCCGAACGCCTCTTACACCACTGGATACCCAACCCGAGAATCACGGCCATCATCAAAGTAAGTGCTCCTCCTACCAAACCGGAAACCGTCGTTCCACCGTTCACCGACGGCCAAGCTGCTGTTTCAACTTGAACTGATTCATCGGCTTTTGGCGATTGCCTAAAGCCGTAATCCGGCAGGAAGGCGATTTTCTCCTGCCAACGGGCTAACGTTTGATAAATTCCACCTTCGGTCTCTAACTCCTCCTGCCCTGAAGCATGAAAGATGGACCATTCCAATCCATCGGGATGAGTGGAAGCAAACCAGGAAAGCCCTCCGCCGATAACAAGCGCTGCGATGAGAAGTCCCGTTAAAACCGGCCGCAGGCTAATGGGGCCATAAGGCTCACCCGACACGGTCCGCTCCACGATCTCAGGCCGGGCTTTCCAAACAAATGAAATGACCGCTGCCGTAATGAGCCCTTCCACAATACCGATGGCTAAATGGATCGGTTGCATCAATAAGGCAAAAAGGCCCGGAGGCAATTGGGATACACCGGAAATCCAGGTCTCCAACACCACGCCAAGAGAACCTAATTGCAAAGCGGAAACCGCTGCGATCATCGCTCCCCAAAAAATCTTTCGTTGTGACGGCTGCCGCATGAAAGGTTTATATATCAATGGATAAGCAATGAAACAACTCATCCACCCGAGATTCACAATATTGCATCCTAAAGCCAGTAATCCTCCATCCGCAAAAAATAAAGCCTGGACCGTCAGAATGGAAACCATCGTCAAAAACGCAGCATAAGGCCCAAGTAAGGCTGCTAAAATAAGTCCTCCTCCCAAATGGCCGCTGGAACCTGTTCCCGGAATGGTAAAATTGATCATTTGCGCCGCAAACACAAAGGCCCCCAACACCCCCATCAGCGGCACTTTTTTCTCATCCAGCTCCTGTCGGACTTTATACGCGGAACATACCAATGCCCCGGCAGCAACAGCCCACATGGTCCTGCCAACGGCCGGAGAAATCAACGCATCAGCCATATGCATCTGAATACCCTCCATTATCAATCGTGATACTATTATAAAAATCGTAACACCTATACCAATGATTGTCAAGGAAAACGCCATCGATTAACAAAAATATATCATATTGCTATTTCCGCCTCCCCAAGCTATGATCAAATTATCATTACTGCGATATATGGAGGCATGGCGTGTCAATCCGGGAATTATCCATCGGGGTCCATGAATTATTAGAAGTCTTATACCATCCTGAAAATCTTGGGTTTAACGGAACTTCCGCCAGCCGAGCCCACGAAGGGATCAAAGGCCACCGCCTTATCCGGGACCGCCGCCCCAACGACTATCAGACGGAAACAGCCATCGAAGGCGTATTTACCTGGGACAACTATCGCCTTACCGTTCACGGCCGCATCGACGGCCTCCTGATGGACGAAGAAACCATTTGGGCCGAAGAGATCAAAACCACGTATGCCCCTTTGCATCAGTTAACCCTGGATACCTATCCGGTTCATTTGGCCCAACTCCAGCTCTATCTTTACTTTTTGATGACAAAGTATCCGGATAAACAGGTTACCGGCAACCTAACCTATCTTAACCTGGACGATCTGTCCGAAATCTCCTTTCCAGTGTCCCTCACTACGGCTGCCGGTGAAACGGTCTTTGCTTCACTGGCCGTCCCTTATATCGAAAGCATCCGGGATCGGGATTCCTGGCGATCCTTACGCAACCGGTCGCTGACATCCTGGCCTTTCCCTTTTCCCAATCCCCGGCCGGGACAAGATCAATTGATCGAAACCATGCGCCATGCCTTGGAAAGTGAAACCGATCTTTTTCTGGAGGCAGCCACCGGCATCGGCAAAACCATCGGCGTCCTTTATCCAGCCCTCAAACGTTTAAGCGAAAGCGATCGCTACGATCAGATCTTTTTTCTCACCGCCAAAACAGCCGGAAAAGAAATTGTCAAAAAAACCCTCTCTCATGCCATGGGCCAGGGGATCCGGCTGCGGACGGTATTTATAGAAGCCAAGGAACGAGTATGCCTCCATCCGGAAGCTGAATGCCGGGCTGAATCCTGTCCCTGCGCTGCTGGTTACTATCTCCGGGTTAAATCGGTCATTCCCGAATTGCTCCAAAAGGAACTTATCTTACCGGAAATTGTTCGTCAATTTGCCGAACTGCATCAGATCTGCCCCTTTGAACT
>JAKOTQ010000024.1 GCA_029776205.1 Bacillota bacterium | reverse complement strand
AGGGTATATTGCTGTAATGGAGGACACGTAGAAACAAAGCATATTAGGAAGTCTGAAGGCTTCTACAAGGTAACGAAGAAAGTATTGAGTAAAGCAACAAAAGTGTACAAGGATGCCTCAAGAGAGCTGATACATAACATAACACTGCTGAATAGCGGGAAAGTAACTCTGCTGACACAGACACTTAGATCCATACGGGATAATGGATTTGCCATATGATCCTTGCCCAAAAAGAGGGGCAGACAGTGATATAAAACCTAAAACAAGTTGACACGACCCCAACGGTTGACTAACGGTTGACTTTAGATAATGATAGTGTTAGTTTTAAATAATAGGGCAGCAAAAAGTCTATAAAAGTCTATAAATGAAGGGAATAAAACGGATGCGCAAGCAATATGTTAAACTTACGGTTTTGGTATTGGCGATTATTCTGCTGTTTAGCAGTTTTACATTTGCCGAACCATCACGCGAGAAAGAAAAGTTCGTTACCAGCATTATTTTTCAAACTTTAAATTATTGGCATTATCGACCGGTTGCCCTTAATGACCAACTTTCCCAAAAAGCATATCAAAAATACCTTGATACGCTTGATCCCAATAAACGATTTTTTCTCCAATCCGATTTAGATCGTTTACAACGGTATCAAAATCAGATCGATAATCAAATTTTACGTTCATCTACTGAATTAATGGATGAAGCTAACCAAATTTTGAAGGAGCGGATACGGGAAGTAATCGGATTGACCGATGACATCCTGAAACATCCGTTTAATTATCATCAAAATGATGTTTTAGAAACTGATCCTAAAAAACGGGATTATCCCAAAAATAAAGGGGAACTAAAAACTCTTTGGACCAAAATCCTGAAATCTCGCACGCTTGATGTTTATATGGAATTATTAGAAGAAAAGAATCCTGGAAAACCCTTGACTCAGACCTCGAAAATCGACGTGAAGCTGGAAGCGGAAGCCCGCCAACGGGTAAGCCGCAATATTCGAAGCACATTAACCCGGATGCTTCAGGATTCACGGGAAAAGCAATTGGAAGTTTATATCAATGCTATATTGTCTTGTTACGATCCCCATACCTCATATTTTCCGCCCAAGCAAAAAGAGGAATTTGATATCAGTATGTCCGGAACCTTGGAAGGAATCGGCGCCATGCTTACTGTGGATGGAGAATATGTTCGGGTGGAACAGATTGTGCCGGGAAGCCCCGCTTGGCGAAGTGGCGAATTAAAAGCCGGAGATTTGATATTGAAGGTCGGTGAAGGTTCGAAAGAACCGGTGGATGTTTCCAATATGCCTATTGATGATGTGGTCCAGCTGATACGGGGCAAAAAAGGGACGGAAGTTCAACTGACTGTCAAAAAACCGGACGGTGAGATTCGGGTTATCCGGTTAATTCGAGACGTGGTGGTATTGGAAGACTCTTATGCCCGATCGGCAGTGATCTATCATCAAAAAACCAAAAAGAAGATTGGTTATATTTCATTGCCTTCGTTCTATCGGGATTTTAACTCCAAAGATGCCCGTAGCTCTGCCAATGATGTTCGTAAAGAACTTGAAAAGTTGAATCAGGATCAAGTGTCCGGAATTATATTGGATTTGCGGAATAATTCCGGAGGATCATTAGATGATGCTGTGGAAATGTCCGGCCTGTTTATTAAAGATGGCCCGGTAGTCCAAACCCGGGATAAAACTGGCAAGGTTCAAGTTTATGAAGATCCGGATCCGGGCATTGTTTCAGATGTGCCGATGGTCGTTTTGGTCAACTCGTTAAGTGCTTCGGCTTCGGAAATTTTGGCGGCGGCATTACAAGACTATGGCCGGGCAGTTATTGTCGGTAGCCCGGACACCTTTGGAAAAGGAACGGTTCAGGTTTTAGCTGATTTGGATCAACTATTATCCGACAAATATGCGAAGTACCGTCCAGCAGGTTCACTCAAATTAACTGTTCAGAAATATTACCGTATTACCGGAGGCTCCGTTCAGTTTAAAGGGGTGCAATCCGATATTGTGCTTCCGGATCCTTACGGATACCTTGAGATCGGTGAGGAATTCTACGATACAGCGCTTCCATGGGATACTATCAAGCCGGTGCGCTATACCAAATGGGCTAATTCCAAATATAATATAGCAGCTCTTAAGCAAAAAAGCGCTGAACGGGTTAAATCCAGCGAAGCGTTTCAGATGGTAAATTCGACGATTCTCCGGGTGAAAAAGGAAAATGAACAAACCCGTCGGTCGCTGGTATTATCAGAAGCTATCCAAAAACGGAATGCAGCCAATAAGCAGACGAAGTTGTACGATGAGTCACAACATAAGAAACTGCCGATGACGGTGACTTCGACGTTACCCAAGAACAAGCAAAACAATGAATGGCTGAAAAAATTGAGCGAAGATATCTATCTGGAAGAAGCTTCACAGATTTTGAATGATATTATCGAAATGCAGTGATCAGTTGCCAAAATAATAAAAAAGACAGGGGCTCTTGCGGCCGCCTGTCTTTTTTATGCGTTCGAAATTTGGATTGAGAAGATAGGAGAAAGCTAATCGCCATAATTGACTTTGACCAGCCAAAATCGGATGCCTCGATCACTGTACCCAAGATCCCACGGTACCCGGTAACGGTCTGCATTATGGCTGTTCATCAAGGTATATCCCTTGGAGTCAGCACCAGTCACGACAGAAATGTGCGTGACTTTGCCTTTTTTTTCGTAAGCAATATAGTCTCCGGGTTCTAAACGGTATGAATAGGGAAGGACTTGGCTGTATGTACCGTAAGCGATTCGGGTGCCTCGGCCGCTTTGCAACATATAGCGGTTGAACGCATGAGCATTAACCCAGGCTTTACTGGCTCCTTTTCCGTAATTCCAGGCATAGGTTTTTCGTAAACCGCCACCACCTTCATGTAAAACCTGTGAGGCGAAATTGGCACAGTCGCCGCCACTGTAATTATAATTACGGTATTTCGAATTGTATTTAAATCCCTGCTCGTCGTTGGCGGCAGCGCCACAGTATGTATCGGCATAATTTAATGCATTCCGGCGCCTGGAGGATAAATTGGAAAAATCTTTCGGCTTTTGACTGAGTATGAATTTCCGTTCCTCCAGCACTAATGGATTGTTTAAGCTTAAGGCATCGGCGAAGGGATCGGTAAACCATTCGCGGCTAATTTGCCAATGTTCGCCGCAGCGAACCAGATCAAGGGAATGATAGGTACCGATGCGCATCAAGTTTTCCTTATCGGGTTCATCGATATAAACATAACGATACTCTGTGGATGCTAGTAGAGTTACACGGATCCGACGGTCATTGGCGTCAATGCGGCGAATTCGGACTAATGAACGGATTGCTGTTAGCCTGGTTCCTTGCTTTTCGGTCCAGTTTTGTAAGTATCTTAACTTTTTATATTGATGCTCAAAACTCCATTTGCCGTGCCGGGTGCTTCGGTCATAAAGGGTTTCCAAAATTTCGGGTTTGGCTTCTAATATAGCATGATTGCGTAACCGGAAGAGATCATCAACCATCGATACGATCTCGCTGTCCGGCGGAAGACTGGTCGAGGCTGATGGAGGCCACCATAGATGGGTCCAGGCCGCAGCGATACTGAAAAGCGCTATAAAACCAATACTCCAACCGATGATTTGCTTGCGGTATACAATCAGGAACATGGTCGTCTCCTTGGAAAATATACGCTACCATTTTATGAAGGAGATTTCCATTACAGAATAGGATGCCCATAAAAAAACCCCCGAAGGGGGAGTTGTTTTAATCATTAGGGTAAGACAAAAGAAGCCTGATAAACATTGACCGGTTGGTCGATGGTGATGTTTTGGTCCATCATGCCTGTTGAAGAGAAGGAGAGATTGTTTTGGGCAGTGGATTTTTGATTAAGCGGGTAAAGCATAAAGGTTGCCAAGAAGAAAGCAGTTAAACAAGCTGCTATCATCAAAATCCGGCTGCCCCAATAGAATCCGTTTGGATGAGGGATAATCGCTATTTTCTCTGATTCAATTCGGGCATAAAGGGCTTCCAATAGATTGAAATCAATCGGTTCTTGACAAGAGTTTTCCAGACAGTTTTTTATGGATACTAGTTGCTCATATTCTTGATTGCATTCCTGGCAATGAAAGAGATGGTTGCGAAGTTCGCGCCTTTGGTCGGGATCCAGTTCGCAATCGATATAAGCAGATATCAAGTTTCGCACCGTCAGGCAGTTCATGCTTGAGCAACCCCCTTTTCTTGAATATAAGGGAGTAATAAACGACGCAACATTTTACGTCCGCGGTGAATCCGAGAACGGACCGTGCCGATGGAGCAGTTCAATACTTGGGAAATTTCTTCGTATGATAACCCTTGAATGTCACACAAAATCACGGCAGTCCGATATTCCGGGGAAAGTTCTTCCAATCCCCGTTGAATTTGGTCTCCTAATTCACTACGCATGGCCTGATTTTCAGGATTGAGCGTCCAATCGGCGATTTCAACGGTTTTTTCCGTCTCAAGATGTTGAATGGGTTCGTCGATGGAGGTCACCGCCGGCCGCCGTTTCTTTTTACGGTAGTGATCAATGTAGAGATTATGAATGATCTGGTATAACCAACGATCAAACGCAGTTCTTGTTTCGAATTTGGCAAATGATTTATAAGCCCGATACAGTCCTTCCTGAAGCAAATCCTGAGCCTCATGATGGTTTCCACACAACCTGTAGGCAAACTGATATAATGCCTTTTCATGCGTAAGAACCATACTTTCAAATGATGCGATCTGGTCGGATACAGGTTTGGCGCGAACAACGGATTGTGCTACAGTCAATAATATCACCTTCTTTTTGTTTTGCCATAAAGACGCTACCGTATTAGGAAACTGTACAGGCTATGTCTTTATTTTATTGTATCAAATTTATGTCAAACTGTAAGCAGACAAATTCTACAAAATCTAAAGTTTGTCAATAATTCTTCAAAAGGAGATTAGAGGTTATGGACCAAAGGGCGACCGTGAACGGGATTCATTGGTTGATTGTTGAGGTTGTTCTTCCAATTTCACTTTAAACACTTTTAGGCTTCCTTCGCGGTAAATGAGAATTTCGACAGTATCTCCAACTTTCAACGATTTGATCTTATTCACCACATCGTCAGGGGTTTTAATTTTTTGTCTGTTAATTTCCTTAATAATATCTCCGTCTTGCAAACCTGCTTTAGCAGCCGGACTGTTGGGGAATACCTGGATAATGGCGCCGTCCTGGTTGGCCAGTCCATAATATTCGGCGATACGTTCGTTGATTGCAGTTAAGGCAACACCCAGCCATGGTTTTGCCGGACGTTGGACTTTTCCTTTTTCGATCAATTCCTCAACGATTTTTTTGGCGGTATTGGATGGAATGGCAAAACCAAGACCTTGGGCGTTGGCGATGATGGCTTCGTTGATGCCGATGACGTTGCCGGACAAATCAACCAAAGGACCGCCACTGTTACCGGGGTTAATAGCAGCATCAGTTTGAATCAGGTTACCTGCTTGATTGGGATCTTCCAGAGAGCGGCCTAAAGCGCTGATGATGCCGGCCGTTACTGTATCATGAAAACCATAGGGATTCCCGATGGCTACCACCCATTGGCCGGGGGTTAATTTGTCGGAATCACCAAATTTAACGCTCGGAAGATTTTTGGCATCGATCTTGATAACGGCCAGATCGGTATAAGGATCGCTGCCAACGACTTTACCGGTGAATTTTTTACCGCCAAATAAAGTGACTTCCAGTTTCTGAGCGCCGCGGATGACGTGTTCGTTGGTGACGATGTATCCGTCTGGACGGATGATAAAACCGGAACCGGTCCCGCGACGTTCTTGTTTTTGCTCTTGAAAAAATTCCGGTGGGAAAAAGTCACGAAAACCAAAGGGAATAAAGGGACGCTGCGAAACGATGGTGACCGTATCAATATACACCACTGCCGGTGCCACTTTGTTTCGGGCATTGATAATCGAGTTTTCAAGGGCAGTTTCCATATAATTGGCTTTAACGATATTTGGAGCTGGAACCGCAGAGTTGTTGGTTGGCGAATTGAATTTTTCCGGAGCTAGTCCGAAAATCAACCCGGTTGTCATTAACGATGCAAAGGCGGCTACCAGAACATAGGATAAGTACTTTTTGAATGTCTCGTTCATGATCAATCCTCCTGTCTGCATGGAATGTATACGGTTAAATTAAGGGAATTACCATATACTATGTTTATTCTATTATTTACCTTTTTTACATTTAAAACGGGTGAATGAAAAAAAAGTTCCCTGAATTGAATTAATTTTACAAGCAAAAAGGAGGAATTTCCCATGATAGGTTGAATATATACTTAAATTCCCATCCAAATATCACCGGATTTTCGGTAATGATTCATCAAGAAAATCATCAGAAAGGAATCAAAATATCTTGACATTAAGTATGACCGGCTACGGTCGCGGCGTGAAAACGACCGCCGACTACAGTATCACTATTGATGTAAAATCAGTAAACCATCGCTATTTAGATATTAATTTTCGGATTCCGAAAAATTATGCTTATTTAGAAGACAAGCTCCGGAGGGATCTTTCACAGTTTGTTTCCAGGGGAAAGATCGATGTCTCCGTCAATATCGAATCATTCATCAACAACCGGACTCAAATCAAATTAAATCATTCTGTCATTACGGCTTATCTTACATCTGCTGCTGAGCTTAAAGGAATATATGCCATTCCCGGAGAATTGGATTTGCCAACTATCGTGCGGTTACCCGAAGTTTTTGAGCTGACTCCCGTCGAGGAAGATCAGGAGACAGTGAGTCAAATTGCTTCCGAAGCATTGGCCGAGGCCATGGCAATCTTGCTTGCGATGAGAAGAAGGGAAGGCCAAAAACTTGTCGAAGATTTTATGCAGCGAATTAACATCTTAAGCAATTTACGCCATCAAATCACAGAGTTGGCTCCTTCAGTGGTTGAGCTTTATCGGGAACGATTAACCAAACGGATTCAAGATTTAACCGGAGGAATCGAGGTTGATCCGAACCGAGTTGCTATGGAAGTTGCGATCTTCGCTGAACGCTCCGATATTAATGAAGAATTGGTACGGATCGCCAGCCACTTGCAACAGTTTACTCATGCCCTCAATCTTGACGAACCCATTGGTCGCAAACTTGATTTTTTGATTCAGGAATTGAATCGGGAGATTAATACCATTGGCTCCAAAGCCAATGATTTACAGATATCTCAGATTGTCATCGAGTTTAAGGCGGAATTGGAAAAGTTAAGAGAACAAGTTCAAAATATCGAATAGAAGAGGAGGTGAGAAGCATGGCATTACCAAAGCTTTCACTGGAGGAGAAGAAAAAAGCACTTAAAAAGGCGCAGGAAGTCCGGAGTAAAAGGGCTCAAATTCGTCAAAACTTGAAAAGCGGTAAAACCACCATTCGGGAATTGTTGGCGAATATTGATGATGAAGTCATCGCCAAAATGAGAGTCGTTTATATGTTGGAATCATTACCGCGTATTGGTAAAGTGAAAACCAAGAAAATCATGTCCGATATCGGTATTGATGAGACCCGGCGTATCCAGGGCCTTGGCAATCGTCAAAAACAAGCTCTGATCGAACGTCTTGGCAACAATTAAGAAGGGAGGCCCTTGCCGCTGTACTGTAATGGATATCAAACTTATTAACATCGGTTTTGGCAATATTGTCTCTGCCAACCGGATCGTAGCTATTGTCAGTCCGGAATCTTCGCCGATCAAACGGATTATTCAAGAAAGCCGGGATAAAGGGATGCTAATCGATGCTACATATGGTCGACGAACCCGGGCAGTGATTATTACCGACAGCGATCATGTGATTTTATCAGCCGTTCAACCAGAAACTGTCGCTCACCGTCTTATTAGTAAAGATACACCGGTTGAAGCAGAGGAATAGGGGTCTTTTTCATGCAAGAAGGTTTATTGATTGTTATTTCGGGTCCTTCGGGTGTTGGAAAAAATACGATTATTTCGAATTTGTTTTCCAAGTTGCCGAATTTGAGTTACTCAATTTCGGCAACTACCCGAAATCCCAGACCCAATGAAATTCATGGTAAACATTATTATTTTATGGCGGAAGCTGATTTTCTGGAGAAGATCGCTGCCGCTGAATTTTTGGAATGGGCCAAAGTATATCAATATTATTATGGGACGCTCAAGTCGGAAGTGATGAAAAAATTATGCGCCGGACAAGACGTTATTTTGGATGTTGATGTCCAGGGTGCGCTTCAAATTAAAAAGTCTTTCCCTAAAGCAGTACTGATCTTTTTGGCTCCACCTTCGCTTAAAGCTTTACGCGACCGTTTGGTTGGACGCCAAACCGAAAGTGAACAGCAGATCGAGGAACGTTTAAAATATATTACGACCGAATTTCAGCATGCCCCCGAATATGATTATTTTATAATAAATAATGAAATCGACTTGACATGTTCTCAAATTGAATGTATTATACAGGCTGAGAAATGTCGAACAATCCGCTTAGAATCGGGTTGTATGGATAAAATACTTCATGAGGTATAATCAAACAGAGGGGGAAATTCATTGATCTATCCATCATTGGACGAACTGATTCGGCATGTCGACAGCCGATATACGTTGGTTATCGCTGCAGCGAAACGAGCCCGCCAAATACTTGAAGAAAACAACAACAATGATGAAGAGCAAAAGGAGAAAGCGGTATCTCTGGCGTTGAAAGAGATTTACGCAGGAAAAATCGGCATCGAGCGTACCAAAACCGGGATTAAATAATCATGAATATCGCTTGCTCTTAGATTTATCACTAAGATACCAAATCCCAGAACCTTGTTCCTCTGGGATTTTTGCTTTATAATGAGAATATGAGCAAAAAACATAAGATAGCCAAGGTATTAATTGATTCATCGGCCATCGCCTTAGATACTCTCTTTGATTATGAGATTCCCGAACAGTGGGCGGCAATGGCTGCATTGGGTTCCCGGGTGATTGTGCCGATTCAAAAGAGAATGGCAGTCGGGGTTATCTGGGATTTTGCCGATCATTCGGATTTTGACAATCTTCGACCCATCGAAAAAGTGGTGGATGTTTTTCCGTTACTGACTGAAACCCAATATCATTTAGTTGAGTGGATGGCAAGCAACTATTTTTGCAATCGAGCCGAAGTGGTTCGCCTATGTTTACCTCCTGGTTCTCGTCTTGAAAAAGAGAACGGTTTACGAATAAATATAAATCTTAATGAATTACTGTCAGCTCTCGATGAGGTTTTACCACGAGCCATTGTGGAACGGGTTAAACCGATTTTACGGGAAAGAGAAAGTCTGAGCTGGACTCAGACTGAGTGGCAAAAAGAATTTGGCCAATATCCTGAGCTTTTTGAATATTTGTTACACCGACGTTGGGTTGAACCGGTTCAGTTGTTTGGAAAATCACGGGTTTCAACAAAGCAGGCTTTCATATGTCGATGGGTTGGTTCTGAACAGGAACCGGAGACTGAAGCCGGAGAACGGGTGAAAAAGGTTTTATTAGAAAATTCAATCGGCATGACCCGTACACAGATTGCTGCAGCAGCCTCCGTCAGTATAGCCGTGATCAACCGCTTGATTCGCGAAGGAAAGGTGGAGCTTTGTCAAACGACGGTCGAACGGATTCCGGTAGGGTTGGAATCACCGGCGGAATATCGTTCCGTCACGTTAAATAAAGAGCAAGCCGAAGTATATGCTAAAGTTTATCATTCACAGCCCGGTTCCATTTTTTTATTGCGCGGGATTACCGGTTCCGGGAAAACCGAAATTTATTTTGAACTGGCCAAGCAAATCATCGCCGATGGAAAACAGGTGTTATATCTTGTCCCTGAAATTGCCTTAACTCCACAAACCTTAAAAAGAGCGCGAGAACGATTCGGGGAGACAGTCGCTTTAATCCATAGCAATATGTCCGATGGTGAACGGTACGATCAATGGTTCAAGATCAAGCGGGGTGAAGCCCGGTTTGTTTTGGGTGCTCGTTCCGCGTTATTTGCACCATTTGAAGCTTTGGGCCTGATCGTGGTCGATGAAGAACACGAGTCCTCATATAAACAAGAGGATTCCCCCCGTTATCATACCCGGGAGGTCGTTGAGCAGCTGGCTCAATTGACCGGAGCAAAAGTGATCATGGGTTCGGCGACTCCGGCATTAGAGTCTTTTTATGCTGTTAAACAAGGAAAATATGCTTATGTCGAAGTTACCCAGCGTTATAACCAGATTCCTTTGCCGGAAGTGCTTGTCGTCGATATGAGGGAAGAACTTAAACGCGGCAATAAAACCATTTTCAGTGAAGCTCTTTCTAAAGGGATTCAGGAACGTTTAGAAAGGAAAGAACAAGTCGTTTTATTATTAAACCGCCGCGGACATTCGACTTTTGTGATGTGCCGCGATTGCGGGGAGAGTTTGCGGTGCCCTTCGTGTGAAGTTTCATTAACCTATCACTCCCATGAAACGGTATTACGCTGCCATTATTGCGATTATCGCCAGCCTATACCGAACATCTGCCCCAAATGTCAAAGCCATCGGATTCGTTATTTTGGCAGCGGAACGCAGAAACTTGAGGCCGAGTTGTCCTCCATGTTTCCGGAGGCCCGGGTGATCCGGATGGATGTGGATTCAACTTCGACGAAGGGAGCACATCAACGCATCTATCAACAGTTGATCAACGGGGAAGTCGATATTTTACTGGGAACACAGATGATTGCGAAAGGGCTGGATTTGCCTAGAGTTACTTTGGTAGGGGTGATTACGGCGGATATGACTTTGAATATGCCGGATTTCCGTGGGGCGGAACGGACCTTTCAATTGTTGACCCAAGTTGCCGGCAGAGCCGGACGAGGCGATCGTCAGGGCCAGGTCATTTTCCAAACTTATAATCCCGAACATTATGCGATACAATTTGCTAAAATCCACGATTATATCGGATTTTATGAAACTGAAATTCAAAACCGGCGTTTACTTAAATATCCACCGTTTACCGAATTGTTGAAGTTTGGGTTTTCAGGTATTCGCAAAGAACAAGTGGTTGCAGCGACCGAAACTTTTAGGGATAGATTAGATCAATGTATTCACCAGGTAGCCAACTGCCCGAGGACGGATGATGTGATAGAAATATTGGGACCGGCGCCAGCCTTGATAGAAAAAATTCAAAACCGGTATAGACATCAGATCATCCTTAAAACCAATCGTCCTGATTGGCTCCAACAAATCGGCACAGAGATATGGAAACAATTTCCGTTCAAAAAATATCCCGATGTCCGGATTATCCGGGATAGGAACCCGTATTCTGTACTATAGAATAAGGTACTGGTATTAGGTATTAGGTTTTGGATATGAGTGCTGATAATTAAAAGACAGGCTATGAAGTCAGAAGAAATGACGTGAGTAATTTGATGTTGGGTAATATGTCAAGTATTCTGGGACAGGTTACCGGATAAATACGTTTCCATAAAATATAGAGAATAGGCGGGCGAAATTTGAGATGCAACCCAGAACTCCGCATCTTGGTTGTTAATTGTGAACTGTGTACTTGTGTACTATAATATAAAAATTTATTTTGAAAATTTGAGGTGAATTCATTGAAATTGAAGATTTACGGTGAAAATGAACCGGTGCTTCGCTTGAAAGCAAAACCCATCAGTAAAATTACCAAACGCCATCGGGTATTGGTCAAAGATATGTTGGAAACCATGTATCATGCTAATGGTGTGGGGTTGGCTGCACCGCAGGTTGGGGTTTCCGAACGGTTAATTGTGATTGATGTCGGGGATGGGCCCATTGTCCTTTTCAATCCCCAAATTGTGGCAGCTGAAGGTCAAGACCGGGACGTTGAAGGATGTCTATCTATCCCTGGACGTAGTGAGTATATTACCCGGGCGGCAAAGGTAAAAGCCACCGGGATCAATCTCGATGGAAAACCAGTGACGGTTGAAGGCGAAGGGTTACTGGCCCGGGCTTTGCAACATGAGATCGATCATTTGGATGGGATTTTGTTTATTGATTACTTGAAGGAGCAAAAATAATCATTGCATATCCCTGTTGGGATAAGGAGTCGATAATTTTGCGGATATTATATATGGGAACGCCTCAGTTTGCGGCGGTTAGTTTGGAAAAATTGCTGACAACGAACCATGAGATCATCGGAGTCGTGACTCAACCTGATAAGCCTAGGGGCCGTGGGATGCAGCTGAGTCCCTGTGAGGTTAAATGTGTGGCACTCCGACATCAACTTCCGGTTTGGCAGCCGGCCAAGGTCAGCGATACTGAATTTTTGCAATGTTTTGCCGAGCTTAATCCGGATTTAGTCGTAGTGGTGGCTTTTGGACAAAAGATTCCGGCACCGGTTTTATTTAATCCGAAATATGGCTGTATTAATGTTCACGGTTCTTTACTACCACAATATCGGGGAGCGGCGCCGATCCAATGGAGTATTTTAAACGGTGACCGTGAAACCGGAGTGACCACCATGTACATGGATGAAGGTTGGGATACGGGAGATATCATTTATCAGGAGAAGACGTCCATTGATATCAATGAAAACTTTGGCCAATTATATATGCGCCTTGCCGAGATGGGCGGCGATCTTTTGGTCAAGACCGTAGAAGACATCGCCACTGGTAGAAATCCGCGAATCCCTCAGGATCACACACAGGCTACCATAGCTCCTAAGTTATCTCCGGATTTGCAGCAGATGGAATGGACCCTGCCGGCAGAGACACTTCATAACCGGGTTCGAGTGTTTGCACCGGCACCGGGTGTGGAAACTTTTTGGCAGGGTGAACGTTTGAAGATTTTAGAAACGCGATTGATCGATGAGCAATTATCGGCTGCTCCCGGCGAAATTATTGCTGTTCAAAAGAATAGGGGCATTTTAATAGGAACTGGAGATAGACCACTTCTGGTCACTCAGGTTCAACCGCCGGGAAAAAAAGCGATGGCAGCGACGGACTATGCTAATGGGCGACGACTACAACCGGGTATGTTTTTCGGCACAACAGTGTAAATTAATGCGCAGAGGAGTGATTTACCGTGTATTATTATGATTGGACTTATATTTTACTCTTGCCGGCCATCATTTTTTCGATTTATGCACAATTTAAAGTACAATCCACGTTCAGCAAATATGTGAATGTGAATGCGACATCCGGCTTGACTGGCGCTCAAGTGGCCCGCCGTCTATTAGATGAAAATCAGCTGTATGACGTTCCTGTAGAATTGACTCCGGGGACATTATCAGACCATTATGATCCACGGGCTCGGGTCCTTCGATTATCGCCAGAGGTCTATCATGGGCGTTCACTGGCATCCTTAGGAGTTGCCGCTCATGAAACTGGTCATGCGGTTCAACATGCTCATGCGTATTTTCCGCTGACGCTAAGAAACCAAATCTTCCCTGTAGCTAGTTTGGGTTCTCAATTAGGGTTTTTCCTGTTCTTTCTCGGATTTATCTTTGGCGGTAATACCTTTATGATTGATTTGGGAATTATTCTCTTCAGTTTCTTTGTTTTCTTTACAGTATTAACACTGCCGGTAGAATTCAATGCTAGTAACCGTGCAATGGTGATGCTGACTGAGAGCGGATTTTTAATGCGGGGTAGTGAAGATGCGGGTGCCCGTAAAGTTTTGAACGCTGCAGCCTTAACTTATGTTGCTTCGGCAGCTACCGCCATTTTACAGTTGTTACGGATGTTCATGCTTCGGGGGAGAAATAATGACTGAGGTTTCAGGCCGCCAATTGGCCCAGCAAGTACTCGATCGAGTGGAGTCCGACAACGCTTATGCCAATCTGGCATTAAGCGAATTATTGCGCCAGTATCCCCAGATAGACCAAAGGGAGCGGGCTTTTTGTACCGAATTGGTTTATGGCGTTGTCCGAAATTTATTAAAATTAGATTATATTTTGGGACGGCTGTTAAGCCGTCCTTTAAAATCGTTGAAACTGCCGATAAAAAATATTCTGCGGATTGCTTTGTACCAATTGATCTATTTGCCGGAAATTCCGGAAAGGGCCGTGATCCATAGTGCCGTTGAACAGGTCAAAAAATCTAAATATACTGGTTTAGCCGGATTAGTTAACGGCGTTTTGCGCAATTACTTAAGAAACCGAGGGGAGATTATTTTCCCTGATCCTCGAAAGGATCGCCTTTCATATCTGAGCCTGGAGTACTCGACGCCTGAATGGTTGATCCGGCGATGGGTAGATCAATTTGGACTGGATAAGGCCGAACAGATTGTACAAGCCGGCAATGAAAGGGCTCCTTTAACGATTCGGATTAATCGATGCCGGGCAGAAATATCCCGGGTCTGTAACGGATTGATCGATTTGGGGTTTCAGGTGGAATCCGGAGTTTTCCTGCCGGAAGCATTGGTTTTAAAAGAAGCGCCATTACCGATCGAGGATACAACTTTGTTTAAAGAAGGTCAATTGATTATCCAAGATGAAAGTTCGATGCTGGTTGCGCATCTGGTGGATCCAAAGCCCGGCGAAACGATTATCGACCTTTGTGCGGCTCCCGGAGGCAAAAGCACGCATTTAGCTGAATTAATGAATGATCACGGCCGAGTCTTTAGTAACGATGACCATCCCCATAAGATTGAGTTGATCCGGAAAAATGCCGAACGGTTGCAGCTTCGGTCCATTCATCCATGCTTAGGTGATGCTCGTGATTTTCAATTGCCTGACGGCGGTTGGGCTGACCGGGTATTGGTAGATGCGCCATGCTCGGGAACGGGGGTATTACGCCGGAGAGTCGACGCCAAATACCGGAAGAAACCCGAAGATATTAGGGAATTAGCAGTATTACAGCGCCAAATCCTCGAACGGGCCGTACAATTAGTAAAACCAGGCGGTTGCCTGGTTTATAGTACCTGTGCTTTAGAATGGGAAGAAGATGAGGCGCAGGTCGAATGGTTATTACATCGATATCCGGAATACCAAATTGAAGATTACCGCCAATTTCTGCCTGAAAGAATACAAAAGTTTTTAGATGATCCCAACCAGCCTTGGGTAAAAGTGTTACCGAACAGCCGGGGCGGCGACGGATTTTTTATGTGCCGGTTCAAACGTTCAGAATAAACCGGTCCATCAACCGATGACCCTCGGCCACAAAGCTCAGAGTCTGAGCGGCACTGGATTCATCGAAAGATTCGATGCCTGAGTTTATTTTGCTCGTCGAGTCATAAATTAAATAGGGTACCGGGTCGGCTGTATGGGTTTTAATCGCCAACGGCGTCGGATGATCCGGTAAAATCAAAATGCGAAATTCCGGATCGATGTGGGGGAGTTCAGACAGAATCGGGCCTAATACCTCCGCATCGATTTTTTCGATAGCGAGGACTTTGTTTTCGATTTCACCGCGATGCCCGGCTTCATCTGCTGCTTCAAAATGAAGATAGATGAAATCCTTACCTTTACGAAAAGCTTCAATGGTTGCTTCGGCTTTTCCTTTAAAATTGGTATGAATATTACCGGTAGCACCAGGGACTTCGATGGCTTCCAGTCCGGCACAAATCCCCAATCCTTTGATAAGATCAACCGCAGAGATAGTGGCCCCGCTTAACCCGTATTTGTGAGAGAAACTATCGATTTGCGGTTTTTTGCCTTGTCCCCAAAGCCAGATGGATGTGGCAGGACGTAACCCCCGTGCTATCCGGCGTTGGTTGACTGGATGATCCTTTAGGATGGATTGGCTTCGTTCCATCAGTTTCAGCAATTGGTCAGCTCCAGGGCCGGAAGGAAGGTAAGGGCCGATGATTTTATCAGAAATATCATGGGGCGGGGTAAGATGACTATCGGTTGGGCCATGATGCCATACCATCAGATGGCGGTAACTAATACCGGGATAAAATTGGATCGAGTCCGAGTTTAACTGAGAAGCAATGGCCGTCATTAACTGGGATGACTCAGCAGTGGTGATTTCATCGGAGCTATAATCGATCATCGTTTTTTCAGAGTAAGCGGATTCATTCGATAATGTTACCAAGTTACAACGAAACGCCACATCTTCCGGTTTAAGATCAACGCCAATGCTGACGGCCTCCAAAGGCGAACGGCCGGTATAATACGTGAGTGGATCATATCCTAAAACTGATAGATTGGCTACATCGCTTCCCGGTGGAAGTCCTTCAGGAACGGTTTTTACCATACCGATTTCAGAAGATTTGGCTAAACCATCAATATGTGGTTTTTTAGCAGCTTGTAACGGGGTTTTCCCGTGAAGTTGAGGAACCGGAGTATCGGCAACTCCATCAATTAAAAGAACCAAGTATTTCATCTGATGTCACCTTTCTATAGCTCAATATAATCATTATATCATGTTAAGCGCAACCGCTCAATTCTGCTGTCCCAGCTATATCTCGACCAACAGCTTTTGATGAAAGTCAAATGGTTATGTATCAGATAAGTGTATGTTATGACACTAAGGGAAATGTGGTTTATTCCTTTCTTAAAATGGTCGATATATATAATAAGCATAATGTGTAATTGTGTTTACCATATTTAGTCCCTGTGGCATCGTAAATTCAATGACATTCGTACTTGACAGTAATCCAGCCGTGAAGGATGGATGGTGAAAGGAGGTGAAGTCGATGCCAAAATGGGTAGAAATATTCGAAAGTGAACATGGGTTTGCCATGGTCAAATTGATTGTCGCAGTAATTATTTTAGCTGTTTTAGCAGGGGTTGCCTTGGTCCATATGGGCGGTTCCGAGGAAAACGTGAAGGCTTCTATCGTCAAAGCTGATTTACGGATGTTAGCGACTGCCATTAAAGTGTATAAAGCAAAAGAGGGAGATTTTCCGGAATCTTTAAGCGACTTACTTAAAGAAGGTACGAAAGGATATAAACCATTATTGAATGAATTGCCGATGGATCCATTTGCTCGAATCACCGAAGAAGATCAAACGGCTGATTATAACTATAGCAAAACTCTGAATGAAGCTAGGATTAGCAGTGACAAAAACAGTGAGGAATTTATAAAAATAGTTAAATAAAGATGATAAAGACGTGGGTGAAATTGGCCCACGTCTTTTTTATGTTTTCCTGTCAAACATAGCTATCCTTACGAATATTTCCTCCCACCCGTGGAGAGGAGGGAAGGTCTTGCCTTTGATTGGGAAGGTACAGAGATCAAAATTAAATAACGTCTTAAAGATGGTACTGTATGTGCGATAAATAATTTTGGCTTTCTAATGGAAGATGAAAACATCTCTGAACCTAATTGATAACCTATTGCATATATATACTAAAAGCCATGATACCTTTAGTGTTTTGGTTTTTTTATTGCGGAGAAGATTGTTAAAATCTTTAATCTATGTTCTATGAAGAAAAAATAGTAAATATTTTTTGCAATATAGCATAATTCGGAAATAACTGGAACACAATATGATAGGGCCCCCATTAAAAAGGATGATTGCATTTATAGGAGGGAAAGATAGATGAGTGATAAAGCGCTTGCAACTACTAGAGTTCCGAATAATGAAGTATTGCAAAAATCAAAACCAAGATATACTGAAGAAGAAAATCAGATTTTATTTGAGTCATGGTGGAATCCGCAACAGCGACGGGAACTCGTTACCCGTTTAGGTCGAAAGATGAGTGCCTTACGGAGTCAATTTTGCCGACTATTAAAAGAAAAAGGTATGTCCAATCAGGAATATTATAATATGATGCAAGCCAAATACATGAATCAGGCTGGTATCGCTCCACGTAAACGCAGCCGGGAAATAAAAGATATTGACCGGACAATTTTGGAGGTGTTTGCCAAACATCAAGCTTTGGGAAATTCGCGGGCTGCTGCTTGCGAAGAACTCCAAGAGATACTGGGCGATACATTTACTACAGCGGCACTTAAATTGAGATTTTATCGATTATTAAAACGCTTGAATTATCAAGATGCTGATTTGGTGCGCCTCGGGAAACAAGTATTGGGACAGCAGGGGGAGACTGGAGAATCTGAGGCTCCATCGGTAGTCGATAATCCGGTGGAGAAACCGTTATCCAATATTACGCCATTACCGGTTCGCCCGGTGGGCGATGATCATATGTTTTTTTATCAGTTATCCTCTTTGCCTGAGACCATCAAATCCATTGAAGAACGTTTGGAAAAAGTAGAAGCGCAACAGCGACATCAGCTTGATCTGCGCGGCTTCGTTGAGCATCTGTTGGCTGTTGAACGGGATTTGAAACGGGAAGATAAGTTGATGGAAGAGATTCAAAAATTGATGGATGAGAACGAAAGGTTACAACAGAAATTAATGTCTGAACAGGAAAAGATCAAAAAACGGGAAGCCGAATTGAACGATGTATATAAGATGCTGGATACGATGTTGTCCGATTTTATGCGTTTGGAAAGTGTATCAAAATTAGCATCCTTAGGCGATTTTATGCACCGGTTGGAGATTACTGTCGATCAATTTGGGAATGTTCTTAAAAGCCGGAGAATCAGTCCAGAGTAATTTTTCAATAGTACCTGGGGATTTAAACGAAGGTAAGCTATTGACGGAGCGGCAAAGAAGTGATACAATAATTTTTGTTCGTTACGGGCAGTAGCGCAGCTTGGTAGCGCACCACCTTGGGGTGGTGGGGGCCGTGGGTTCAAATCCCGCCTGCCCGACCATTTTTGATATTTTAAAGGTTTGTGTGATTTTTACACAAACCTTTTTTGTTAACCTTGAGAGGAACTTTAAAATAAAGATGGAATTATATACCAAAAACGAATAGCGTGTAAGGAGATGTAAAAAGTGAAGCGGTTCACCTTTTTACTGATGTTCGCGATCTGCTTGGGTTTAATCATAGGAACGGGTTCTTTTTCACCAGGATGGACCCAGTCATCTTCTGCCCAATGGAGTATATCTACAGGAATGGTTCAGGCCTGGCCGTATGAACGCTTACCGGAGCAGTTTTTTTATTATGACCATCAATTGTTTTCGGTTTCGATCCAGGATGGGCAGCTGGTTATTCATCAGTGTGTAGATAACCAATGGGTGGAATATCAACGTTTATTAGCCAAATCAAATCACTTTACCACAGTTTGGGTAAGTGACTTTGATTGGGATAACCAGCCGGAGATTATCGCTGGTACCGATGAACCCGGATTTTTATACATTTATGCTTTAAACCAAGATTCTCAATGGACAATCAGGGATAATAGCAAATATCTATGGTCTAATATAAACCACATTGTTAGTGGTAGGTTTACCGAAACGGAAGAAACCGAATTTATCGCCCAAAATTCGGAAGGTTCATTGTTTTATCTCAAACGAATGGATGATGCTTTGAATATTGTATGGAAAAGTCCGTCGCCATGGCGCCAGATTCGATTTTTGCAAGTTATTGATATAGATGGGGATTCACTGGATGAGATTTTGGTTTCTTATCAAAACGGTAGTCTTGCAGTATTGAAAATCGAAAAAAATGCAGTGGTTTCCCAATCGGAAAACTATCCTTGGGGGAAAGTTTTAGCAGTTCATTTCGGAGATTGGAATCAGGACGGAAAACCTGGGTTTATGGTGACCACCAGTCAAAAGGTAAATTATATATTGAGTTATGCTAATAAAAGCTATCGGTTTATTCAGGCGCCCTGGCAAAGTAATTATTTGATCGAAAATATACAGTATGTTCCGGGTAAATCTTCAGAAGTCATTGTAACCGATAGTGCAGGCAATACCCATATTTTAGGGTACAATCCCGTTCAAAAGCGCTGGAATGAAACTCAAGTGTTTTATACTGGCCGAATCGCCCAAATTATACCGGTTCCCGATGAGAAAGAGTACTGGTTGTTGGGACATAACCGCCAGATCAATGTCGTTAGTAAAAGTGAGATTGGCGATAAAAATAATTAATTTCCTTCGCTAAAAAGTAATATTTACTGACTGCAACCCATAAATTGGTGATAAAGTGATCTCAGTCTTTGATGGTAACTCATCATCAATTAAATGGGGTTGAGGTGAAGGAAATGGTAGAGAAGGAAAATACCATGAGTATTCCCTTCGGACCGATAATGTCGGGTTCATTAACGGTTATTCTCATAATTTTCATTTTGGCACTTCTATTCGGGGTATTAACTCAATTGGGATGGACCGGAGTGATGAGTTGGGCCAACGATATATGGATGCTTTTTATCTATGGCTCAGTGGTCATCGGAGCTGTTTTAGCAGGTTTAAAAAGTGGGAGGAATGGTTGGCTGACTGGCGCGGGAGTAGGCGTTATCAGCTCTGTTTTCATTTTATTGTTGGCATTTATAATGGGAGAGCCGGTGAATTGGCCCGTATTTCTGGTGAAAATTGCGATTAATGCTTTTATAGGTGCTTTTGGCGGAATTATTGGCGTCAATTTTTCAAGCTGAGTTTGAATTGTGAATTTATTGAATCATTGTATAAAAATTTATCGATAAACTTGTTGAAAATAAATTGACAAACAAGAGCAAATTATGTATAATTTAATGGTGTTACAGGGGAGTAGCTCAATTGGTAGAGCGGCGGTCTCCAAAACCGTAGGCTGCGGGTTCAAGTCCTGTCTCCCCTGCCATTTATAGTGGTTTAATACTGCTTTTTTTATTTTTAGCTATTATACATACATTATTTTTATAAAGTGAGGTTGTTTATCTTGTCAAACTATACTGTTCCTGTAGGTATCTCCAATCGTCATTTACATTTGTCACAAGAACATCTCGAAATCCTTTTTGGCAAGGGCCATGAGTTAACTCCAATGAAACCGTTATCCCAACCTGGACAATATGCTGCTGAAGAAGTCGTGACTTTAGTCGGTCCGAAAAACAAAATTGCTAAAGTTCGTGTTTTAGGCCCGGTTCGTCCTAAAACTCAGGTTGAAATTTCCCGTACCGATAGTTTCATTTTAGGAGTTAATCCGCCGGTGAGGGATTCGGGAGCTCTTGACGGTTCGGCTGGAATCGTGTTGGAAGGGCCTGCAGGTTCTGTTACTTTGGATGAAGGCGTGATTATTGCCCAACGGCATATCCATTTACACACGGATGAAGCTGCCGAAATGGGCTTGAAAGATAAAGATATCGTATCGGTGAAATTTGACGGCCCTCGGGGAGTGATTTTCAATAACGTTTTAGTACGGGTCAGCCCCAATTTCGCGAAAGATTTTCACCTGGATACTGACGAAGCCAATGCTGCTGGTTTGAACAATGGAGATCAAGGCATCGTTTTAAAATAAAATGATATATCCCAATCATCTATATTGATAAACACCTTAGAGCTATCATTGCAAAATGATCGCTCTATTTTTTAATAAAAATGACTTAAAAAATGTATTATTGTATGATATATTATAACTATTATGAAGAATGCCATTCGACTTATAATTTGTGAGGAGGTTGTACATATGGCAAGAATGTATTATGACCAGGATGCCAATCTTGACCTGTTAAAAGGGAAAAAGGTCGCTATTATCGGATATGGCAGCCAAGGACATGCTCATGCGCAAAATCTCCGGGACAGCGGTGTTGAAGTAATCGTTGGCCAACGTCCGGGAAGCCAAAACTATCAAGCGGCGATTAATGATGGTTTTCAACCGGTATCTGCAGCTGAAGCTGCAAAGCAAGCCGATTGGATTATGATTTTATTGCCGGATCAGGTTCAGGCAAAAGTATATTATGAAGATATTGCACCTTACATGACCGAAGGCAAAGCATTGATCTTTGCTCATGGATTCAACATTCATTTTAACCAAATCGTTCCTCCTAAAAATGTGGATGTATTTTTAGTGGCACCGAAGGGACCGGGACATATGGTCCGTCGGGTGTATACCGAAGGCGGCGGTGTGCCGGCGATCTTCGCAATATATCAAGATGCCAGCGGGAAAGCAAAAGAATACGCCTTGGCTTATGCTAAAGGAATCGGTGGTACCCGAGCCGGCGTTTTGGAAACCACCTTTAAAGAAGAAACCGAAACCGATCTCTTTGGGGAACAGGTGGTTTTGTGCGGTGGTGTTTCTGAGTTGGTGAAAGCCGGATTTGATACTCTGGTGGAAGCCGGTTATCAGCCTGAAATCGCATATTTTGAATGCTTACATGAATTGAAATTAATCGTAGACCTGATTTATGAAGGCGGTATTTCATGGATGCGGTATTCCATCAGTGATACGGCTGAATACGGTGATTTGATGACCGGAAAACGGATCATTACTGAGGAAACCCGCAAGGAGATGAAAAAGGTTCTTCATGAAATCCAAAGCGGTCAATTCGCTAAGAATTGGTTGTTAGAAAATCAAGTCGGCCGTCCGGAGTTTAATGCCCGTCGCCGGATGGAAGCCGAACACCCCATTGAAGTTGTTGGTAAAAAGCTTCGTGACATGATGTCTTGGATTAAAAAGAAATGATATTGATGCTAGATCAACCGGAAGAATAAAATTCTTCCGGTTTTTTATGGATTATTCATTTTAAGTTGAAAAATAGGTGTTAATGCGATGTCTGCTCAATCTGTTTCAAGGATGCTCACTCATTGGAAAAACTTTAAAATGCTCCTTGTTTTTCAAGGAATTTTGGTTGGGCTGGTCTCAGGTCTCATTGTCGTCTTTTATCGGTTTGTCCTAGAAAAAATGGGCCGGTTATCGGTATGGATATATCATTGCCTTTCAGACAATTACCGATTGATACCTGTCTGGTTTTTATTTCTTACAGGGATCGCGGCTATTATCTATTGGATCATTCGAAAGGAACCGATGACGAAGGGAAGCGGCATTCCGCAGGTTGAAGGAGTTCTCTTACATCAATTGGAGATGAATTGGTGGAAGGTGATTCTCGGAAAATTCATCGGCGGGTCATTGGCACTCGGAGCGGGACTTTCCTTAGGAAGGGAGGGCCCTTCGATACAATTGGGGGCTGCCGCAGGACAAGGAATCAGTAAAATGTTAAAGCGGCCGACCATTGAGGAAAAGTTTTTAATTACCGGCGGCGCCAGTGCTGGACTTGCGGCAGCTTTTAATGCGCCATTGGCTGGTGTTATTTTTGCTTTGGAAGAAGTCCATAAGAACTTTTCGCCGCGCGTATTAATAACAGCTATGTCTGCCGCAGTAACAGCTGATATCCTATCGAAAGAGTTTTTTGGTATGAAGCCGGTGCTCAATTTTGCCGAAATTTCACCGTTGCCTCTTGAATATTACGGATATCTAGTGTTACTTGGTATTATTTTGGGCTTAGCAGGATCATTTTTCAATTGGGCGTTGCTTAGATGTCAGGAGTTATGGGGAAACTTGCCTTGGCTTTCGGGATATTGGAAAATAGTGATCCCGTTATGGCTCGGTGGTATTTTGGGTATTTTCCTTCCGGAAGTGATGGGGGGAGGGCATGATCTCATTATGTCCTTAACCCGGGAAGAGATTATCCTTAACATCGCTATTATTCTTTTAACCATGAAATTTATATTTACGATGATCAGCTACAGTTCCGGAGCGCCTGGAGGCATTTTTCTGCCTATGCTGGCATTAGGGGCGCTGATAGGGCTCATTTATGGAAAAACGCTGAATTTAGGTTTTCGTATTGAAATACATTATGTAAACAACTTTATTATTTTGGCTATGGCCGGATATTTTACGGCTATCGTCCGGGCGCCCATCACCGGCTGCATTTTGATATCAGAAATGACTGGTTCTTTAAATCATTTGCTTTCCTTGGCCGTAGTCTCATTTGTGGCGTTTATCGTTGCTGATTTAACCGGTTCTAAGCCGATCTATGAATCGCTTTTGGAAAGAATGCTAGAGAATAATAATAAAGACAAGCATAGAGTGTCTAAGGAGACAACAGCTAAAATACTTTTGGAGATCGCTGTTCAAATGGGTTCATCGATTGATGGCATACGTATCAAAGATGTTCAATGGCCTGCTGGAACCTTACTGGTAAGTATTTTACGAGGCCAGAAAGATATTATTCCCAACGGTCAAACGTCAATTGGTGCTGGCGATTATCTGGTGGTTTTAGTCGATGAATCACAAGCCGCATACGCTAAAGAAGCTTTATTAAAAATGGCTTCAAAGTATTAAATAAATTTTACATTATAAATTAAGGGATAATATAATTCAAAAATTTATACACCAAATTTTAAGCCTATGACTTAAATCATTAGCATAATTATTTTACTGAAATCTATAGCCAAAATTCAATTTCGAGTTATAAAATACTTGGTCGGGTTATTGATGTGAAATAATTATGAGTTATATAAAATTGCTGCTGAAAATGAAAAGATTCTTCGATGAATGGATTGGAAAATAACGTATGGGCGAAAAATTGCGTTTGCGGTCTTTTCGCGGTTATAAGTTAACATAATATATATTATACGACTCAAAAATTTACCTTGAAAGGCTACGAATAATAAAATAAGCTCAGATGATAAACCTGAGCGCTTAATTTATCTCTTTTTATATTAATTTTATTATATTTAAAGAAACTACTTTAAATTACTTGATTAATCTATGGAATTTAACTCTCAATAATTAATATATAATTGTAGTAATGGTTTAAGCCTTAAATTTACTTGATAACTTCAATTTTTAAATTTTGGCCTACAATCAGATCTGAGCCGGTTAATTGATTTAACTGTTTAATTTTCGCGATGGTATTTCGCGGGTCGTTTTCCGGTGCGATGCTGACAGCAATAGTCCATAAAGTATCTCCAGGTTTAACAGTAATCCATTCAATGGATTTTTCTTGAGTGGCTTTTACTGCGATGGAAAAACAGAAAATTCCGATACCGACGATTAACGTTAAAAGAAACATATTCGTTAAGAATCTTTTGAATGACCATTTATAATATTTGGTTCTTACTTTCATTTAAAGATTCCTCCTCAACCCAAACGGATGTTCGATGGTTATAATATAACACGAACAATTGTTCGGTGTCAATAGGAAAATAGAACAAATGTTTGTATTTCGACAGAAGCTATGATATAATGGCTTTAGTGAAATTTCTTTAGAATTAGAATTTGAGACATTCAAGGCCCCCTACTCTACTCTTTCATATAAAAATATTTTTTTAATTTTGTTTCGGGAGTGAACCATTCGTGGAGGAATTATCAAAACGCCAACGCCAAATTTTGGAGTATATCATCAATGAAGTTCAACAAAAAGGATATCCCCCATCAGTGCGGGAAATCGGGGAAGCTGTGGGCTTAAGCTCCAGTTCGACAGTACATGCACATTTAGCCCAACTGGAAAAGCTCGGATATGTGCGGCGGGATCCTACCAAACCTCGAGCTATTGAAGTGTTGATTGGGAACGATCATGATTCGGATCTGCCTGCTTTCCATCGGGATTTAGTCAATATTCCGGTGGTTGGTACAGTAACTGCAGGTGCACCCATATTAGCCTCTGAAAATATTCAAGATTATTTTCCGCTTCCCCGGGATTTTACCAGGACAGATTCGGTTTTTATGCTAAGGGTCAAAGGAGACAGCATGATCAATGCCGGGATATATGACGGAGATTTGGTCGTGGTCTCCAACGAACATCGTTACGCAGATAACGGGGATATTGTTGTGGCCTTACTTGAGGAGGAAGCAACGGTAAAACGCTTCTATAAAGAGAAAAACGCGATTCGGCTGCAACCGGAGAACGACAAGTACGACCCGATTATCACCGATAACGTTCAAATTCTAGGCAAAGTGATCGGTTTGGTCCGTAAAATTCACTAAATCAATCCCACAAGTAATAAATAAAAGGAACTGTTCGGAAACAGTTCCTTTCGTTTACCATTTAAAAGTTTTCAGATAATCACTCTGTAAAAATTGATAATGAGTTAAGTCAATGGTAAGTGGCGTAATGGATATATCCCCTTCTTCCACTGCTCGGATGTCGGAGTCGGCTTCCTGTTCTTGTTTAGCCGGTTCTCCCCCCATCCAGTAATAAATGCGCCCCCGAGGATCTTTTCGTTCTTCAAAAACATTGATGTAGTTTAACCTGCCCAATTTGGTAAACCGTACTTGGGGGTTAGTTGCGGAAACCGTGGGAAAGTTAATATTGATAAGGCTATGGGAAGCAAGTTCCAATAATTTCTCTATATGGTCAGCCAAAAATTGAGCAGCCGGTGAAAAATTTGCATTTCCAAAGTCATAGACGGATGCTGCTATACTTGGAATACCGTACATATGACCTTCAATCGCTGCCGAAACAGTCCCAGAATATAAAACATCGCTTCCTAAGTTGGGGCCGCGGTTAATTCCAGAGATGATCAAATCAGGCCATTGATCGCGAAGTACTTTTTCCAAAGCAAGTTTGATGCAGTCGGATGGGGTTCCGTCGACAGTCCAATGGGTTTTGCCATCCAATTGAACCTGCTCGACCCGGAGAGGCTGATGCATGGTGATACCATGGCCGACTGCGCTCCGTTCCCGGTCCGGTGCAACGATGGTTACTTCTGCTTTATCTTTAATGGCTTGATAGAGTGCTTGTAAACCGGCAGCATGAAAGCCGTCATCATTACTTAATAAAATCTTCAGTGGTTGTTTCATGGAAATACAACCCGCTTTAAGCTAAACTCAATATTGCTAAAACGGTTCAAGAGAATCTCCTTGTTTTAAGCTTTTGCACTTTAAATAGTATATCCATAAACGTTGTTCACAATTACTCTAGCTGGCATTTCCAGCCCGCTGATATTGCTTCTGGGATACATTGATATTATCATTATTACGCCGGTACATATTCTTTAAGATTGTGGCAGCAGTTTCGCTAATTGCCTTTTTGCTGGAACGGATCAATTCAAAAAGGGTATCTAGGCATTCATCGCCACAGATTCCCCGTAACGCCTCCAGACAGGCGTGACGATGATTTTTTTGCTCAATCATCATAGCTACTAAAGGCTCTACGGCCCGTTCATCCCCGAAACTGCCCAATGCCATAATGGCGACGGCTTGGACATCATGATTTGGATCATGAAGCGCAGAAATCAACGGAAGAATACTGGCTGGATTTCGAAGTTTACGCAAAGCTTCGGCCGCTTCATACCGGACTCCCGAGTCCTCATCTTTCAAGGCAATGATCAACCCTTCGGTGACCTGGGAATCGCCAATTTCGCCAAGAAGTTTGCAGGCGAGACGGCGAATTTGTTGATCCGGGTCTTGAAGCGCTTGGGTAAGAGGAGGCACAATTTGGTCTGGATCAAAATGCTTTAATGCCGAACAAACGTTGAAGCAAACATAGTGATTTTCATCAGCCAGCGCTTTAATCAATCCTTGAATAGCCCGGTTATTCTTTAATTTTCCTAATGCTTCAGCTGCCCATCCACGGACATGTTCATCTGAATCATTCAATGCTGAAATAAAGAGATCCAATGATTGATCAAGGCCGACTTTACTCAGTCCGTACATGGCACTATGCCGAACCGTACGGTCACCCTCCATAAATGCGATTTTTAAAACTTCGATGACTTCATTCCGTAAATTTTCAATCAGTTCTTTACGGCGGGTTTTATCCATACAGGTATCGGTGATTTCCTGTTCGATTTTATTTAAAAATTGTATCAAGTGGTCTATGCGCTGTGCCTCTATTCCCATGATGGTCTCCCTTCTTCATACATCCAACCAACAACATATTATTCTTTCGTCAGAGACCTAGACTTACATTTCGGACATTGGTCTGCTTCCCAAGGAACCGGTTCATGACAATTTAAGCATTCTCTTTTAGCATTTTTACGACAAAAGGGACAAACGAATAATTCTTCGAGAACAGCCTTCTGACAATGGGGACATTTAAAAAGATTTCCCTTGGGTCGAAGCATTATATAGCATACTAATAAAATCAAGAGTAAGACAATGGTAATGATGGTTGATGAGAAAATCAAGATTAAAGGCACAAAAACCCAGAAATACCACATATAATCTCTAGCACGGGCATCTTTGTAGAACCAAATGGCCATAGGGATGGCTAAAACCAAATTAATAAGCAGCTCCACAAGGTTCATAATAATCTCCTTTCAACCAAGTCAAAATAAGAAACCCATCTTAAACGTATAAGAGAGCTTAAAAGTATTCAATTCAAAAATTATGGATTCCTGCTTGACATTGTAAAATTACCCATTATTTTTGGTAAATAGTTAGAAAGGAATATGCCTGCCAGACTGAGTTTAATCTGGGTATAAGATAAACCACCTTGCATAAATGCGGTATAAGGCGGAGTTAACGGCGCATCAGCTGAAAACTCACTGGTCGAACCGGATATGAAAGTTCCACCTCCCATGATTACCGGATGTAAATATCCTGGCAGCAATGCCGGTTCCGGAACCACATGGGATTCGATGGGTGAATTTCGTTGAACAGCCCGGCAAAAATCGATCAAATCCTGATCGGAATCGAAGAAAATCTTTTGAATGATATCGGTGCGTTTCTCATCAAAGCGCGGAGAAACACGATAGCCAATTTCTTCAAAGAGTTTTGCCGTTAAAACTGCTCCCCGATGCATATCGCTGACCCGATGGGGTGCTTCAAAGAAGCCTTGAAAGAAGATTTGTAAATTTAATAGAGACGGACCGATTTCTCCGGCAATTTTCGGTGCATACAATCGTTCCGCCGCTTTATTGACCAAATCGGCCCGGCCTGCAATATATCCTCCGCTGGGGATTAAACATCCTCCGGGATTTTTAATCAGGGAACCGGCGATTAAGTCAGCTCCCACTTCAGTAGGTTCCAAAGTTTCCACAAATTCCCCATAACAATTATCGACAAATAATGGCAAATCTTTATGGATCCTTTTAATATCTTGAAATACTTTTTGTAATTTATCAATGGTAAAGGATTGACGGGATGAATAACCGCAGGAACGTTGAAAGGCCACCATGGCGGTAGCTGGAGTGATCGCATCCAGGATCCGTTCGACATCGATATTTCCATCGGGCAAAAGCGGAATAACTTTAACGGTAAATCCTCCCGTTTCACTGACCACGGTTTCCTGCCCCGGCTTGATGCCTAAGACGCCTAGCAATGTTTCATAAGGGTATCCTGTGGCCAAGATCAGCTCCTGGGAAGGTTTCAAATTTCCCAATATGGCACAGGCAATGGCGTGGGTACCGGATACCATTTGCTGGCGGACCAAAGCGGCTTCAGTGCCGAAAACCCTTGAAAAAACATTTTCAAGGGCTTCACGTCCCAAGTCATTGTAACCATAACCGGTGGTTGATTGGAAATGATGGGTGCCAATTTTTTCGGCGTGAAATGCATTCAATACTTTTCGTTGATTATATAATGCGATGCGTGAAATATTTCGGAAAATTTCCGAAAGGGAATCTTCATGTTTTTCAATCCATTGTAATAATTGATCGTTATATTCCATTTTTTTCTTCTTCTCTTTCTCTCTTGGGGTAACTACCTAAGATTTTTTTCCAACCATCCGTGGTCCGAACCTGCATTTCAATATTTTTCAGTGCTTGCTCCACCTTGGGATCTGAACGGTGGCCGACAAACTCATAAATAAGGACATATTCCTGAGGTTTTACTTTATATGGCCGGGATTGGACAAAGGTTAAGTCCAGCTCCTGTTCGGCCAGATATTTCGCAGTTTGATAAAGTTGTCCGGGTTGGTTGGTACCATAGCGGACCGCCATTAATGTCCGATCATTACCGGTAGGAAGCCCGTCGTGTAAGGCACAGACCATAAAACGGGTTTCATTGACCAGATAGTCTTGGATCTCACGGTCAACAATTTTCAAATTTTCAAGTTTGGCGGCTTCATGATTGCAAATTGCCGCCGATTGACGGTGTGGGTCCTGTTGTACTTTTCCTGCTGCTTCTGCCGTGGATGAAACCGGAATCAGTTCGGCATCGGGAAGTAACTCTGCTAAGGTGCGTTGACACTGGTTTAGTGCGGAAGGGTGTGAATAAATCCGGTTTATCTTTTCCCAATCGCCTTCTGGATGTATGGCTAAGACGTGGGTGATCGGCAAATGCACCTCATCGCATACTTTCACAAAATCCTGATACTCTAAGAGTGCATCTAGTGAAGTTCCAATCAATCCGTCGATCATGTTTTCTACCGGAATGACGGCATAATCAGCCTGATTATTTTGGACCCGCCGTAACGAATCATTGATCGTCGTATAAATCAATTCCAATTGTCCGGGTTTTATCCCAATTCGATGGGCAAATGCTTTGGCGGCACGTTCGGAATAAGTGCCGGCTGGCCCCAAAATGGCGATTTTCAAACTGGTCAGCCCTTTCTCATGAATATTAACTCAAGGTTCATCCGGCCACTCGCCATGGAAAACTTCGGTTGCCGGTCCGGTCATGAATACATGACGGGTTTCAGGATCCCAGCGGATCTGAAGATCGCCACCTAGCAAATGAACGGTAGCCTCGGGCTTTGTTTTTTGATTGAGAACCGCAGCAACCAAAACGGCACAAGCGCCAGTCCCACAAGCCATAGTCTCTCCGCTCCCCCGTTCCCAAACGCGCATGCTCAGGTCTGTCTCCGAGTTTACGGTAACAAATTCCACATTGACTTTCCGCGGGAATAGCGGATTGACCTCGATAGAAGCTCCATCCTCCCATACCATGGTATCGGTAATCTTCGGCACAAAGATGACACAATGTGGATTTCCCATGGAAACGGCAGTGAAGCGGTACTCAGACCTTTCTGTTTGAATGGGTTGGTCGATTACCGGTGTCATATCGACATTTACCGGAATCTTCAACCCTTCGAGAATCGGCTCTCCCATATCCACGGTGACCGTTTCCACCCGGTCATGATGGACATTGAGGGAAAGATATTTTATCCCTGCCAAAGTTTCAATGGTTACCTCATTTTTACGAACCAGCCCGTGATCATAGAGGTACTTTCCAACGCAGCGAATGGCATTACCACACATTTCTGCTTCACTTCCGTCGGCGTTAAACATCCGCATCCTGGCGTCAGCTTTATCCGAAGGGAGAATTAAAACGATCCCGTCTCCCCCGATACCAAAATGGCGATCACTCATCGCGACCGCCAAGGCTTCCGGATGGTGGACGGTCTGATTAAAACAGTTGATATAAATATAATCGTTGCCAAGGCCATGCATCTTGGTGAAACGCATCATTATCACTCCCTTATCTATTACATCTATCGTTTCCCTGAAATTATAATGGCCATAAAAAAAGACCCGTGAGGGTCTTTATTCCTCTCTTTTTTCAGCAGCAAACTCAGGAAGGGGTTTTACCGGTATTATGGTAGAAACTGCGTGTTTATAAACCATTTGTTGTTTCCCTTCACTGTCCAGAATGATGGTGAAGTTATCAAAGCCTTTGACTAAACCGCGGAGTTGAAAACCATTGACCAAAAAAATGGTCACAGCAGTGCCTTCTTTACGAACTTGATTTAAAAAAGCATCCTGCAAATTGATGATCGGTTTATTCATAATTTAATTCCCTCCACTGAACAAATTCCCACTGATCTTATTCGACATTTCAGCCCAATCTACCTTCAATATAGTTCAATATCTCATAATAAAATTCCTCTTTTTTTCCAGAAAGGTTGACGGAATAATCAAGAGGTTCTCTTTTAAACCAGGTAATTTGCCGTTTGGCATAATTTCGGGTTTTTTGCTTCATCTGATCAATGGCTTCGTCGAATGTCAGTCGATTTTCCAAATAATCAACCAACTGTTTATAGCCTAAGCCTTGCATTGGTTTTAAATCAGCAGAAAAGCCCATGTTTAAAAGGGATTTCACCTCTTCCAGGAGACCCTGTTCCAGCATGAGTTCCACCCGACGGTTGATCCGGTCGTATAATTCCTCCCGATTCCGATCTAAGAAAATATAGATCACCGGATATTTCAAACCATGTTTAGTTTGAAGTTTGGAAATGGGAGTTCCGGTTAATTCAAATACTTCCAGCGCTCGAATGATCCTTACTGCGTCATTGGGATGAATACGTGCAGCTGCTTCGGGATCAACTTCAGTCAGCTTTCGATGGAGATATTCGTTGCCATAAGTTTGGAGAAGTTCTTTATAACGATGGCGGAGCTCCGGATCGGGTTGAGCCGAGTTATCCAAGGCAAAGGATTGAATCGATGCGCGGATATAAAGACCAGTCCCTCCGACGACTAATGGTATCCGGCCTTTCTGCTTGAAATCGTCAACGGTCTTATCGAATAACTGTTGATAATCAGCAACCGAAAAGCTTTGATCCGGACGGACCAAATCGATCAAATGGTGTTTGACCCGTTGTTGTTGGGGAGCATCTGGTTTGGCGGTACCAATGTCCATATATTTATAAACCTGCATCGAGTCGGCTGAAATGATTTCGGTATTCAACTGTTCGGCAAGCCAGATGGCAAAATCAGTTTTTCCGACAGCCGTAGGTCCGGCAATGATGATAATCGGTCGTTCCATTTATCGCCTCAAAAATTTCTTTCCTAATTCATCATAACTCATTCGAAAGATAGTTGGCCGTCCATGGGGACAAGTATATGGATTTTCGCACCGGAAAAGGTCTTTAATCAAGTTTTCACATTCCAGGACATCCAGTTTGTCCCCGGCTTTCACAGCTGCACGGCATGCCATGGTAATCAAAAAGGCCTCTTTAATTTCGGAAGGACTTTTAAAGGTTTTAAAGTTGGCATATTCTTCTAACAAATCGAAAATTATTTGGGTATGGTCCATATTGGCCAATGTCAAGGGAACACCTCGAATAATAAGAGTTTTTCCCCCAAAGGCTTCAAGATCAAATCCCAAACCGTTGAAGAGAGACATACGTTCCGAGATGATTTTGTATTGGGTGTAATTTAGCGTAACCGTTTCCGGAATTAACAATGCCTGGGTTCCTAATAATTCCTGAGTTTTTGTAAAAAACCGTTCAAATAACACCCGTTCATGGGCAGCATGTTGGTCAACAAACAATAGACCTTGTTCGTCCTGGACAATAATGTAGGTATTTTGAACGGTTTTTGGATAGACATACCAATTGCGGTAAGATTTCTCCGGCGGTATGTCGGGAATCGTCGGTACGACATGAAGCGTATTCTCTGACGCTACAGGTTCTTGGACGGATGACACTTCTTCTTTAACTGCATAGATATCATGATAAACCTGATAGTTCAGATCCAGATTTGCCGCCGGTGTTGCTGAAGTGGCCGGTACTTCCGATTTTAACGGTACAGTTGTTTCGGTTGCAATGCGGGAAAGAGACACGGCATCATCCGGATTAATCCATTCCGAAATTAAGGAATGTTCTTTCAGTGAATTATGAATGAGATGATAAACAGCTTTATATATATCGGATTCATTGGCAAACCGAACTTCAAGTTTGGTGGGGTGGACATTGACATCCACCCAGTCGCGGGGAAGTTCGATAAATAATATAACAAACGGATAACGGGCGATCGGCAGTAAAGTATGATAAGCCTTTTCCACGGCAGAGCTTAAAATGCGGCTATTGACATGACGGCCGTTAATGTAAAAGATTTCGTATTTTCGGTTGGTCCGGGCAATAGAGGGTTTCCCGTAAAAACCGGTGATTTTCAGATGACGATCTTCCATTGCTATCGGGATCATTTCCCTGTGTATTTCCGTGCCAAACAGCGAAATAACGGTGTCTTCCAAGCGGCCGTTTCCCGGGGTAAATAACATATCGTAATCCTGATGTTTCAGTTGAAAACTGATTTCAGGATGACTTAAAGCCAGCCGGGTGACAATTTCATTGATATATCCACTCTCTGTCGGGATGGATTTTAAGTACTTGAGTCGTGCCGGTGTGTTATAAAAAAGATCCTGGACCGAGATACTGGTACCTTCCGGGGCACCGATACTTTTGACTTTTTGCAGAATGCCTCCTTTACATTCGATCAACGTTCCGAAATCAGCAGAGGCAGGTTTAGTAATTAATGAAAAGGTCGACACGGAAGCGATAGATGGTAATGCTTCACCACGAAAGCCCAACGTATATAAATTAAGAAGATCTTCCACTTGCATGATTTTACTGGTTGCGTGGCGCTCGATAGCCAGGACGGCATCCTCCTGCTCCATACCACATCCGTTATCTACGACTTTTATCAGCTGGCGTCCTCCGTTTTTAATTTCGATTTCGATTCGGGTTGCTCCGGCATCGATCGAATTTTCAACCAATTCTTTGACAACTGAAGCTGGACGCTCGATAATTTCACCGGCAGCTATTTTGTTGATGGTCTGTTCATCAAGCCGATGGACTTTCATGGGAACCCACCTCCTGTTTTCGAATATCAGTTAAATAAGATGAGAATTGTGTCATATCAATTTTTCCTGAGTTCCTGTTGCCATTGATATAGTAAGTTTAAAGCCTGCAATGGAGTCGTTGAGGCCAAATCCACCGCACGTAGCTGATCGATAATTTGGTTGTGTGCTGTTTCAAAGAGTGCCAATTGTTGAACAGGTTGGACAGATTGGACGGATTGAACAGATTGAGCAGTTTGAGCCTCTTCTTTTTTTTGGATTTCCTTAAATTCCAGCACTTCATTTTTTTCTAGGCTTTTCAATATTTCCCTGGCCCGATCTGTAACTTCTGCTGGTAAGCCTGCCAAAGCCGCTACTTCAATACCATAACTTTGGGCAGCACTGCCGGGCATGATTTTTCGTAAAAAGATAATCTCGGAACCGTTTCGTTCTACAGCTACATGATAGTTTTTAACGCCCTTCAGCTTGTCTTCGAGAACGGTCAATTCATGATAATGGGTCGCAACTAAAGTTTTAGCACCAATCCGGTTCGGATTGTTTAGAAATTCGATAACTGCCCAGGCAATGCTTAGACCGTCAAAGGTACTGGTTCCACGGCCGATTTCATCCAGGATAATAAAGGACTGGCGGGTAGCATGGTTTAAGATGTAAGCCACTTCATTCATCTCAACCATAAAAGTACTTTGTCCGGTGGCCAAATCGTCGGAAGCGCCCACGCGGGTGAAAATACGGTCTACCGGAGAAAGGACACAGCGTTTTGCTGGAACATAACTTCCGATATGAGCCATTAGAACGATCAAAGCCACTTGCCGCATATAGGTGGATTTACCGGCCATATTGGGACCGGTGATGATTTGTTCGCGATATTCATTTAAATCCAAAAACGTATCATTGGGAACAAACGTACCGGAAGGCAACATCCGTTCGACTACCGGATGACGGCCGTCGATAATCTGGATTTCTCCGGTATCCGTAAACTCCGGCCGAACATAATGATAACGGGTGGCAACTTCCGCTAAGGCATTGAGAGCATCCAGTTCGGCCAAGATCATAGCATTCGTTTGCAAACTGTCGATTTGCTTTAAAACTTCATCCCGAATGCTCATAAAGATTTGATATTCCAAGGCTATACTTTTATCATGGGCATTGAGGATCAGGTCTTCATATTCTTTAAGTTGCTGATTGATAAAACGTTCGCAATTGGCCAGCGTTTGCTTTCGGATATAATCTGACGGAACAAGATCGAGATTGGCTTTGGTAACTTCGATATAGTAACCGAATACTTGATTGTAAGCGACTTTCAGCGATTTAATGCCGGTCCGTTCCCGTTCAGCTTGTTCCAACTCAGCCACCCATTGTTTCCCGCGGCTGGCTGCATTCAATAATTTTTGCAATTCCGGATCGAAAGATTCCCGGATCATCCCTCCTTCTTTCAATGTGAGGGGCGGGTTATCCTCCAAAGCTCGCTCCAATAAGTCGGTAAGGTCCGAAAGCGGTAATAGGTTTTTCTCCAACTCCTGCAATTTTTTCGACGGACAACGGCGAATCAACCCTTTTATCTCGGGCAAGACTTGTAAAGTGTTGCGGAGAGCCAGCAAATCCCGGGCATTGGCGGAATTGCCGGATAATTTGCTTAAAATTCGTTGCAGATCATAGGTGCTTTTAAGAGCTTCCCGCATCATCTCCCGTAATTCGAGATTGGCGACAAAATCAGCGACAGCTTCCTGGCGTTCCAAAATGTGGTCCAGTTTGGATAAGGGCTGTTCAATCCAATTGCGCAGGGTTCGTGCACCCATCGAAGTTACGGTTAAATCTAATACAGCTAACAGGCTTCCGGCAGTTTCTCCACTTCGGATATTTTTGGTGAGTTCCAGATTACGACGGGTTGCCGGATCCAACGCCATATAATCCCCAGTCTCATAGGTGGTTAAATGCCGTAAATGATATAAGGTATTTTTTTGCGTTGATTTTAAATAAAACAAAATGGCTCCGGCAGCGATCGTGGCTGCCCGTAACTCTTCACACCCGAAAGACCTGAGATTTTGCACCTGGAAATGATCCTGCAATTCACGATAGGTCTGATCATAATTGAAATTATGGGGTTCACCGTGAGTGATCATGCTTTCTGTCCGCTTCAGAATTTCCTGTAAAGTTTCAGCATCATTTTCGCATATGTATATTTCAGCCGGACGGACCCGGGTTAATTCGGCAGCCAATAATGTATGCTGATGTTTGGGAAATTGAGTCGCTTTAAATTCACCGGTTGAGATATCTACATAAGCAAAACCTAAATGGTGTTCATATTGGGTGATCGCTGCAAGATAATTATTGGATTTCTCTTGCAGCAGCTGATCTTCAATAATGGTTCCGGGGGTAATGACCCGAACGACCTCCCGTTTCACAATACCCTTAGCTGCTTTCGGATCTTCCACTTGTTCACAGATGGCTACTTTATACCCTTTATTTAATAAACGCCCCAGATAACTGGATACGGAGTGATACGGCACGCCACACATAGGGATGCGTTCGGAGCTGTTCTCCCGTGACGTTAATACGATTTCCAATTCTTTGGAGGCAATCACGGCATCCTCAAAAAACATTTCATAAAAATCACCTAAGCGAAAAAACAGAATACAATCTTGATATTCTTTTTTAATCGCCAAGTATTGTTCGATCATTGGAGTGGTTTTGGCCATAAGTTTAATACACCTCAAAAAAAATAAATGGGTTTATCCCATCATTCTTCGACAATATTTATTTTAATTCCTTTATAGAAACGAAAACTTCACTTAATAACGTATTTCTCTTTTGAATAAGAAAATTGACTTTAAATCATGCGGTCGAAAGGCTGTTCGGTTTGGTTCGAGGCAATGTAATTTTAAATTCGGTTCCAAATTCGACTTGACTGACGACTGAAATATTTCCACCCAATTCTTGAACCAGTTCTTTTACGATTCCAAGTCTCAGTCCGGAACTGTTTTTTGTCGAAAAACCGGGTAAAAAGATACGTTCTATATGTGTCTCCGGAATCGGGTCTCCATTATTCCAGATACTGATCACATAATAGTCATTGGCTTCCCACATGGTAATTTGAATTTCCCTGTCCTGACGGTTGATCTCCTCCAAGCATTCAATGGCATTACGGATGATATTGCCGATAATCCGGGTGACCTTTGACGGAGAATATTTAAAATGAGTAAAATCGATGTCGGAATCGATGGTCATTTTAATTCCTTTATCACGGGCTTCCGTTTCATAAACTAAATACAAGGCAGAGATAGCTGAGTTATTGATACGGGAGGATGCAGCTGCCGATACATTTGCCAGCGAAATATAATCGTCAATGTATTTAATGATTTCACTATTTTTATTAAACTGGGCTAATACGCGAATAACCTGGAGTTGATTGCGATAATCATGCCGTTGGGATTGAAGGGTTTGTACCAGTTTACGGCTTTCTTCCAACTGAAATTGGTCAGTCTCCCGGGCGATTCTTTCTTCGTTGACTACCATAGCAAATTTGTAAAAAAACCAAATGCTTAACACCCACAAAATGAGAATAAAAAATATACATGCCATGAAGGAAAAGTAAATGGTCCGATTCAACTGTTCAAAAATGGATAATTCAAACAGCAGCATGGTAAATATGCAAATGAGTATGCAAAGAAATGCTTTTAAAAAGTATAACTGTTTCAACGGAGGACTCCTGTTCTATATGTTTCGCAAATATTTTGCAAGATTAAATTTACAGGTCTTCAGTATGAAAATAACAATAGTCGGTACAGCAAATTCAGCTAAATTAATCAATATCCACGGTAAGCCTTTGGTTTCTCTCGGAACTTCAAAACCTAGAGTTACCATTATCGGACAGGCTATCAACAGGCTGCTGACGATAAAGGTCGTAAAACTTAGGATAGAGCCGATAATGCTTGATAAGTAATCAATTTTGTTAAAAAGGAACATTAAAACTGCACAAATCACCACTATCGAAGTGCTGTAAATGACAGGAGGCGCTTGAAAGACCGTTCGAATGAGAAATGCTGACAATCCCAGAAACAATGAAGGAAGGATGGTTTTTAAGAAGCGCACTCTCGCTCCAACATATGTTAAGGCCAAATGATACGTAATGAAAAGCAATAATGACAATAAAAGGTTGATTAACACCAAAATCCTCCCCCCGAATGACAACTCTGGCAATTCAACGCAAACATAGATATCATTTATATTTTTAATCAACTCTAAAAAACCACTAAGGTATCATCCTTAGTGGTTTTTTAACAATACAAAGTATGGGAAGTCAACACTTTTCCGGACATTTCATTAAGCGACACTTTCTGAAACCAGTTCATGATAGCAATTAAGCCATTCGATGGGGCTAAGATAACCCAAACGTTTTTGGATGCGACGCGTGTTATAAAATCCTTCCGTATATGCAAAGATAGCTTGACGAGCTTCCTCGCGGGTTTGAAAATGTCTCCAGTGGACAGCCTC
>JAKOTQ010000044.1 GCA_029776205.1 Bacillota bacterium | reverse complement strand
ATATGGTCGATCATAACCGGCAAATACTCAAGTTTAGCCATATCGCTAACTTGCGCCCAAGTAAGTGCCATAAAAAATCAGCTCCTTTATTTTGTTATTGTCTGGAGCCTATGGAGAATGTTCTGAGTCACCTCCGCAATCGTACGCGGTTTTTCCGGCGCTTGTTTCGGAGGCAATCCGTTCGCGGAGTTTGAAAGTGTCGGTGATACCGACTGTTTGTTTTCCCTGGCCGTGGTCTGAATTTCAGCCAGAAGTTTTGCTTTTTGCATTTCCTTGAATTTCTCAGGACCTACTGCAAAGCGAAGTGCAACTTCCATATCTTGCGGCAAAATTTGATACCGTTTCGCAACCTCGAAAAGCTGCTGCTTTGTAACACCGGCGTTCGGGTATTCTTTAAGTACCCCGTCGATGGCCGTGTTGACTTCGTTTAAAAATTTTTCGGCTTCAGCGCGCCGTTTTGCCTCAAATTCTTTTTCGATCGGCGCGAATTTTTGAGCTAATTTTTGAGTTACACGTTTCTCTGCCAATTCAAGCAATTTTGCAGCGTACTCATCACCGGCCAAATCAGCCAGATCGTCATCGGCAACAGCATCTTCGATTTCCTGAGTCATCGCCTTGGCCATCTCCCGCTCCTCTTTTGGAGTAAGTTCAATACCGTGTTCGGCTGCAAATGCTTTGATGAATCCTTGAGGGTCGTTCATCATATAACTCAAGAGATGACCAGCCATTTGAGGCGGTAACCCTGCCGCTTCACACGCTTTGCGAAATTCCGCAATTTCCTGAGTTTTCTGAGTGTACGCTCGTTTCATTCCCTTGAAATATTCCTGCTGCTTCACTTCGTCAGGAACAAGTGCAGGGTCGATGAAATCGAGTTCCTCAGATTCTTGAGATACTGTTTGGTTATCCGGATTTGCCGCCGGTTCGGCATCAACTGGAGTGCTTTCCGGTTCTCCGCCTGGTTCTTCGCCACCGAAGAATTGCAAGTCGAAAACCAGTTCAGCTCGTTCCATCATAAAAAAACACACCTTTCTGTTTGTATTTTTAAGCGGGTCTGTTACGATACCGCTTTGTTAACTAATTAAAAAGCAGCAGATCAAACTTGACCTGCTGCTTGTTCTCCGGGCGGGGGTGGACCCGGAGCGATAGAAACGGCGCCGGCAGGAGGATGGACCGGCGCCTCGGGCATGGCTATTTGTTGTTGAATCTCTAACTGTTTCTGAGCCTCAGCCACCAGCAATTCAAGGTGACTCTGCTCGTGAGAATCCATCGCTTTATCCAGTTCCGGATTGGCGCGGCATAACCGCTCATACTCTGATGATTTCCTCCATTCCCGATGTATTTTGATATGAGCTTGATGATCCTCGAAATACTGCGCTCTCCAATACGGATGAGGCTGTTCAGGCATCGGCCCCGGATCAATCGGCGGTTCGCCGGGATGTTCCGG